>CAZQMD010000006.1:0-45218 GCA_964594185.1 uncultured Afipia sp. | reverse complement strand
GGCGGATGAGCTGGGGTTCACGGAGGCCTATGTCGGCGAGCATGTCACCGACAAAGCCGAGAACATTACGTCGTGCATCACTTTTCTGGCCTGGATCGCGGCGGCAACCAAGCAGATCAAGCTCGGCACGGGCACCGTGAATATGCCCAACACGCATCCTGCGACCGTCGCAGCGACCATTGCCATGCTGGATCACATGCTCGATGGCCGATTGATTTTCGGCATCAGCCCCGGCGGCCTGTTGTCGGACGCGGAGTTGTTCGGCAACCTCGACTTTAACCGCAACGAGATGTTCCTTGAAGCTATCAATCAGGTACTCGCCATCTGGTCAGGAGAGCCGCCCTACAACCTTCGGGGCAAATACTGGACGGTGTCGACGCAGCGTACGCAGATCAAGGAAATCGGTCAGGGTTACATCCCTCGCCCGCTACAGCGCCCGCATCCGCCGATCGTGGTCACCGCCGTCGCACCGTTCTCGAAGGGCGTGACCGAGGCGGCCGTCCGCGGATGGGATCCAATCTCGGCGAATTTCCTGATGCCGGCCTGGGTGAAGAGCCATTGGCCGAAATATGTCGAAGGCTGCGAACGTGGCGGCCGTCCCGCAGATCCCGCCAACTGGCGTGTCGCGAAAAGCGTTTTCGTCGCTGACGACGCGGCGACCGCCAAGGCTTATGCAACAGACCCCAACAGTCCCTATGTGAACTACTATCGCTCGCTGTTCACCAAGCTCAAGAAGAACGGCCGCATCGAACTGTTCAAGACCCACCGCGATCAGCCCAACGACGACGTGACGCTTGAAATGATCTGCGACAAGCTGATTATCTATGGCACCCCTGACAGTGTTGCCGATCAGATCCTTGCATTTCAGGATGAAGTCGGCACATTCGGGACGCTGCTTTACGCGGGCAAGGATTGGAAAGATCGCGAGCTCGGGCGTAAATCCATGATCCTGACGGCGGAAAAGGTCATGCCGCTAGTGAAGGCCGGTTCGCCAAAGCATGCCAAGGCCGCAGAATAACAAGAACAAGGCACTCCAGTGGCTCTCACCGATCGCATCCCCTATCAGGCTCTTATCGACCGCCCCAAGCTTAAGCTTCCCGGCGGAAAGAAACTCGCCGTCTGGGTCATTCTCAACGTCGAGGAATGGCGCATCGAAAATGCGATGCCGCGCACGGTTCTCAGTCCGCCGATGGGACAACCGCTGCTTCCGGACGTGCCGAACTGGGCATGGCATGAATACGGCATGCGCGCGGGATTCTGGCGTCAGTTCAAAGCGCTGACCGACCGGAATATTCCGACGACGCTCGCCATCAACGGGAATGTCTGTACGTCCTATCCGCGCGTGGCGTCTGCAGCCCGCGAGGCCGGTTTCGAATTCATGGGGCATGGCTTCCTGCAAGGCCCGATGCACAAGGTCGAGAATCAGGCTGACGCTATCAAGCGCGCCGTCGATACGATCGCCAAATTCACGGGCAAGGCACCCCGCTCATGGGAAAGTCCAGGCCTGACCGAAACCGGCGAGACGCTCGATCTTCTGCGCCTGAATGGGATCGAATATGTCGCGGACTGGGTTATCGACGATCTTCCGCAGGATATCGAAACCCCGCACGGAACCATCACAACGATCCCCTATACTGTCGAGACCAACGACATCGTCGTTCATGCGTTGCAGCACATGACCTCGGAACAGTTCCTGCGCCGCGGCATGGACCAATTCGACCGTCTCTATCTCGAGGGCGAAGAAAATGCCCGCGTGATGGCAATCTCGATTCATCCCTACATCACCGGCGTTCCGCACCGGATCAAATATCTGGAGCAGTTGCTCGATTACGTGATCGAGCATGACGGCGTCGCGCTGATGACCGCAAGCGAGATCGGTGACTGGTATCGCGACCAGATGGTCAAGACCTGAATTCAGGAACACACAGCATGATCCGCGCAGCCATTGTCGGGCTGGGATGGTGGGGACAAACCATCGCCAGCAATCTTGCAACCAGCGATGTCATCAGGCCGGTCCTTGGCATCGATCCGCTTGAGCCAATGCGTGCGAAAGGTTCAGCGCTTGGGCTCGAAACCTCCGCTCGCTTCGAAGATGCGCTGGCTCGATCCGATATCGATGCCGTTATCCTCTGCACGCCGCAGGATCATCATGCCGGCCAGATTGAAGCGGCCGCCAAAGCGGGACGCCACGTCTTTTGCGAGAAACCGCTTTGCACAACGGCGGCTGACGCCGAGCGGGCTATTGCAGCAGTCAAGACCGCAAAGGTGCAGATCGGCATCGGTCACGAGCGTCGTTTCGAGCCAGCGGTCATCGAGATGCGCGGGCGGCTTGCGGATGGCGAATTCGGCAATGCGCTCGTGCTGGAGGGCAATTTCAGCCAGGACAAATTTCTCAATCTGCCGCAGGACAACTGGCGTCTGTCAAACACGCTCAATCCTGTTGGCCCCCTGTCGGCTACCGGAATCCATCTGGTTGATCTGTCCATCGCGATGCTTGGAAAGCCCGCCCATGTCTGGGCACGCCTCGCAACCCTCGGCAGTCATTTTGCGAACGGCGACACACTTTCAATCAGCATCGGATTCGAGAATGGAACATCCGCAACGCTGAATGCGGTTCTCGCGACGCCGTTCATGGGCCGCCTCGCACTGCTGGGATCGAAAGGCTGGATGGAAATCCGCGACCGGACGCACCCGGAAAATCCAACCGGTTGGGATGTCACCCGCGTTCTGCGGGGCCGGCCGCCGGAAGCTGCTTACTATCAGCCGCATCCGGCAGTGCGGGACAATCTGGAAGCTTTTGGCCAGGCCGCGCTCGGCGGTCCCATTTACCCCGTCACCCATGACGAGATGCTGACCAACGTCCGCACGTTCGAGGCCATCCAAAGGTCAGCGAAGAGCGGCAGCATTGAGCCGGTTTGATTTCGCAACGGGCTTCTTGGATTCTGAGGCAGCAATTCGCGCAAATCCGGCGAGATAGCTATCGATCGCATTCGCGATCATCTCTTCCTTTTCCTGAAGAGGGACCATCTCGTAAATGTATCGGCGCACGCCGTAATAGAAGATACCGCCGTGAAAGACCCAGGCCATTTCGATTTCTGTCGCGGTCGGCTTGGCCTGAGCCGGCAGTCCGGCTTCAAACCTGCATTCCTTGATAATGCGCGTCAAAATCTTGTCCCGCACAACGCCCACATACCAGCGATTGATATCGAGACCCTTCAGACCCGCAAACAGGTAAATTCTCAGCCACTTCCGCGAGAAGATTACATCCGTATAGGCCTCATAGAACTGTATGAGCCGCTCCCGGATCGGATGCGAGCGATTGGTGAGCAGCTTCTCCCAGCCCGTATCAAGCGGTTCGAGGTAAACCTTGCGGTAGACTTCCTTGACCAGTTCTTCCTTACTCGGAAAATAGCGGTACAGCAGCGGCTGCGTCACACCCAACCGGCGCGCCAGTTCGCGGGTGCCGCCGTTGAATCCCTCTTCGGAAAAAAACTCCGTAGCCTTACGGACAAATTCCTGACGCCGCTCCTCCGGAGACAAACGTTTCTGCTTCACACGCGCAACGGATGGAGTGGACTTCTTTGCCATAGAAACCTGCGGGATCATGCCCCGGAAACGAAGCGACCAAAATTGCCGCGCGCAAAAAGCAGCGGTTCGGCTTGGTTGTACGCATAAGCTTCCACCGCACCAAGGAAAATTACGTGGTCCCCCCCGTAATAACGGTCCGCCGTGCGGCACTGAAATGTGGCGACTGCATCGGCCAGAACGGGCGCACCGCCCAAACCTGGCTCCCACTTAACCCCGGCAAATTTGTCTTCGGCGCGTGTGGCGAACTGCGTCGCCAGTGCCTGTTGGGAAGCGCCAAGCACATGGACTGAAAAATGGCTCGCGTCCTGAAAGATACTCATGCTCGGCGAATAGACCACCAGACTCCAGAGAACCAGCGGCGGATTGAGCGAAACCGACGCAAACGAATTGCAGGTCAGGCCAGCCTGTTTGCCATCGGGCGTTGCCGCCGTGATCACGGTTACACCGGTGGCGAAAGAGCCGAGCGCATTGCGGAAATCGCGCGGATCAATCGAGGAACTGTCACTCGAAAGTTCGGTCCCAAACTCGGCCGGATGGTGCGGAACAGCAGCCATGTTCTATCCCTTTTTAAAGGGTCAGATTTTCGGATGGCAGATCAAGCACGACGCGGCCATAGTTCGTTCCAGCTGCATCGAAACTGAACGCGATATGTGCATTGATCGCATGAGCATCACGGAACTGCCGTTGGAGCGCACCCGTCGTATAAAGACCGCGTGCGCCACTCGCCGAAAACAGCAGTGAAACTGCTTCGGTGCACAGGTTGACCGCATAAGCACCGTCTCGGCGATATTTCGTTTTCTCTGCGAGCAGTGGAACGTCTCCGCGACGCGCATCCGCCATCGCGTCGATACAGGTTCGGCGCATGATGAGACGGGCCGCATCGATCTTGGCCGAGGCTTCGGCAATCTTGATTTGAGTCGTTTGCAGGTCGCCCAGCTTGGCGCGGTTGTAGGTCGAAGCGCGATGCCGAGCGGTTTCCACGTAGTCGTCCAGACAAGCCTGCGCATTGCCGAGGGCCGCGCCCGAAAGCACGAACGGGAACAGCGAAAACACCGGCAGCGCGTAAAGCGGGCTCGGATTGACGACGCTCCCTGGCGTAGGGCCGCCCGCGACATCCCTGACCGCCAGGGTCATGTGTTCAGGAACGAACACATCCTTGGCTTCGACGTCGTTCGATCCGGTCCCTTTGAGGCCGGTCGAATTCCACGTGTCGATGATCGTGTAATCGCTCTGGTTGAGCAGAAACACGCGATACTCGACGCCATCGGCATCGTCCTCGGACGACACAATGCCTGCGAGCATATTCCAGGTGCTTGAGTCCACACCGGACGAGAAGGGCCAGCGACCGGACAATTTGTAGCCGCCCTTCACCCTCGTGGCGCGGCCTGCGGGAAACACGAATGACGATGCGATCAAAGCATCGACATTGTCCTTCCAGATCAAATCCTGTGCCCGCTCGTCAAACATGCCGAGCATCCAGTGGTGGCTGGCGAGGTTCGCCAGATTCCAGGCAACGGACGCATCGGCGAGACCAATCACATCGGCAAAATCAACGAGTGCGACGTAGTCCAGCTCGGAGCCACCGACACGCTTGGGCTGTAAAATCCTGAACAGACCGGCTGCGTGGAGATCCTTCTCCGTCTCCGGCGGAAGACGACGCATCTCCTCGGTTATCGCAGCTCGCTCGCGCAACTTTGGAACGAGCGCCTGCGCTCGTTGCAGCATCTCCGCATAGGTGTCGTCCTGACCGCTTAAACGCCGATCCAGCTTGTGCACAGTGCCTGTCATGACGGCCTCCCTGACAATTATCGCGACGCAGCTTTTCTCGGAGCGTTCGGCTTGATGTGCGGCCGATCGAGATAGAGCGATGCCTTCAGGCCCTCATCATCTTGCGTCGCGAATTCGGACAACAGTTTCATTTCCGGGATTCGCGAACGATCCAGCGTGGATACATCCGGCCAGTCGATTTCGACCAGATTGCCGGCAGGATCGCGCAGATACATTTGCACGCATCCGTCCGGCAGTTCATTCACGGAGTTGCGAAAGGCTTTGGAATCAAGCGCGCCAATCGCCTTCGCCTTCTCGTAGGCGGCGTGGAAGTCGTCCACATCGAGCGCAAAGTGCTGGTAAACGGGAACGCTGTCATCCAGCTCGAAGAGATGAAGCTGCAGATCTCCGCAGCGCAAGTATTTCGTCTTGAAACCGAAATTGTAAGTGGGGATCAATTCCATGCCAAGGACGGTTTGATAAAAGCGAGCCGACTCTTCCAGGTCCTTCGCGCCGATGGACAGATGATTGAAGCCGAGAACTTTCATGCCTGCACTCCCCGAATTTTAACGACGCCTTTTGATTTATCACACGATAAATAAAACAACGCGCGCGCGAATGCAAGCGGATTGAGTTCCGATGCGGCGCACAAAATGCGGCGACACCAATCTGCCGAAGACAAGTTGCTTGAAAGAATGGCCGTTTTGCTGATGTTGAGCGACGGCTAGTCGGGCTTCCCCAGCGCTCTCAAGACGTCAGCTCGCGATGACGGCTGGCGCTGGATACCGCTCAGCGCGGAGCGCAAATCCCGGACACGCTCCGCATTGCTTTCCGCACGCGTGCCGTCCGCGTTGATAAAACTGTTCTCAAATCCGATTCTGCAATGTCCGCCCATGGCGGCCGAAGCTACGAGTGACGCCGTCTCGGACGCGCCGAAGGCACAAACCCACCAGTCGAACCGCGCCATGCCTCCGCTGTCGCGAACCTTCGCAACAAACGGTGCAAGTTCCGCAGGATCGCTTTCCTGATCCGCCGCGTAGCGTCCGAGCGGAAAAATCACCGAGTGGCGATGACCCGGAATAATCCCACGACCGATCAAATCGAGGAGATGGTCAAATTCACTCCCCGCATAGACTATGTGTTGAACTGCGATGCGCTGCTCATGCGCCCAGTGATAAAGCGCCGCAGCAGATGCTTCGGCTTCCGCGTCCGGAATTAGTTCTTTCGTGGCAATGCTGACGGCCTCGGGCCGCACCGCGCGCACCACCGCAATCTGCTCGTCGGGCCTAAACATGCCCACTGCCTCCGTCGTGATCTGAATCACGAAGTCCGGACCTGTTATGCGCCGCACAGCATCGGTCGCAGCCAGATAACGCGCCGCATCGAGCGTATGCCGTCCATTGCCATCGCGGACATGCATGTGAATGGCCTGCGCACCGGCGGCCTGGCAGGCCTGTGCATCCACCGCAATCGCGTCAGCCGTCAAAGGCAAATTGGGATGGTCGGCGTGGCCTTTCCGCGCACCGTTCGGCGCGACCATGATTGCGAGATCGGCCATATCAGTCCAAGCCCTTTCGATCAGATATATTGAGAACGCGATGGAGCGATTGGACTACGACGCCGGTTTCTTGCGGTCAATTCCGTGCATCGTTTCAAGAACGGCACATACCGCAGCGGTATCCTGCTCTTTGCGGCCAAGCGCAGCACCGGCATGATAAATCTGCGATGCGGCCGCATAGACCGGCAGTGCGCAATCGAGACCGTCGGCAAACGCATCGATGATCGCGATGTCCTTGAGCTGCATGCGGATGGTGGCTGTTGGCACGTCATAATTCTCATCGCGCATCAGGGGACCGCGCATCTGGAACATGCGCGATGTTCCGGCACTATCCGCAAGCGTATCGTAGACCAGCGATGGATCGATCCCTGCCTTGATGCCCAGAACCATTGCCTCCGCCGCCGCAACGTTGTGGATGGTGACGAGATGGTTGGCAATGTACTTCATGACGCTGCCGCGACCGAACGGGCCGAGATAGTGCTGAACGCGCGACATGCCGTCAAACACCGCCGCGCAACGCTCGAAAGCATCCTTGTCGCCACTCCCCAGAATGACGAGGTCCTTGTTGATGGCCTGCGCGCCCGTGCCGCTGATCGGACAGTCGAGCAAAATCTTGCCGTGCTTTTCCATGTCATCGTGAGCCGCGCGCTTGATGTCCAGCGGCAGTGTTGAGCATTCAATGACGATCTGCCCGCTTCCCGCCGCCTGAGCAATACCGCCCTCTCCGCTAATAACATCGGTGAGGGCTTCGGCCTTGGGCAGCGACATGATGATAATGGGCGCGGCCTCCGCGACGGCGCGCGGCGAAGCCAATGCCCGGCCTCCGGCCTCATCGAGACGCGCGAGGGCTTGCGGAACGGGATCGTATCCAACGACATCGAAGCCCGCCTGACACAAATTGCGCGCCATGGCGGTGCCCATGATGCCGACGCCGACGATACCAACGCTCTTGTTCATTCCCTGCGCCTTGCTTTGGAGAGATAGTCAGGAACGTTCTATTGAGCGCAAGTCACGTGGCCGTCAATGCCGGCGCGACAGAGCCTTCGGGACCGCTTTTGAATCGCTCCACAAGAAAATCAATGAACAGGCGAACCTTGACGGCAAGATGCCGTGTTGGAGGATAGATCGCATAAAGCGTCAGTGGGGGCGCCCTGTAATCGTCGAGGACGGTTTGCAACGCTCCGGAACGAAGTGCTGCACCGGCGATGAATGTCGGTAACAGGGCAATCCCTCGCCCTTTTACGGCGGCATCCCGCAAAACCTCTGCGTTGTTGGCGCACAGCAACCATGACGGCTGAATCCAGTGATCGCCGTCCTTGCCGGTAAGTTTCCACTGGTTACCGGTCAGAAGGAATCCATAGGTAAGCGCGGTATGACTGCGCAATGTGTTTGGATGAACAGGAATCCCACGCTGTTTCAGATAAGACGGCGCAGCGCAGATCAAGCGCTCGATCGGAACGATCTTGCGCGCGATGAGGCTTGACGATTCCAGGTCAGCAATCCGCAGCGTGACATCGAACCCGCCCTGCACGGGATCGACCTGCTCGTCGCTCAGCACCAGATGAATCTGTAGCTCCGGATTGAGTTCCATGAAGTCGGCGATGGCTGTGCCAAGCTGCAGCGTGCCGAATGACATAGGTGCATTCACACGAAGAAGACCGCGCGGGGTCGATTGCAAATGTGCCACCGCCTGATCGGCGGAATCGATATCCGCCAGAATGCTCAGTGCGCGCTCGAAATACATCTGCCCATTTTCATTGGGGCTGGCGTGACGCGTTGTCCGGTTGAGGAGCTGAACACCAAGGCTCTGCTCAAGCTCCCCGACATATTTGCTGATCGCCGAACGGGAGAGACGCAGCTGCCGCCCGGCTTCGGAAAAGCTGCCAAGTTCGACGACTTTCACAAACGCCCGAAGGCTGGCGAGCTTGTCCATGGAGATCTCACAAAGGAAAATGATTGTCATCAAATCATAGACAGATATGCCACGAAAGCGCTGATTGTCTTTAATTCAGCGAGGGCCAATATCCCTGCAATCGAGGCTCGATACGCTTCATCAAGCAGGAGAGACGACCATGTCCGGCATTCATCATGTCACCGCAATCGCTGGTAACGCATTGCAGAACTTCGACTTTTACACCCGCCAGCTTGGGCTGCGCTTCGTCAAGAAGACCGTCAACTTCGACGATCCGGGCACCTATCACTTCTACTATGGCGACGATGCCGGCAGCCCCGGCACGATCCTGACGTTCTTCCCGTGGGAAGGCGCCGCGCCCGGTCGTGGAGGTGTCGGTCAGACCCAGCAGACCGCCTTCCGCGTTCCGGCGCGGTCGCTCGGCTTCTGGACGCACCGCTTCATCGAGAAGGGCATCGCCCATGAAGCGCTGGAAAAGCGCTTCGGTGAATCCGTGCTGCCGTTCACCGATCCGGACGGCATGAGCCTTGCGCTGGTTGGCGTGCCCGGCCTCGAAAGCGAACCCGGCTGGAGCAATGGCGACGTCCCGGCTGAGCACGCAATCCGCGGCTTTCATGGCGTTACACTGCTGCTCGACAGCGCAGCAAAGACAGGAGCGATCCTGACCGACGTGTTCGGCTTCGAGGAAGCTGCCCGCGAAGGATCGGTGATCCGCTTCAAGGTGCCCGGCCTCGCCACGGGTGGCGTGGTCGACATCTATGAAGCCAAGGGTTTCCTGCCTGGACGGCAGGGCGCCGGCTCGGTTCATCACATTGCCTTCCGCGCGAAGGACGATGCTGAACAGGTCGAGATGGCGCGAAAGCTGGTCGAGACACACGGTCAGCATTCGACGGAGCAGAAGGACCGCAACTATTTCCGTTCGGTCTACTTCCGCGAGCCCGGCGGCGTGCTGTTTGAGATCGCAACCGATGACCCGGGCTTTGCCGTCGATGAGCCGGTGGCGACGCTCGGTCAGGACCTCAAGTTGCCGAAGTTCCTCGAGGCCCATCGCAAGGAAATCGAGGGAGTCCTTCCACCCCTTGGAAAGGCTGCGTAATGAGTAACGATCTCGCCTTCATCCATCGCTTCGAGCCGGGAAACCGGCTCGAAGCACCGCCTCTCCTGCTGCTTCACGGCACCGGCGGAGACGAGAATGATCTGCTGCCGCTGGGCCGGGCTGTTTCGCCCGGCTCCGCTCTCTTGTCGCCGCGCGGCAAGGTGCTTGAACATGGCATGCCACGTTTCTTCCGCAGACTTGCGGAAGGCGTATTCGACGAAGACGACGTTCGCCGGCGCGCCGACGAACTGGCGAATTTCGTCGAAGCCGCTCGTGCGCGTTATGGGATCGCGGCACCTGTTGCGTTGGGTTACTCGAACGGCGCCAACATCGCAGCCGCGATGCTGCTGCTCCGGCCCGACGTGCTGGCTGGCGCGATCCTGCTGCGCGCCATGGTGCCACTGTCGCAACCCCAGCAGGCCGATCTCGGGGAGAAGTCGGTGCTGATCGTATCGGGCAAGCTCGATCCGATCATCCCGGCAAACAACTCCACGGAGCTTGCAACCCTGCTGGCGAACGCCGGTGCAAATGTCCAGCATCCGGTGTTACCGACGGGACATCAATTGTCTCAAACGGACCTGACCATGGCGCGGGAGTGGATCAGGGCTGCAAGCTCTCTGCAACCGCAGGCAGGCGCGGCCTGAACACAATGACAGGATGCGCCGGAGATCGGCGCATCCTGCTTTCCGCAAACGATCAGACCTGAAGCGTATCGCCGCCCTTCAGATGAAGGATTTCGCGGGCTTCGTCCGGCGTGGCAACATCGAGACCAAGTCCTTCGATGATCTTGCGTGCAAGACGAACCTGCTCGGCATTGGACTCGGCCATCCGGCCCGGCGCAGCCCACAGAGAATCCTCCAACCCTACTCGGATATTGCCGCCCATCGCCGCCGCCATGGCCGCAATCGGCAACTGGTTGCGTCCCGCGCCCAGCACAGACCAGACGTACTGATCGCCGAACAGGCGATCCGCGGTGCGCTTCATATGCAGCACATCTTCCGGATGTGCACCGGTGCCGCCCTGCAGACCGAACACCGTCTGCACGAACAGCGGCGCCTTCACGAGCCCCTGATCGAGGAAATATTTTAGATTGTAGAGGTGCGCGGTGTCGTAGCACTCGAACTCGAAACGCGTGCCGCTTCCGGACAATTTGCTCAGGACATACTCGATATCCTGAAATGTATTGCGGAACACAATATCCTTATTCTCGACATGTTTGCGCTCCCACTCATGCTCAAAGGTCTTGAACCGGTTGAGCATGCCGAAGAATGCGAAATTCATCGATCCCATATTCAGCGATGCTACTTCCGGCTTGTAGAATTCCGCCGGGCGGACTCTTTCATCGACAGTCATCGTCGGCGAGCCGCCAGTGGTCAGATTCACCACTGCATTTGAGCGCTGCTTGATGACTTTGAGAAATGGCGCGAAAGCCTCCGGGCTCTGATCGGGCTGGCCGGTTTTGGGATTGCGCGCGTGCAGATGAACGATGGCAGCCCCGGCTTCTGCCGCACCGATGGCTGCGTCTGCAATCTCCTCGGGCGTAACAGGCAAAGCCTTCGACATGGAGGGCGTGTGGATCGCGCCGGTCACAGCGCAGGTGATGATGACTTTACGGCTCATTTCTTGTCTCTCTCTTTTCGCGCGTCGAGTTAATTCGCTTTTCCGTCTTGTTTGGCTTTATGCGCAACCAGCGCTGCCAGCCTCTCGTTGCGCCGGCTCGTCAGCGCCGCAATCCGCTCCGGTGCAGGCTGATGTGGCCACGCCGCAGTGACGCGGTCGACATTGGGGCTTTGATAAACCTCCGGACCTGCAGATGCCGCCGCAAGTTCCTTATAAAACCCCGTGTAGCGTGCGCAATAATCCGGAATGCCGCCCGGCGCATTTAGCTCAATCGTCTCCAGCGGCCCGAGAAACGACCAGCGCAATCCAAGACCGTCTTTTACCGTGTGATCCAGATCTTCGGCCGAAATGTAACCTTCACCGACCAGCCGGAAGGCTTCCGCGAGAAGCGCGCCTTGCAACCGATTGAGCACAAAGCCGTTGATTTCCTTGTTGACCGTCACCGGGACCTGACCGATGGCACGATAGATGTCTCGCGCGCGAGCAACGACTCCCGGGGAGGTCCATGGCGCGCCGCAAAGCTCGACCAGCGGCACCAGATGCGGGGGGTTTACCGGATGGCCGACAAGACATCGCGCGCGGCCTTTCAGGTTTTCCGTGAAGCGCGACGCGACAATCGCCGATGTCGATGATGCGAGAATCGTCTCGGGAGCAGCAAGCCGGTCAAGCTCCGCAAACAGCGCGATCTTGTCGTGGACCTTTTCGGGGCCGTTTTCCTGAACGAACTCTGCATCCTTCACTGCATCCGCCAGGGTCGATGCCACCGAAATGCATGCCATTGCGCCTTCGGGATCATCAGCGAGACCATGACGATTGAGAGCACGCAGCTCACCGAGAATGAGTTGAGGCGCAGATTCCAGCGTCGGCGTATTCGGATCGGTCAGCCGAACATTCCAGCCTGCGCGGGCAAAGATCGCCGCCCACGCCCGGCCGATCAGACCAACGCCGACAATAGCTACGTTTCTTTTGTTATTGGACATATTCCTGTCTTTCGTTCTTACAGCCACAGCACCTTGCGCCGCAGATCGAGATCGTCCCGCAGCGCCTTTGATGGCCCTTCGTGCATGATCCGCCCGCGCTCCAGTGCGACCGTCGTATCCGATAGCGCGAGCGCCAGATCAAGGTGGTGATCCACGATGATGATCGCGACTTCCTTACGCAGCTTGTCGAAAGCCTCGAACAGTTGCTCGACTACGGCGGGGGCGAGACCTTCGAACGGCTCATCCAGCAACAACACCCGCACGTCGCCAGACAGTGCGCGCGCCACCGCCACCATCTGCTGTTCGCCGCCGGAGAGATAGTCCGCGGGACTATCCAGCCGCTCGCGAATACGCGGGAAATATTCGTAGACGCGCTCGCGCGTCCAATGCACGCCATTGCCGGTCTGCCGTTTCAATCCGCCGAGTTCGAGATTGTGCTCGACACTCATGCCGGCGAAGAGGCCGCGCCCCTGTGGCACATAGCCGATACCGAGACGCGCGCATTCTGCTGACGCACGTCCGACCAGTTCGGACTTCGCCAGGCGAATCGATCCGTTCGCGGCAGGCGCGATGCCAACCAGCGTCTTGAGTAGTGTGGACTTGCCTGCTCCATTGCGGCCAAGCAGCGCGATGATCTCGTTGTTATGCAGCGTGAAACTGACATCGTTAAGAATATGGCTCTTGCCGTAGAATGTATTGACTCCGCTTACTGTGAGCAGCGCGCTGGTCTTGGCCGAGGTTTCGCGCGGCTTGGCCGCCACGGCGGCAGCACCGGAGCCGATATAGATTTCCTGAACCTTCTTGCTGCTGCGCGCATCTTCTACAGTGCCGTCGAGCAGGACGCGGCCTTCATTCATGACCGTCACGTGGTCAGCGAGCGCAAATACCCGGTCAATGTCATGCTCCACCAGCAAAACCGGCAGGTCCGACGAGATGCGCTTGATGATCGCACCAATCCGCTCACGCTCCGCAGCGGCAAGACCCGCGAGCGGTTCGTCTAGCAACAATATGCGTGGCGCGGTGGCAAGCGCCACGCCCATATCGAGCAGTCGCTGGCCGCCATAGGAGAGCGCGCCGGCCTGCGCCTTCTCGATGCCAGCGAGACCAAGATAACGGATCACTTCGTCGGTTTCGCGATTGATCTCCTCGATCGACAGCGCATTGGTAAATGGATCGAACCGGCGCGGATGCCGCGCCTGTACTGCAAGACGGATGTTCTCGCCAACGCTCAATTCCGGAAACAGATTGGTGATCTGGAACGAGCGGCCGATACCAGCTTCGGCAATTTCCTCGGGCGAATGGCCGGTGATAGGCTTGCCCATCAACGAGGCTTCGCCTTCATCAGGCGGAAACATGCCGGACAACAAGTTGAATGCCGTGGTCTTGCCCGCTCCATTCGGTCCGATCAACGCATGTAGCGTGCGATCCGCAATCGCAATGTTGATACCCTGCACGGCTTTGATGCCGCCGAAGCTCTTGACCATGTCGCGGGCCGCCAGCACGGGTCCATTGACAGCCGTCTTCGGCCGCAAAAATTCCGGCAACGGCAAGGCTTCGACCTTGCGCGCCGCCATCGCGGCCTCTTCGGTAATTTTCTTGCGGAACGGCGCGAGGAGCTTTTCGCCGACACCCACCAGGCCGGTCGGTGAAAAGACGATGAAGCCGACAAAGACCAGTCCGAACCACAGCAGCCAGTTCTCGGTGTGAATTCCGAAAATCTCGCGAAACAGGATGAAAAATAGCGCACCCAGCGCGGGGCCGAGAAAGCTGCGCATGCCACCGATCACAACCATCGCCAGCAATTCGCCGGAGAACGCAACCGAAATCGGATCGGCCGAAGTCATGCGATTTTTGTACAGCAGCAGAATGCCGGCGAGTCCGGTCAAAGCCGCCGATAGCACAAAGGCGACAAGCTTGTAGCGATTGGTTGGATAACCGAGAAACCGCGCACGCTGCTCGTTCTCGCGGACCGCGACCAGAACGGAGCCCACCGTCGAATTGTGAAAGCGCCACAACAACAGCAGCACCAGAAAGGCGATCGCCGCAACGAACCAGTAATAGGTGATCTGCGAATCCAGATCGAAACCGAAAGCCGCAGGGCGGACGATACCACCGATGCCATTTTCGCCGCCGGTCACGTCGGTCCAGCGGAACGACACGGTGTAGAGCATTGCCGCCAGCGCCAGCGTCAGCAGTGAAAAATAGACGCCGCGACGTCGGAGGATGAGGAAACCAAACGGGATCGCCACCAGAATGATAATAAGGATCGCGCCAACCGCGGGACCGAAGAACGATCCGGGCATCACATTGCGCTGAAGCAGCGCCGCGGCATAGGCCGCAAGCCCAAACCATGCGCCGTGCCCGAACGAGACCAGACCGGTGTGACCGACAAGGATGTTCAGCGCCATGCAGGCGATGCCGAACACAACCACTTCCGTCGCCGACGTCACCGTCAGACCAAGGGCGATCATCAACGATGGCAGCACAAACAGGCCGACAGCGGCAATGATCAGTTGAACGGGAAAGCGCTTGAGCATGGCGACGGCCTCACTCGAAGCGGGTGATGCGTTCGCCGAACAGGCCTCGCGGCCTGAACACGAGCACGAGAAGCATGAGCAGATAGATCGCCGCTGTGGATGCAGCGGAGTAACCGATTCCGACCATGACGCCTTTCACCAGGCCGACCAGCAAGGCTGCGACCACCACGCCCCAGAACGATCCAAGACCGCCGATCACCACCACCACGAATGCGGGCGTAATGATCTCATTGCCCATGGCCGGATGGATTGCGTAGATCGGCGCGAGCAGTACGCCGGCCAGTCCCGCAAGCCCGATGCCGAGAGCTGCCACTGCGGACATATAAGGCTGCAGAGAAATCCCGAGCGCGCCGACCATGTCCGGGTTCTGAACACCCGCGCGGACAACGCGTCCGAATGCGGTCTTCCTCAGCAGGAACCACAATCCGGCAACGCAGACAGCAGCAATGCCGAGCAGGACGACGCGATAGAAGGAATAAATGAAGGAGCCGATCGCCACCTGCCCGCGCAGAGCCGGAGGGATCGAATAGGACAACGGCGGCGCGCCGAAGATCATGCGCAGCGCCTGTTCCGCCACCATTGCCAAACCGAATGTCAGAAGCAGCGAGAGGATCGGATCGGCACGATAGAATCGCGTGAACAGGAGTCGTTCGATCACCACGCCGAGCAACGCCACTGCCACGGGGGAAAGCACGAATGCCCCGCTGAATCCGAGATAGGGTGAGATTACCAGCGTGAGATACGCCCCGATCGCAAAGAACGCGCCATGCGCAAGATTGACGATGCCGCCGAGCGAGAAGATGAGCGACAGACCCAACGCGATCAGCAGATAGTAAACGCCGTCTAGCAGTCCATTCAGAATCTGCTGTGCGAGCAAAATACCGGACATCTTCGCCGCCCCGCGATCAAACAGGCGAGCGCTTCACGCAAGCCTCGTACAAGAAGGAAAATGCGATCCTCCGAATGCCCCGGAGGATCGCATCAAGTCAGTTTTACGATGGGAACGTACAACTGTTCTCTTCTTTGGTCGCCGCGATGACTTCAAGATCCTCGTTCGGGCCGGGCACCGGACCGCTCGATGAGAAGATGTCCCACTGGTTCTTGATTTGCGCTGCGGGCAGCGCCTTCACCGCGTACATTTCGTGCATCAACTGGTGGTCCGAGGCACGGAAGTAGCCTTGGCGAGTCTTCAGGAGGTCGAACTTAGCGCCCTTCTCAAAGTGCTCGATGATCTTCGGCGATTCAGCGGACTTCAGTTCATTGATCGATTGGGCCACGATCTAGGTCGCTATGTAATCGCCCCACGCCTGGTTCTCCGGCGGCTTGTTGTACTTCTTGGTAAAAGCCGCAACGAAGGCCTTGGTGCCCGGCGTGTCGATGAGGTGATGCCAGACCACGGGCCAGGTGCCGACGAAATTGCCCTTGCCCGCTGCCCAGGCGAGCGCGGTATCGAAGCCGAATCCGCCGACTGGATAGGTCAAACCGAACTCGGCGTACTGTTTAAGGAAGTTAGTGATCTGGTTGCCTGCAAGATTGATCACGACAAGGTCAGGCTTGGAGTCACGAATCTTGAGCAGATAGGCCGAGAAGTCGGTTGCATCGGTCGGCACCAGATCGTCACCGGCAAACTGGCCGCCATTGCCTTCCATAAAGCGCTTGGCAACGCGCAGCAGATCGTGACCGAAGGCATAGTCCGCCGTGAGCGAGTACCACTTCTTACCCTTGACCAGCCCTTCCTGCAGGAACGAGCGGCCGACGGTCTTCACATACATGGAGTTCTGCGACTCGACATGGAACATGTAGCGCTGGCAATCCTTGCCGCGCAGCGCATCCGAGTTACCGCCGGTGTTGATGAACAGAGTCTTGTTGCGCGAGGCAACCTGCGCGATCGTCAGGCACGACGCCGACGAGATTTCGCCAATGATACAAGCGACCTTGTCGCGCTCGATCATGCGCTCAGCTTTCGTGGATGCTGTCTGCGGATTGACCGAGTCTTCCTTCAGAAGCTCGACCTTGCGGCCCATCACGCCGCCTGCCGCATTGATTTCCTCGACGGCAAGATCGGCGGCCATCACGCCATATTCGCCAAGCGGCCCGAGAAAGCCGGTACGCGGCGTCAGATGACCGAACCGAATGACGTCAGCCGACTGGGCGCGCAAAATCGACGGCGCGGACATTCCAGACACCAGCGCGAGGCCGCCGGCGGTCTTCAGCAAACGACGTCGCGAGATTTCATCCTTGATCGACATAGCCATCCTCCCTGTGACGGCCGCGTTTTGCGGCGCTTATTTCCGGCCCGGCGTCGCGCGGTTGTTGGGCGCTTATATCGCTTGCCGTGATCTGTGATCACACTTAGACTGGCAAACGATTGTCGCCTTGTCGAGTCCCTTGTTTCGCGATGCACGCCCTGCAGGATTACCGGTCATGAACCGCCCCGCTGTCCTCGATCTGGTCGAGCCGCTCGACCGCCAGACATTGGGCGGGCGTACTTACGCGCAGCTTTCCGATCTTTTGATCTCCGGCCGGATGGCACCGGGTGAAAAAATATCGCTTCGCCAGACCGCGGAAGTCCTGGGCGTCTCCATGATGCCGGTCCGCGAAGCCGTCTCGCGACTTGTGGCCGACGGCGCGCTTGAAGTCACTCCGAACCGCGCTGTCCGCGTGCGGCTGATGACTGCCGCACAGTTTCGCGATCTCACACAGGCGCGCATTGCCATTGAGGGACACGTTGCCGCAGCAGCAGCCAGAAGCCGCACAGACAGCGATCTCAAATCAATCGCGCGCGCGGAAGCCGCCATGCGTTCCGAAAGCCGCGCCACGAAACCGAACCTTCCGCGCGCTGTCGAATACAACAAGTCGTTTCATTTTGCGGTCTATGAGGCCGCCCACTCCGCGACCCTGCTGGACATCATTCGCGCGCTCTGGCTCAAGGCCGGCCCGGTGATCAATCTCGATCTGCGCGCAAATCCCGAACGTCTGGCCAAGGGCGACGCTGTACGTTTCCATGCGCAAGTTCTGGCCGCGGTCGAGGCTGGCGACGAAGCCGGTGCGCGCGAAGGCATCGCTGCCGACATCAACAACGCCGCAGAGGTAATCCTCTCGCGCGGCGGGCTCGCTGAATAGTCAAGCCTTCTGGAGACGACATGAACCTCGACATCAAGGGATTGCGCGTGCTGGTCACGGCAGGGGCCAACGGAATCGGCCTCGCCATCGCGCGCGCCTTCGCTGGTGAGGGTGCCAAGGTTCATATATGCGACGTGGACACAGAAGCACTCAAGGCGCTGAAAACGAGCGATCCCTTGCTCAGCCAGTCGATTTGCGACGTATCTGATCGCACGGCCGTCCAATCGTTGTTCAGGGAAGCGACGAGCGTTCTCGGGGGACTCGACGTGCTCATCAACAATGCGGGCGTCGCAGGACCGACCGCGAAAGTCGAGGAGATGAATCCCGAAGACTGGGATCGATGCCTCAACATCTGCCTGACCGGACAGTTCAACTGCACTCGCCTTGCCGTCCCACTCTTGCGGGAAAGCACGAACGCTTCGATCGTCAATATTTCGTCCGCGGCCGGGCGGCTTGGCTTCGCGATGCGAAGCCCCTACGCCGCAGCAAAATGGGGCGTGATCGGATTCACGAAGTCCCTATCCATCGAACTGGGACCGGATAACATCCGCGTCAATGCGATCCTGCCCGGTCTTGTCGCCGGTGACCGCCAGAGGCGGGTGCTGGAAGCGAAGGCCCAGCAGCGCGGCATCTCGTTTGCCGAGATGGAGCGGACGGCATTTTCCTACACATCGATCAAGGATTACGTGACGCCGCAACAGCTCGCCGATCAGATCGTGTTCATGTGCAGCCCGCGGGGCAGAACGATTTCAGGTCAAGCCATCTCGATCTGCGGCGATACGCAAATGTTGGGCTGAATACGACGTTCGCCGCGAGTCATGCCGCGTGAATGGCACGGCTATTACTCAACGTCCCCCTATCCGTATCAAGAGCCTAGTTTTGCGATGAGCCCTTCTTCGCAACGCCCTGCGTAATCAGGCGGGCGCTGCGCTGCCCCCTGACATAGATCCACAGCCAGTTCATCGCGACGGCGAGACGGTTGCGCAATCCGATCAGGAAGAAGATGTGAGCGATCCCCCACATCCACCACGCCAGACGGCCCTTCAGCTTGATCCAGCCAAAGTCGACGATCGCCGCGCGCTTTCCGATGGTCGCCAGATTACCTGCGTTTTTGTACGCAAAGGCCCGACCAAAACTCTCTCCACGCAGGCGCGCCTGGATCACCTTGGCGACATACTGCCCTTCCTGCTTGGCCGCAGGCGCCACGCCGGGGACGAGCTTCCCATCTGCAGATTCCACATGTGCAGTGTCGCCGATGACAAAAATATCGGAATGTCTGGGCGCTGTCAGATCCGGCTGAACCAGAACCCGACCTGCGCGGTCCGCGGGCACATGAAGCCAATCCGCTGCAGGCGATGCCGCCACGCCCGCCGCCCAGAGAATCGTTTTGGCGGCAAGAAATTCGCCGCCAAGCTCCACACCTTCTTCGCTGCATTTTGAAACAGCGTGCCCCAATCTGATTTCCACTCCAAGACGCGTCAGTGCCCGCTGCGCATAGTTCGACAGGTCTTCTGTAAATCCTGCAAGAATGCGAGGGCCTGCCTCGATCAAAATGACGCGCGCGCTGCTGGTGTCGAAACGGCGGAAATCGCCGTGCAATGTCTCGTGAGCAAGCTCGGCGATGGTGCCTGCAAGCTCCACACCCGTGGGGCCGGCTCCAATGATGACAAATGTGAGGAACTTGGCGCGTTCCGCTTCGTCTGTCTCCCATTCGGCCTGTTCAAACGCGGAAAGAATTCGCCGCCTGATTTTGGTCGCATCTTCCAGCGTCTTCAGTCCAGGCGCGTAAGGCTCCCACTCGTCGTGGCCGAAGTACGCGTGGCAAGCACCCGTCGCCAGGATCAGCGTATCGAAAGAAATTGGCTTCTCGTCTTCGACGAGAACCGTTTTCGCCGTGGTGTCCACGCCAATCACGGTGCCGAGCAATGTGGTGACATTCTTCCGCTTGCGGAGAAGATAACGGATTGGCCACGCGATTTCCGAGGTCGCAAGCGTGGCCGTACCTACCTGATAGAGCAACGGCTGAAACAGGTGGTGATTGCGCCGGTCAACCACCGTAATGCGGACCGGTGCGTTCGCAAGACCGCGAGCCGCTTCAAGACCCCCGAAACCTGCTCCAACAATAACGACGTGATGGTTCGGATCCGCCGCCATCCTGCACCCTTTTATCGGCCTGCCTGAAAAACCGTCCGCGCGGCTACTTGCTCTCCGCGGAGAGCATCACGGATGCCTCGCTCGTCAGCACGCGGAAAGTGAAAGTCTCCTGCAAATAAAGCTCAACCGCTGTGCTCGAATGGCCGAGATAGCCAATGGAAATATCCTGGCCGATATCCAGCTCGAAATCCCCGCCGCGAGTGGTGAGCAGGAATCCGCCTGTCAGAGCAGGTGCCCAGATGATCCCGCCGTCCACGATCCGCTCAATATGATGAAACACGGGATACCCTTCATCCGTGCCACCTGACGCGGCCGTATAGGCATTCGCGCCCAGCACCAGTGCATAGGGTCCCTCGCAGCCTGCCAGACGCAACTGGCTGACAGCCTGCGCGACCGCCGCCGGATAACCGCGCGCATTTGCGGGAAGTGCTACGCCTGCGTTGCTGCTGCCTTCACGGATACCCTGAATGCCCGCCGCACCGTATCCCTCAAACACCGCGCGATCTTCGGCAAAGGCGATCTTGCGTGCTGCTTCCTTGACCGGAGACCAATCGGAATCCGTCGCGCCGCGCTCAACGTCATCAATCGCCTGTCGCGACAATTCGAACGGCACGCGCACCTCGATCAGCGCCTGCGCCTCGCGCTGCGCAACCTGAATTCCATCGCCAGGCGACTTGATCTGGTGAAGATGACCGGTGCCGACAGCCGCAAGATCGACGCCCTTTGGACCCACCACATCGACGACCCGTCGCGCCGCCAGATGGCGCTTAAGGGTGCGGGATGCTTCCTGTTCGATCTGCTCCCATGCAGCTTCGGAAATGGGCGCAAGATGCCGATGAAGGTTGTTCATGTGGTGGCCTCTTTCTTCAGGGATCCGATACCGAGTGAACCATCGCCGGGAGACGCATTCGGCAGCGCGGCCTCGGAGACGTTCAGCTTGTTTGTAACTGCGGCTTCGACCGGCTGCGCTTCAGGATCCACATCGTCCAGGAACGTCACCGTCGGCACGAAGAACAGGCTCCCCGTCACTGCACGGCTGAAATCCAGCAGGTGGTCGTAAGTCCCCGGCGGATTGCCGATGAACATGTTCTCCAGCATCTTTTCGATGCGCTGCGGAGCACGTGCATAGCCGATAAAATATGTGCCGAACTCGCCCTTGCCCACTTCGCCAAATGGCATGTTATCGCGCAGGATTTGAATCTCTTCTCCGTCTTCTTCAATCGACGTTAGAACGTTGTGCGCATAGGGCTTCTTCACGGAATCCAGCTGTTCGATATCGGATAGCTTGTGACGGCCGATGATGTTCTCCTGCTCCTCAACGGGCACCCTATTCCACCGCTCCACATCGTGCAGGTACTTCTGGACGATCACATAGCTGCCGCCGGCAAAAGTAGCGTCCTCGTCGGCAATGAGGACGGCGGCATCAGCGGCCTGGCCGACCGGATTCTCGGTCCCATCGACAAACCCAAGCAGGTCGCGGTCGTCAAAAAACTTGAAGCCATGCACCTCGTCCACGATCGAAACTGCGCCGGCGAGCCGCGACATGATGTGCGTTGCCAGTTCGAAGCAGAGATCCATGCTCGCCGCGCGAATATGAAAGAGAATGTCGCCGGGAGTCGAAACAGCAGTATGCACACCGCGAATTTCGCGAAAGGGATGCAAATTCCTTGGTCGCGGTGCTCCGAACAGCCGATCCCAAGCAGCGGAGCCGAACCCCATGGTACAGGACAACTGGCCATCCAGATCACGGAAACTCACCGCACGCAGCAGGCTGGAAAGATCAGCACACAGCCCGCGAACTACCTGTTCAGATGCTGCCCCGGTATTGATCGTTGCGACAAGAAAGATGGCGGACCGCGAAAGTCTAGCGACAACCGGTTGCGAGACGACAGGTGGCACGCATCACTCCTTAACTGGCCTGCCCGGTAATTCTCGCATCAGGCACAGTCTGGTCAACCGGCAACAGGCTTGCATCCGGGCCGCCCCTGCCAATTTATGATCCGGCCCGGCATCTTGATCAAGTCAAGTTGTGGTCCCGGGCGCAGCCTCGCGTGTTCTTGGCCAGCTATAGCGTGGATGGACTTAGCTTTCGACGGTGTGACGCGCCAGCTCAGAGGCAACCTCCTCATCAGAGTCGCGGCCGGCTCGTGCCCTTCACGAACTTGCGCGACTCAATCCATGTCCCGGAACGCATGCCCATTGGCAGCAATTTCTTTCACGACGTCCGCCGGCAACAAATCCTGCGCCGCGGTGCCGTCAAAGGCCCAGTCTGCCTTGTCGGCAAGATCGGGAAGACCGGCTCCCTTACGCACGTAGAGCCCAACAGCGGGCTTCTTCACATTCAAATAGAGATCATATTCCTGCATCGAAGCGGCCTTCCTGATTGATGGAGATATCTGCGGCGGTGGCGTCTCGTCCAACCGGACAAGGTGTCCCCGCTCCAACGAGTTGGAGGCAGCCTTTACGACTGCCTCCAGACAGTCCTTAAAGCTTGACGGGCCGGCCGGAGGACTCCTCCTCAAGTGTCACGGCTATGTCTGCATTTGCTGAAAGACGCACCTTGCCGCCCTCGACTCCCGCGACAAAACCCTTCTCGATGTAATGATGATGTCCTTCGTGCTTCCCGAAGCTGTCGCTCTTCTTGAGCTTGATGCGATCGCCCACCATGCGATCAACCGTTCCGACATGGACACCATCGGCTCCGATAACTTCCATGTTTTCCTTGATCTGATTCTTCATCTCAGCTTTCTCCTTTATTGAACTCTTCCATAAAGTTCGGATGGATACGGCGTCGGCTCAGAGTTTTCAGGCCGGTCGATCGTGACCTCTGATCGCGGTCCCGCGGCTATTAATCCTTCCCCAAAAATACAGGCACCAGATCTTCATCAACGATGATCTGGGCTGCTTGAGGTGTTTGCGCGCTGCCGACAAGGTCCAGATGGGTTGCCGCCTCAAACAGAAGCGCGCGCACATCATCCGGCGAGAGAATTCCCTTTGCGACAAGCTTGCGAACGAGTGCCTGCATAATGAGCGGATCGATCTCTCCGTGTCCCAGCGTCGCCAGTCTTCCGGTCATGCTGTTCTCCTGAGTCTCTGCCGAAATGGTCGTCGCAGCGCTGTTATCGATATCGATGTTGCAAGTCTCCTAAGGCGTGCGCTTCTGGATTTCTTCCTGTAACTGCACGAACGCGCGGCGCAAGCCGTGCAGTTGATCCATGAGATGAAGGATCACATCGATGCCCTCGTCGTTGGCTCCGAAATCATGCTTTAGATCATGGATCAGGTGAGCGCGCGCGACATCCGCGTTGGAAAACTGGGTGCCGACGGATGTCTCCTCGGGAATGAGCCACTGCTGTTCAAGCCAAAACTCCAGTGTCTGAACGTGAACCCCCGAAGAACGCAGAAACTCTTGCTTGTTCATGATCAGGATATCCTGTCTTCACGCGGATTGAATTTTTTGCCCTTCTCCCAATTCGCGACAAAGGCCTCGAGTTCCGGATCAGGAGATTTTGGCAAAATCACTTTCAATTTAACGAATTGATCGCCGTGGCCGCCATCGCGGCGCGGCGCACCCTTTCCTTTCAGGCGCAGGGTCGTTCCCGTATTCGATCCTTTTGGCACCGACATGGTCACGTCCCCGGTTGGCGTCGGCACCCTGACCTTACCCCCGAGCACCGCCTCAGATAGCGAGATGGGCAATTCGAGAGAAATATCGTCACCCTCGCGCAGAAAGCGCTTGTCGGACAGAACTTCTACCTCAATCAGCGCATCTCCCGGCGCGCCGGTGCCGGTGCCCGGGGCACCCTTGCCCTTCAGCCGCAGCACCTGCCCATCGACCAGACCGGGCGGGATCTTCACATCAAGCGTGCCACCATCCGGCAATATCAGGCGTTTGTTCGCACCCGTGATCGAATCCGCAAAATCGACCGGCAGGCTGTAATGCAGGTCCTGACCGCGGCGATTGGCGCGCGCTCGCTGCCCGCGTCGCAGAAGTTCGGCAAACGCGTCGTCGGTATCCATGAAATCGGAATAGCCGGAATCGTCGGCGTAAGAGTGTCCGTTCCCCGAGGTGGCAAAATCGCGATAATAATTGTGCTGCGGTCGTTCCGCGCCGGATGCATCGATTTCACCGGCGTCGAAGCGCTTTCGCTTCTCGGCATCGCTGAGCAGGTCGTAGGCCCCTGCAACTTCCTTGAACTTCTCTTCGGCCGCCTTGTCGCCGGGATTGAGATCGGGATGGAGCTTTTTCGCCAACTTACGATAGGCGCTCTGGATTTCAGCGGGAGAAGCCGACTGAGCGACGCCAAGAACCTCGTACGGATTTCTCACGACTTACTCCGGAAGCACATGAAACGCCGGTTACCCGAAAATTCCGGGCATCTACGATCAAGGAACGCTGCCATTTCGTCTCAGCAAACACAATTGTAGCACGCTTGTGGGACAGCGAAACTGTCCGATTGATGCGCGAGACGTTTTAGTCTCCTGAAAACGACAGCAATTTCATTCGTGAGGGAGTTCGGCTTTGAAGCGCAAAGCTTTACGGAGATGCGGCGTACGGGGCAAAGTGCGTTCGGGATTCGTCAACATGCAGTGCGCGCCCGATGGGCGGAAAAGCGCGCTGAGGGCATTGCGACCGCTCACACACCTTGCAACCCATGCCGATCGGTGTCGCGACGGAAGGATCGATACTCAGGCCTTGGGAATAAACAATGCGCTCGGCGTGACGAATGTCGCAGCCGAGCGCGACGGCGAAGTTCTTTGCCGCTGCCCCATAGCCGCCCTGCCCATGCGAGACCGTTCGTGCGATCCAGAGATATGTCCGGTCATCCGGCATCCGTGCCAGTTGCGTCAGGATTCGTCCCGGACTCGCGAACGCCTCGTAGACATTCCAGAGTGGACACGTTCCGCCCACGCGGGAAAAATGGAAGTCTGTCGCGGATTGTCGCTTTGAGATGTTTCCCGCGCGATCCACCCGAATGAAGAAAAATGGAATGCCGCGTGCGTTCGGCCGCTGCAGCGCGCTCAAGCGATGACAGACGGTCTCGAATCCGACACCGAAGCGATCACCGAGAAGTTCGATATCGTATCGCCAGCGCTCGGCTTCGCTGAGGAACGCGGTGTAAGGCAAAACCATCGCGCCCGCGAAATAGTTGGCAAGACCGATGCGGGCCAATCCACGCGATTCATCATTGGTAAAGCCGGCCTTGTCGATGATAGCCCGCAGTTCGCTGTCAAATTCCAGAATGGCAATTTGCGTCGCGAACTGAAAGGCCTGCTGGCCAGGCCGCAGGCGTCGCGAAAGCTGCATGATCTTGGTGCGCGAATCGAACGTCCGCTGTGTACCGGACGGCGGCTCCTCGAACGTATCAAACATCGCTTTCACGCCGTGCCGTTCTTCGAGATAGGCCGCAAGCGCGGGGGCCATCTGTCCAATCGGAAATTTCATACGCGTGGCGATCGCTTCCGCAGCTTCGTCCAGTTCTGGAATGTGATTGTTGTGCGCGTAAAAGAAATCACGCACCTCTTCGAACGGTGTCGACGGCAGAATTGCGGATGCGGCCTGGCGATCCTCCCCAAGCCGCGCTGACAGCATTGCACCCTGTTCGGCCGCCTGCCTGTATTTACGGCTCAGCGTCACGAGTGCACGCCCCACCGCCGGCATATTGAGTGCGAGTTCGCGCAAATCAGCGGTTGCTATAGATTCCCCGATCGCGGGATCGGCCAGTGCCTCACGCAAGTCCGAAATCAACCGCGCTTCGTCATCCTCGGAAAACGATTGGACATCGAGACCGAAAGTCGAATTCAGCGCCAGCAGAACCGGCAATGTCAGCGGCCGCTGATTGTTTTCGAGCTGGTTGAGATAGCTGAGTGAAATCCCAAGTTTGGCCGCGAGCGCAGCCTGCGTCAGGCGGCGCTCCTCGCGCAGACGTTTCAGCCGCACGCCCATGAACGTCTTTTTCATCGGCCACCTCGAATTTGCAAACTTTGCAAAACTTGCCGCAAACCTTCGCAAAAATACGCTTTTTCAGCCATTTCACTGAGTTTGACTATGCAGATATTGCGAAGTTAAACGCAATTGGCAAGCGAGCTGTGAGCCGCCATGCAAATTTCCGCCGAAAGTCTCTCCCGCGATAGCGCGTCCGAAACGCGATTTGTCGAAGTGGTGTTTCCAGAAGTGGCGAACCATTACGGCACGCTGTTTGGCGGCAACGCCCTGAATCTGATGGGCAAAGCTGCGTTCGTCGCTGCCGCGCGCCACGCCCGCCACAACGTGGTGATGGCCACGTCCGACAAGATCGAGTTCCACGAACCCATTCCGGTCGGCGAACTCGTCGAACTGGTCGCGCGCGTGGAACGCGCAAGCCGGAGCTCAATGACGGTCGCCGTTGAAATGATCCGCGAGAACCTTCTCAGCGGACAACGTCGGGCCGTTGTGCGCGGTTCGTTCGAAATGGTGGCCGTGGATGAACGCGGACGGCCGATACCGATTCTCAAAAACGCTGTCACCGCATCTCCCCAACATCAACTGACCTGAAGCAACAAGGACGCAAATTCGTGAAGCAGCATACCGTTCGCACCTACAAGTCCGCCGAACCTCTCGCCCGCGCCGATCAGCTCGCACGGAAGATTGCTGAAGTAGCAGCCGATCCTGTTGCCGTGGAAACCGATGTCGTTGAGATGATCGGCAATCGCATCATCGATAACGCGGCGGTGGCGGCGGCATCGGTTGCGCGCCGCCCCGTCGCCAGCGCGCGCCTGCAGGCGGAGGCACACCCGTTCCAGCCGGGTGCAACCGTGTTCGGCCTGAACAAGCAACAGCGCGTCGCGCCGGAATGGGCCGCCTGGGCCAACGGGGTTGCGGTCCGTGAGCTCGATTTTCACGACACGTTCCTCGCCGCAGACTATTCGCATCCCGGCGACAACATTCCGCCGATCCTCGCAGTCGCGCAGCATGTCGGCGCATCTGGTGCCGATCTCATCCGTGGCCTTGCAACCGGCTATGAAATCCAGGTCGATCTCGTGAAAGGCATTTGCCTTCATGAGCACAAGATCGATCATATTGCTCATCTGGGACCATCGGCCGCGGCGGGCATCGGCACGCTGCTGAATCTGCCAACTGAGACGATTTATCAGGCGGTGCAGCAGGCGCTGCATGTCACCACCACCACGCGCCAGTCACGCAAGGGCGAGATTTCGAGCTGGAAGGCCTATGCTCCCGCTTTCGCAGGCAAGATGGCGGTTGAGGCCGTCGATCGCGTATTGCGCGGCGAAGGCGCGCCGTCGCCCGCATGGGAAGGTGAGGACGGCTTTATTGCGTATTTGCTGAGCGGCCCGAAAGCTCAGTACATCGTGCCGCTGCCGGAGAAAGGCGAGCCGAAGCGCGCCATTCTCGATACCTACACCAAGGAACATTCCGCCGAATACCAGAGCCAGGCGCTGATCGACCTCGCCCGGCGCATGGGCCCGAAGATCGGCGACCTGTCGAAGGTCGAGAGCATCGTCATCCATACCAGCCATCACACTCATTATGTGATCGGCATCGGCGCCAACGATCCTCAGAAGATGGACCCGAAGGCAAGCCGCGAAACCCTCGACCACTCGATCATGTACATCTTCGCCGTCTCACTGGAAGACGGCGGCTGGCATCACGAGCGGTCCTACGCGCCGGAACGCGCCAATCGACCGGGTACTGTGTCGCTGTGGCACAAGATTTCCACGGTGGAAGATTCCGAGTGGACGCGCCGCTATCACAGTCACGATCCCAAGGAAAAGGCCTTTGGTGGCCGTGTGGTCGTCACGCTCAAGGGCGGCTCGATCATCAGCGACGAACTCGCGGTTGCAGATGCACATCCGCTCGGCGCGCGGCCTTTCAAGCGTCCGGACTACATCAAGAAGTTCCGCACGCTGTCGGAAGGCATCATCGCTTCCGCTGAACAGGATCGCTTCATCGCCACTGTTGAGCGCCTGACATCTCTGAAGGCAGGTGAACTCACCGACCTCACATTCACGGTCGATGCGAAGCTGCTCGGCTCGCATGCTCCGCACGGCATCTTCGACTGGCCACAAGCCGTCGCCAGACGCGCCGCGAACAGCTGATCACGAGTCAAGGGAGGATGCGATGACACCGAAGCCGAAGAAATCCGTCGCGTTGTCCGGCGTTGTCGCCGGCAACACCGCGCTCTGCACCGTCGGCCGCACCGGAAACGACCTGCACTACCGTGGGTACGACATTCTCGATGTCGCTGAAAGCTGCGAGTTCGAGGAAATCGCCTATCTCCTCGTTCATGGCAGCCTCCCCACGGTATCGGAACTGCGTAACTACAAGGCAAAACTGAAAGCGCTGCGCGGGCTTCCGGCCACCGTGCTGCGAACACTCGAGTTGTTACCCGCAGCGGCGCATCCAATGGATGTGATGCGTTCCGGCGTCTCGGCGCTCGGCTGTGTTCTGCCCGAAGCCCACGATCACAATCTGCCCGGCGCGCGCGACATTGCCGATCGCCTGATGGCTTCGCTGGCGTCAATGCTGCTCTACTGGCATCACTATGCCCATAATGGCAAACGCATCGATGTCGAGACGGACGACGACTCCATTGGAGCACACTTCCTGCATCTGCTCCACGGCAAGAAGCCGTCGGCTTCCCATGAGCGCGCCATGCACACCTCGCTCATTCTCTATGCCGAGCATGAATTCAATGCCTCGACCTTCACGGCACGTTCGATCGCGGGCACGGGGTCGGATATGTATTCCGCGATCACCGGGGCTATCGGTGCGTTGCGCGGCCCGAAGCACGGCGGCGCCAACGAAGTCGCGTTCGAAATCCAGAAACGCTACGATGATGTAGACCAGGCCGAGACTGATATCCGTCGCCGTGTCGAGGCGAAGGAAGTTGTGATCGGATTCGGCCATCCGGTCTACACAATCGCCGACCCGCGGAACAAGGTGATCAAGGATGTCGCGCGCCACCTGAGTGCGGAAACCGGCAGCATGAAAATGTTCGATGTCGCCGATCGTATCGAGTCGGTGATGGCTGAAACCAAGAAGATGTTTGCCAATCTCGATTGGTTCAGTGCCGTATCCTACAATGCAATGGGCGTACCGACGGCCATGTTCACGCCGCTGTTCGTGATCTCGCGCACGTCCGGCTGGGCGGCGCATGTGATCGAACAGCGCATCGACAACAAGATCATCCGGCCCTCCGCGAACTATGTCGGGCCCGAAAATCTCAGCTTTGTGCCGATCGAGTCACGCGGCAAAACGACGTCCGCGGTGCGCGCGGCCTGACGGAGAGACCATGCCTTACCTTGTTGCCGCCGATCTTCCCACTGAAAGTGCCGGACGCCGCTTTCGCACCCTGCTCGATCGCTCCGACATCCTGCGTTTGCCGGGCGCGCACAACGGCATGGCCGCACTTCAGGCCAAGGCTGCGAACTTTGAAGCCCTGTACCTGTCAGGCGCGGCAATGACCGCATCGATGGGGCTGCCCGATCTCGGCGTCATTACAGTAGACGAAGTAACCTTCTTCGTCAGGCAGATCGTGCGCGCATCCGACCTTCCGCTACTGGTGGATGGCGATACTGGCTACGGCGAGGCCCTCAACGTCATGCATATGGTTCGCACCTTTGAGGATGCGGGCGCAGGCGCGGTGCATCTCGAAGACCAACTTCTGCCCAAGAAGTGTGGGCATCTGAACGACAAGAAACTGGCGGATGCACACGACATGGCCGCCAAGGTGGCTGCTGCCGCAAAAGCCCGCCGAGACCTTGTCATCATCGCGCGCACAGATGCGGCTGCAAGTGAGGGGCTGGACGGAGCGGTTGCGCGTGCGAAGCTCTACATGGAAGCCGGTGCGGATGCGATTTTCCCCGAAGCCCTCAACACGGAGGAAATGTTCCGCGCCTTCGCCAAGCGGATGCCTGGCGTCCCGCTGCTCGCCAACATGACCGAATTCGGGAAAACGCCCTTCTTCACGGCATCCGAATTCCAGAACATGGGCTACCGCATGGTGATCTGGCCGGTCTCATCGCTGCGTGTCGCCAACAAGGCCCAGCAGGACCTTTATGCCGCGATCGCCCGCGACGGCGGCACGCACAACGCCGTCGATCGCATGCAAACCCGCGCCGAGCTCTACGACATGATCGGCCTTCACGACTACGAGGCGCTGGATGCTTCGATCGTCCAGACCATCGTTCCCGAAGCGATGCCACAACGATAATGGAACGCGACTTGCGGGTCGATGTTGAGAGCCTGACGTCAAGCTCAGGCCAATCAGCTCGCTTTCAGCTTTGAAGCGGCCACCCTGATCGGGCGCTTCGCTGGACGCGCGTGATCGCGCGTGGCTATCGGCCTCACCTTTTTCAACTCAGCATTCTTTATCTCAGCCTTTTTCGCATCAGCTTTCTTCACATCAGAAGCCGCCACCTGGTGGGTGCTACTACGATTGTGTCTCGCATATTCCTGGCCATCGACTGGCGCGACATGCGGCGGGTCCTTGCCGAGATACGGGCGTCCGATTCCGAACTCCTTTCCGTGCACATCAACCCACTTCCAGAGTTTGTCAGACGACGCCCATCGCTGATTGCGCGTCCCGCCATCAACACTCACGATATCGGCCGCGAGCCCATGCCCATAGCCGCCGCGGGAACTTCCTCCATGGAACGACTTGTTGCTTGCCGCCTTGAGACCGCTTGCGATCGATTGGCGGTAGTCATCACGAAATGCGCTGGTGATGCCGGGTGAAAGCCCCGCCGCCTCCGCTGCGTGAAGCATATAAAATAATTTCAGCTTGAAGCTCCGGTCCATGCCTCCGATCACGTAGTCCATCATCGGCAAGCGAATCCGCTCGGCTGCCTTCGGATCCTTCCACCCGAAATCCTGATCCACAAGCTTGGTGAAGGTTCTGGCGACGGTCACGATCTTGCCCTTGCGCTTGACGGAAACCTTTCTGCGTTCAGGCACCTTGATTGTGTCTTCCTTGGGTGTTCGCTGATAAAGCGCCCAAAGATATCGATCGACGCAAATTTCTATGACCAGACATTCGTCGATAATCTCGACGGCACTGACGGGCTTATTTAGCTCGCCGATCTGGATATCAAACGGGTCTGCGCTTACGACTTGCACGGGGGCTGATTGCGCCCGCGATAGATCCGGAGACTTAATCGAGGCTCCTTCGATAACCGGGTCCGGCTTTTCCAGAACCATGAGAGCCTTCGCAACCGATCCGGCAAGTTCGGACATCGCTGCATTGTCTTGACCAAGGTCGGTATTAAGCATTGATCCGCTGGCAAGCAGGTACTCGGTGGAGTGGGAACTGATGTCCTCGCGGGGGACCGCGCCGGCCGCCTGGATTCCTTCCGGCCCGGAAGCGGCGAGCAAGCCGACAACCCCGCTCGCGAAAAGGACTGATCGCAACAATGGCAATGGCTCGGTCGAAGGTCGCTGCAGGTTCATCATTCCAGCCTCATCGGAACCGGATTGCACAGCCAAGCATGCGGACACCGTTGATTGTTCGGACAACGGTATGACCATGCAATGGCGTAACCGGGCGGCCTGGGTCCTTTTCCCGGAAGTGTTGCCTGCGCGCAACGGCGGACAGCGGGCAGCGAGCGCTTGCTGTCTGCTTTGTGCCAATTTCAGCTGCGAGCATGCTTGTTCCTCACGAGTCGGATATGTGAGATTAGTCACGACAGCGGACACGCGCTGCAGCGAGGAATGGAATGGTGGATCGATTGACGTCTGCAAAATCCACTGTGGCGATGCGCCATTGGAGACTTTCAGCCGCTGTGATGTTTGCGGCGATGGCCCCGCTGATAGTGCCAACCGCCGACGCAGTTGCGAAACAAACGCGCCGCGCGCAGCCCGCCGAGACGACGGCACCGCGCGAAGCAGGCGAGCCGATCATGGCTATCGTGTCGATCAAAAGTCAGCAGGTCACGTTCTATGACGCAGAGGGCTGGATTGTGCGCGCGCCAGTATCGACCGGTGTGAAGGAGCGCGAGACGCCAGCCGGTGTCTTTGCCATCGTCGAGAAGGACAAAGATCATCGCTCGACCATGTATGACGATGCCTGGATGCCCAACATGCAGCGCATCACATGGAATGGCCTCGCGTTGCATGGCGGACCTTTGCCGGGTTACGCGGCGTCACACGGCTGCGTGCGAATGCCCTACGGCGTTGCGGAAAAGTTGTTCGACAAGACGCGGATCGGAATGCGCGTGATCATCTCGCCGGACGATGCAGCCCCGATCGACTTTTCTCACCCGGCGCTTTCGCTCTTCGTGCCGAGCGCGGAGGTCATCGCAGCTGCTCCGACAAAGGCCGAGACGCTCTCGCGCGAAGCTGCGGAGGCAGTCACGGCCGCAGATCAGACCAGGAAAGCTGCGGCGACAGCGGCTCGCGATTCTGCACCACTCGCAGCGTCTCTACGTAAGTTGGAGCGGCTCAAGATGAGAGCCGATGCCGAGCTTGTATCCGCCGACAAGGCGGTGGCCGCCGCCAGAACCGACCAGACCAGGACCAAGGCAGAGGACCGCAAGCAAAAGGCCGCGGTCAAGGCAGCGGACGCGGGTGTCCAGTTCGACACCGCTAAGGCGGATGCGTCCTCAAAGCTTGACGCTGTCAATTCCGCCAAAGAAGCCGCCAAGACCGCTCAGACAAAGAAGGCCGACACCGCCAAGGCGGCGCTCGACGCGAAGCTCGCGCTCGAACCGGTCTCGATTTACATCAGCCGCGCGACGCGGACGCTTTACGTCCGGCGTAACACGCACAAGCCGGCGCCGGACGGCGGCGGCGAAGTGTTCGATACAAGCATCGAAGCTCCGGTCACAATTCGCGATCCTGGCAAACCCCTCGGCACGCATGTGTTCACGGCGGTGGCGCGCAACGACGCCGGTCTGCGCTGGACCGCTGTCACGATCGAAAATGGCGATGGCGCTCAAAATGCGCTCGATCGCATTACTCTTCCGAAGGAAGTTCTTGATCGCATTGCCCCGACGGCATTGCCGCGATCCTCAATCGTCGTCTCCGATGAGCCTTTGAGTGAAGAGACCAACTATCGCACCGAGTTTGTTGCGGTGCTGAGCGACCAGCCGCAGGGCGGCTTCATCACGCGAAAGCCGAGCGAGGTTCTCATGGCCGATGACGACGGTTGGAACAACAGCAACCGACAGGACGGCGGCTTCGGTTTCCTTTTTCAGCGCAATCCCAATCCCCAACCCGGCAATCCGCGCCGGGGTGGCGGCCAGTTCTTTCCGCCGGTGCAACAAGGTTGGTGATACGGTTGCAGCGTTCGACCGATCCTCTGAGAGAAATGTCCAACTAATCAATCGAGCCCGATGGTCGTCAAATCCTGAAACCAGTGCTGCGCCTGCACGAATTTTTTGACCTTCGGCGACAGTGCATGCGGGTTGGTGTCGTGAACGACCCACACCAGCACCGCGTCATCCACGATCATGGCATGCGCCTGCGCGAGAAGCTGGTCCTGCGTGGCGGTGTCGAAGCTTTGCTTGGCGTCGTCGATCAGCGCATCGACCTTGGGGTTCTTGTAACCACCCCAGTTAACGCCCACCGGGGCGATCTGACCTGAATGAAAGAAGCGTACAATCGCGTAAAGCGGGTCGGACGTCACATAGGCGATGTTGTTGGACGTGATCCCCGCCATGCTTTCGTCGGCTGCGCCCTTGCGCCATGCCGTGTAAAGCACCTCCAGTTCGACAACCTTGAACTCGACGTCGACGCCGATCTCCTTGAAGCTCTGCTGAAGGAATTCGTTCATCGGCAACGACAGCATCTGGCCGGTACCGCCGTTCGCGATGATGAACTTTGCCTTGAGGGGTTTTTCGGGCGAGTAGCCGGCTTCCTTTACCAGCCGCTTGGCCTCGGCGAGATCGTACTTGAGTTCGAAAGTGGGTTTGCCGAACCATGGGCTTGAAGGATCGACCTGCCCCTTGGCGGGCTTGGCGAGTCCGTTCATCAACCCGACAACGGCGTCGCGGTCGATGGCCAGATTGAGCGCCTTGCGCAGGCGGACGTCGGTCCATGGCGATCCCGGCAATACGCTGAGATGATAGTTCCAGACATGCGGCGTGATGTTATCGACAATCTTCATGCCCGCCGACTTGAGCTGCGGCACGGCGTCCGGCGCGGGAGTTTCGATCAGATCGACCTGTCCGGCGAGCAAAGCGTTGGTACGCGTCAGTGCTTCCGGCATCGGCACAAGAACAAGCTTGTCGGTTTTTGGAATACGCTTCTTGTCCCAGTACTCCGTATTCTTCGTCAACTCGACGAGCTCGCGCGGAACCAGCTTGGTCAATTTGAATGGCCCCGTCCCTGACGGCTGGCTCGCGAACTTATCCCAGTCCTTACCAAGCTTTTCGTATTGGGCGGGGCTGGAGACCAGAAACCACAGCATCTGATACGGGAAGAAGGAGTCCACCGCCTTTGTCGTGATTTCGATCGTTGCATCATCGATCTTTGCATAGCTCGCGACCGATGGAAGGCGAGTCTTGACCTGTGCGCTCTGACGCTTGTCAAACTGCGGCGCTTTATCGTTGAGAACCTTATCGAGATTCCAGATCACCGCGTCGGCATTGAAGTCGCTTCCGTCATGAAATTTCACGCCCTGACGCAAGGTAAAGCGCCATTTCGTCTTATCTGAAGGATCGACTTTCCATTCTGTTGCAAGTCCCGGCACGAGTTTGCCGGGTCGGTCTGCAACATCCATCTCCCATGCGACCAGCGGATCGTAAATCGTGTAGCCCGTGAATTGATAACCGCCGGCGCCACGATCAGGCTGTCCCGTTGTGAGCGGAATATCCGCCATCGAGATGCCATATCGCACCACCGTTTCCGCGCTGGCAGGTATCGCCATGCCGATGACACCAGCCAGCGCTGCAAGGATGATCGTTTTCCGGAAGCTCATGAACGCAACTCCATATATGGATATGGGATGGATTGGAGTTGAGCTTGCAAGCTTGATGCCAGACGCCTGAATTTGCCTTCAGAATACGATGTTTATTGCGCAACGCTTATTTGAAGCGTTGACCCTCGGCGCTGCTTTCATTCGCATACAAACTAATGAGCCCTGCAGACCCCACGGGTGATAAGCACCCTCATCTTCGTGCAGCGAGCGAGTAATGGCGGCCGCGAGTGGGAGGATGATTGCCTCAATAACGAGCAATCCGGTGGCCGGCATGCCCGTCTTGTATACAAGTATATTCGGGAACTCTCTCAAAGCCGGGCCGTGTACGCAACATGCTGTGAGCGATCTCTTGGCAGCGTTCGCTTTTCTGGATCAGCGCGGCTCGCCGTCCACTGAACAACCGCGCGGACTGTAACGATCCGAGTCCGGCGTACCTGAATCTCTTTGGCATAGCCGTTGCATAAGATTTAGCCAGCGATGCACAAAGGGATCGATCAACATGCGTAACAACAAATCTGCAAAAAATCGCACGGCCGCGGCGATGTTATTTCTCGCAGCAACATCCGTGGTTGCGTTGGCGCATCCAGCAGACGCAGAGACTATTCTGCGCATCGGCATGACTGCGGCCGATATTCCCCGCACGCTCGGCCAGCCGGATCAGGGCTTCGAAGGCAACCGTTTCACCGGCCTGACGATGTATGACGCTCTCACGATGTGGGATCTCTCGTCAGCCGACAAGGCCAGCGTCGTCATTCCCGGCCTCGCGACAGAATGGGCAGTCGATGCAAGCGATAAAACAAAATGGACATTCAAGCTGCGTCCGGGCGTGGCATTTCACGATGGCTCACCGTTCAACGCAGATGCTGTGGTCTGGAATGTCGAGAAGGTGCTGAAGACCGACGCGCCGCAATATGACGCCAGCCAGGTCGGTGTCACTGCCTCGCGCATGCCGACACTCGCCTCGGCGCGCAAGATCGACGACATGACCGTCGAATTCACGACCAAGGAACCGGATAGTTTCCTGCCAATCAACCTCACCAATCTCTTCATGGCGAGCCCGGCGAAATGGCAGAAGTTCTATGACGCGGCCGGGGGTGCCGATGCCAAGGCGAAGTCGCAAGCCGCGTGGGCGGCTTTCGCACGCGATGCTTCGGGTACTGGACCCTGGAAAATGACGAAGTTCACGCCGCGCGAGCGGCTCGAGCTTGCGAAGAACGAGAGCTACTGGGACAAGGCCCGCGTTCCCAAGACCGACAAGATGATCCTGCTGCCAATGCCAGAAGCAAATGCGCGTACTGCTGCGCTTCTCTCGGGACAGGTGGACTGGATCGAGGCCCCCGCGCCAGACGCCGTCAAGGAGCTGACGCAGCGCGGCTTTACCATCTCCAAGAACGAGCAGCCGCATGTCTGGCCGTGGCAATTCTCGCGTGTCGATGGCTCGCCCTGGAACGACATTCGCGTCCGCAAGGCGGCCAATCTTTGCATCGATCGCGAAGGCCTAAAGGACGGCCTGCTTGCGGGCCTGATGGTGCCAGCGACCGGCACGTTCGAGCCGGGCCATCCGTGGCGCGGCAAGCCGACGTTCGAGATCAAGTACGACAAGCCCGCCGCGCAGAAGCTGATGCAGGACGCCGGGTTCGGTCCGGGCAAGAAGCTCACGGTCAAAATTCAAACGTCCGCATCCGGCTCCGGACAGATGCTGCCGTTGCCGATGAACGAATATCTGCAGCAGGCGCTGGCCGAATGTTACTTCGCCGTTCAGTTCGACGTGATCGGATGGAACACGCTGTTGACCAACTGGCGCCGCGGCACCAAGGACCCAAGCGCCAACGGGAGCAATGCGATCAACGTCACCTACGCGGCCATGGACCCGTTCTTCGCCATGGTGCGCTTCCTGCAGTCGCAGATGGCGCCGCCGGTGTCGAATAACTGGGGCTTCATCAACAATCCCAAGTTCGATGAGCTGGTGAAGAAGGCGCGCCAGACCTTCGAACCGGCTGCCCGCGATGCGGCGCTCGCGGAACTGCACGCGGCCTCGGTGGATGACGCGGCCTTCCTCTACGTCGCCCACGACGTTGGCCCCCGCGCTCTCAGTCCGAAGGTGAAGGGCCTCGTTCAGCCGAAAAGCTGGTTCGTGGATTTCTCGCCAGTATCGATCCAATAGCCGACGATTGACGCCTCCGGCGTCCACAACAGCGGCTTCGCCACAATCACTTCAAGCGTGGCGAAGCGGGATATCCGAATCTTCGAAGGTGATCTGTGCTTGCTTACGTTGCCCGGCGCATTGTCTATGTCGTTCCCGTCGTGATTAGTGTCGCGCTGGTGTGCTTCCTGCTGGTTCACATCACGCCCGGCGATCCGCTGGTCGCAATATTGCCCGCCGATGCGTCGCAGGAACTCGCGAACCAGTTACGCACTGCCTATGGCTTCGACCGGCCCCTGCCCGTTCAGTTCGGACTCTGGCTCTGGAAAGCCCTCAACGGCGACCTCGGCACGTCCATCGCCACCGGACGGCCGGTCCTGTCCGAAGTGATGCGCGCGGTCGGCAACACGGTCATGCTGGCCCTTGCAGCCGCGATGATCGGATTTTCCTTGGGTCTGTTCTTCGGCCTGATCGCCGGCTACTACCGCAACACATGGATCGACAAAGTCGCGACATCCATTGCCATCGCGGGCGTGTCTGTGCCGCACTACTGGCTCGGCATGGTGCTCGTCATCATTTTCTCGGTGCAGCTGAACTGGCTGCCCGCCGTCGGTGCAGGCCCCGGAGGCTCCGGCGCATGGAGCTGGGACTGGGAGCACGTCAAGTATCTCATCCTGCCAGCACTGACCACATCCGTTATTCCGATGGGCATCGTTACGCGTACAGTCCGCGCGCTGACGGGCGATATCTTGTCGCAGGATTTTGTCGAAGCGCTGCGCGCGAAGGGGCTGCGCGAAACCCGCGTCTTCCGGCACGTCATCAAGAATGCAGCTCCCACAGCGCTGGCGGTGATGGGACTTCAGCTCGGCTACATGCTCGGCGGTTCGATCCTGATCGAGACGGTGTTCTCGTGGCCCGGCTCCGGCCTCTTGCTCAATTCAGCGATCTTCCAGCGCGATCTGCCGCTACTGCAGGGCACGATTCTCGTGCTGGCGCTGTTCTTCGTGTTCCTGAATCTGATGGTCGATATCGCGCAGGCCTCGATCGATCCGCGTATCAAGCGGAGTTGAATCGATGAGCACCCTCACCGACGCCAGCCTTCAGGCAGCACCTGCGACCAAGGCACGGGGATATTGGGCCACGGTCGGCCGCCGCATTTTGCGCGACAAGGTCAGCATGGCCTGCGCCTTGATCCTGGTCCTCATTTTCATCTCGGCCATTCTCGCGCCGTGGCTCGGCCTTGCCGATCCATATCAGGGCTCGATGATCCGCCGCCTTCGCGTGATCGGAACGCCGGGCTATCCGCTCGGGACCGACGAACTGGGCCGCGACATGCTCGCACGGCTGATCTATGGCGGACGACTGTCGCTGCTGATCGGTATCCTGCCGGTCGTCCTCGCCTTCGTGATCGGCACGTCGCTCGGCCTTGTCGCCGGTTACGCCGGCGGCAAGATCAATACGGCGATCATGCGCACAGTCGATGTCTTTTACGCCTTCCCCTCGGTGCTGCTCGCCATCGCGATCTCCGGGGCGCTGGGCGCAGGCATCGTCAACTCCATCGTCTCACTGACCATCGTCTTCGTTCCCCAGATCACCCGCGTGGCAGAAAGCGTCACCACCGGCGTACGCAACATGGACTTCGTCGAAGCCGCGCGCGCCTCTGGCGCCGATGCCTTCACCATCATGCGCGTTCACATGCTCGGTAACGTGCTCGGATCGATCTTTGTGTATGCAACCGGCCTTATTTCAGTCTCGATGATCCTCGCCGCCGGTCTTTCCTTTCTCGGCCTCGGCACCAAGCCGCCAGAGCCGGAATGGGGACTGATGCTCAACACGCTGCGCACAGCGATCTACGTCAACCCGTGGGTAGCAGCGCTTCCGGGCGTGATGATTTTTGCAGTCTCGATCTGCTTCAACCTGCTCTCTGATGGAATGCGCAGTGCCATGGATATCCGGAACTGATGCCATGACCGAAACATCTCAACCCATCGATATGCTCCATCCGATCGAAGACCGTGGCGGAGTTGCCCAACCGCTGCTGCAGGTGACAGGACTGACAAAGCATTTTCCCGTGCGCGGCGGCCTGTTCAGCAAGGGCAAAACAGTGCGCGCCGTCGACAATGTGACGTTCTCCATCGCCAAGGGCGAAACGATGGGCATCGTCGGCGAATCCGGTTGCGGAAAATCGACCACTGCCCGATTGCTGATGCACCTGATGGAACGGGATTCAGGTGAATTCATTTATGACGGAATGCTGGTCGGCCGCGCACTGTCGCTGCGTGAGCTCCGGCGCGCCATGCAGATGGTGTTTCAGGACAGCTACGCCTCGCTAAATCCAAGGCTGACCGTCGAGGAGTCTATTGCATTCGGCCCCAAGGTCCATGGCATGGACGATAACTCCGCCCGAACGCTCGCACGCGAACTGCTTGGCAAAGTCGGATTGCGTCCCGAAATCTTTGCCAATCGCTATCCGCATGAGATATCGGGCGGCCAGCGTCAGCGCGTCAATGTCGCGCGTGCACTGGCGCTCTCGCCACGTCTTGTCATTCTCGACGAGGCTGTCTCGGCGCTCGATAAATCCGTCGAGGCGCAGGTTCTTAACCTGCTGGTCGACCTCAAGCACGAATTCGGGCTGACATATCTTTTCATCAGCCACGATCTCAACGTGGTCCGCTACATTTCGGATCGCGTTCTGGTGATGTATCTCGGGGAAATTGTCGAGTTGGGGCCGGTCGATCAGGTATGGGATGCTCCCGCACATCCCTACACCCGCGCCTTGCTCGCGGCGATGCCCTCGTCCGATCCCGACAAGCGAACCGAAACGCCGCCGATCACCGGCGATCCGCCAAATCCGATTGATCCGCCGCCCGGCTGCCGGTTTCATACGCGCTGCCCATATGCTGAGCCCTTGTGTTCGAATGCTGGCCCAAAACTGACAGACGTCGATGCCATGGGGCATCAGGTGGCTTGTTACATGGCGATTCCAGGCTCGGGGCACAGCCTTGCACCGGCGGTCTCAGGGGTGCCGAACTGATGGTCAATCTCGTCGAACTTCGCGATCTCAATGTTCGTTTCACCGGTGAACGCACCGTCTATGCGGTGAACAACATCGATTTGACACTCGGTGAAGGCGAGGTTCTTGGGCTTCTCGGGGAATCAGGCTCTGGCAAAAGCGTCACATTGCGCGCGCTGATGCGGCTTCTGCCGAAGAAGCGTACAATCATCAATGGCAGTGTTCGTGTTGCTGGACGAGACGTACTGGCTTTAAACGACGAGGAGCTTTCCGCTTTTCGCGGCCAAACTGTCTCGATGATTTTCCAGGAACCGGCGCTTGCGCTCGATCCGGTCTACACCATTGGACAGCAAATCTCCGAAAGCGTGATGCGGCACGAAGGCAAAAGCCGCGCCGAGGCGACGGCACGGGCGCTGGACATGCTTGAGGTCGTCCGTATTCCCTCCGCCAGGCGCAGGCTGGATGCCTATCCCCACGAGATGTCTGGAGGTATGCGACAGCGCGCAATGATCGCCCTCGCACTCGCGTGCAAACCCAAGATCCTGCTCGCCGACGAACCGACCACGGCACTTGATGCCACAGTCCAAATCCAGATTCTTTTGCTGCTGCGTGAACTGCAACGTGAATTCAACATGTCTGTTATTTTCGTAACCCATGACATCGGCGTCGCCAATGAAATCTGCGATCGCGTCGCGGTGATGTATGCAGGTCAGATCGTTGAAACCGGAACGACAAGTCAGATCGTGAAAACGCCGGTTCATCCTTACGCGCGGGGGCTTCTTGCTTCCACGATCCACGGCGCCGAGCGCGGTGCGCGGCTGGAAACAATTCCGGGCACACCGCCTTCGCTCGACAACGCTCCGGTCAATTGCTCCTTCGCGCCGCGCTGCAGTTTCACCCAGTCCAGTTGTCTGGAAGCGATCCCGGCGAACGTGGACATCGGAAGAGGCCGCCGCGCGCGGTGCATCCTTGCCCAAGAATCTGCATAACCGACGCTCCGAAAGATAGCTCCGATCTCGTATCGCCGTTTATTTCCGGAGCGGTCGTTGCGCGATGGTGGTGACGTCCGCCGAAACGCAGCTGACCGTACCGTTGATTTCCGGTGCCTTACTGTGTCGTCCAGCACCTCAAATGTGAATTACTTAGTGACCGCCAAGCGGAAAAATCGGGCTGCGGCCGCTGATTGCGGCGGTCTCGCGATTTTCCGAGACTTTCTCTCTCCGGAGACAGTTTCATGCGCATTTTGTCACCGAATTGTCATGTAACGCGGAGAGACATCATACCGGCCAACCATTGGAGCACGCATGGACTACTTCAGACGCTTTACCTTCCTTTTCGCGATGCCCGCCTTTGATGCAGACGATCTTGAGGGAATTCGGCTCGATCAAATCGTCGATGAAATCGAACACTCCGGCTTTGAGGTTGTCCGAGCCCGCAGGATCGAGGACGCTTCTATCGCAGTGCAGACCGATGCCGCAATCGGCTGCATGGTCGTTGACTGGGGAAAGAAAGGTCTGGAGGGCAAGACAGCCGCGCTGATCAGCTTGATGCGCCGCCGGGGACTCGACTTTCCCATCATCCTGCTCATTCGCGGCAAACGGTTTGAGGACGTCCCGGTTGAGGTGCTTGATTTCATCGATGGCTACATTTTCCTGTCGGAAGAAACGCCTCCCTTTATCGCCAAGAATCTCATCAGCCGCCTGAAGCAATATGCCGAGACGCTGAAAACACCGTTCTTCGGTGCACTGGTCGATTACGCCGAAGAAGGCAACCAGTTGTGGACCTGTCCGGGCCACAACGGAGGTGTATTCTACAGCCGCAGTCCGATCGGGCGGGTGTTCATGGAGCACCTCGGCGAAGCCGTATTCCGCGACGACCTCGACAACTCGGTTCTCGACCTCGGCGATCTCCTGACACATGAAGGTCCCGCACTACAGGCGCAGAAAGAAGCCGCGCAGATATTCGGTGCGGAGAAAACCTATTTCGTGCTCAACGGAACCTCGACATCCAACAAGGTCGCTCTGTCCGCACTGGTGACCGATGGCGATCTGGTACTGTTCGACCGCAATAACCACAAAGCCGCCCTGCATGGCGCACTGATGATCAGCGGCGGAATTCCGGTCTACATTCCGACCGCGCGCAATCCCTGGGGTCTGATCGGTCCGATGAGTTGGGAAAGCCTCGAGGAAGAGGCCCTGCGCGAACGCATCCGCACCAATCCGCTGGTCACGGACCCGGACGCATGGCAACGGCCGCGGCCGTTTCGCGTCGCCGTGATCGAGCAATGCACCTATGACGGCACCATCTACAGTGCCGAGATGATCATCAGGCGTATCGGCCATCTCTGCGATTATATTCTGTTCGACGAAGCCTGGGCCGGCTTCATGAAATTCCATCCTCTTTATGCCGGCCGCTTTGCCATGGGGCTTGCCGAACTGGGGCCGGAATCCCCCGGGATCATAGCCACCCAATCCACGCACAAGCAGCTGGCGAGTTTTTCACAGGCTTCGCAGATTCACATGAAGGATCGTCACATTCGCGGTCAGAAACGGCGAGTGGAGCATCGGCGGTTCAACGAGAGCTTCATGCAACACGCCTCGACTTCACCGTTCTATCCGCTGTTCGCCTCGCTGGACGTCGGCGCGCAGATGATGAAAGGACGTTCGGGGGAAGTGCTGTGGGACGACACCGTCAGGCTCGGCATTGAATTGCGCAAGAAAATTCGCGCAGTCCGTCGCGAGTTCGAAGAAAAGGAGACACGACCCGAACGGCGCTGGTTCTTCGAGCCCTTCGTCCCCGAACGGGTAGAAATTCCCGATGCTGCGCGGGAAGGTGCTATCCATGATGTGGCGTGGGAACTTGTTGGCACCGATCAGCTCGCGACCAACCCGGCATACTGGCAGCTTGCACCAAACGCCGCCTGGCACGGCTTTCCGGGCATGCAGGCCGGTTTCGCCATGACCGACCCAAACAAGCTCACGCTATTGACGCCCGGGTTCGATCGCGCCACGGGCGGCTATGCCGAACATGGCATTCCGGCGCCCGTGGTCGCGCAGTTCCTGCGTGAAAACCGCATTGTGCCTGAGAAGAACGATCTTAACTCCCTGCTCTTCCTGCTCACGCCGGGCGTCGAGGCCAGCAAGGCCGGCACGCTGATCAGCAGCCTTGTCGCCTTCAAGAAGCTCCACGATGACAACGCCCTGCTGGAGGACGTCATTCCCGAATTCGCGAAGCGCAGACGCGCCCGTTACGTCGGAATCCGGCTACGCGATCTTTGCGCTGACATGCATGGCTTCTTCCGCAAGGCGGATGTCAGCGCCTTGCAGACGAAGCAATTCGCAGCCGAACACCTGCCGGAAATCGCCATCTCACCCCACGCTGCAGCGCGCTGCCTGGTTCGCAACGATGTCGATTATGTTCCGATCGATGAGATCCGTGGCCGCATCGCCACGACGCCTTTCGTGGTTTATCCGCCCGGCATTGCCACGATAGTTCCCGGGGAGCGCCTCACCGAACAGGCGCAGCCGATGATCGATTATCTGAAAATGTTCGAGACTTGCTTCAACACGTTCCCGGGTTTTGATGTCGAGATCCAGGGAGTCTACCGCAAGGTAGACGAAAATGGCCGCATCCGGCTCTATACCTATGTGGTCAGCGAATAAGCGGAACGCCCATGGAAGCAAGAGCGCAGACCGAGAACGAGTATCCTATCGTCGTGCGACCATCGCGCGACACGGATGTCGAGGCCATGCTGGCGATCTATCGCCGCCACGTCCGGCAGGGTATCGAAGACGGCGTGAGCGACACTGGAACGCCGCAGCCTGACGATCTACGTGATCGGCGAAAGAACCTGCGCAGCCACCGTTTCCCGCATCTGGTTGCGACGCGCGGCGGCGAAGTCGTAGGTTACGCCTATGTAGTTTTGTTCCGCAAACGCCCGGCTTATCGCTACACCGTTAAGCACTCGATATATGTCCATCACGCCTGCACCGGTCAGGGTATAGGGCAACTCCTGATACGCGAACTGATCGACGTCTGTGCAGCCGCTGGCTTCCGGCAAATCATCGGCTACATAGACGCGGACAATACCGCTTCACTCCGCCTTCACGACAGGTTTGGATTTCTTCGAGTAGGATTGTTGCCTGGTGTTGCCTATCGCCACGGCCATTGGGCCGACACGATTATGGTTCAGCGTTCGCTGGCTGCAGGCTCAAGCACTGCCCCCTAACGAGATCACGCCACCGGAATCGGTGCCGGCATGTTCTCGTCCTTCGCGCGAATATAAGCCGGTCTCGCCACGATGCGGTCGAGGTAAGGCCTCGCATTGTCACAAATTCCAAGGCCGTAACCGATAGCCCATTCAAGACACGTGGTGAGCAAGATATCAGCCGTGGTGAATTGGTCGCCGATCAAATAAGTTCGACCATCGGACAACGCGGCCTCTACATGCTTGAGCTGATCGCGGAAATATTCAGCGGCACGATCCACGACCTCAGGCGCGTGGCCATAGAGGTGAGCCAGTCCTTGATTCACGCCATGACGCCGCATCACATAAAGGCTTGTAGAATCCAGCTCCGTGACGATGAAGAAACTCCACTCCAGCCATGTCGCGTACTTCTGCCGGTCCTCCGGGATGAATGATCGGTCCGGACTTCCATAAGTCTTCGCAAGATAGGCAATAATCGCAGCGCTTTCGCCGACGGTGAAATCGCCATCCTGCAATAATGGGACTTTCTGGCGTGGATTCAGCCGGGGGTATTCAGGCGTCTTGGTCTCGCCCGTCCGCGGCCCGATCGGCCTTCTCTCGTA
>CAZQMD010000005.1:0-46121 GCA_964594185.1 uncultured Afipia sp. | reverse complement strand
ATGCGTATTACCATCGCGGGCACGTGCACCGTTATCACCACGGCCAGCGCGTGCTTCGCTACAAGTACTGATTTCGGGAAAACCTGAGAATGAAGCGCCCGTCTGCATCGCGCAGGCGGGCGTTTTGATTCAGCCCATCAAACCGAGACGGCTGGTGCCGATGTAAAGCGCGAGAACCGCAGCGTTCGAGACGTTGAGGCTCTTGATCGCGCCGGGCATGTCCATGCGCGCGACGATGGCGCAGGTTTCGCGGGTGAGCTGACGCAGCCCTTTACCTTCCGCGCCGAGCACAAGAGCGAGCGGCGCGCGCAGCGGCACGGCGGCAAGATCGCCCTGGCCCTCGCTGTCGAGACCGACGGTGAGGAAGCCCGCATCGTTCATCTCGTTCAGCGCGCGATGCAGGTTCGGCACTTCGATGATCGGCACAAGCTCAAGCGCGCCGGAGGCGGATTTCGCCAGCACGCCGGTGGCCTCGGGGCTGTGCCGCCCGGTGGTGACAATGGCCTTGGCGCCGAAGGCCGCAGCGGAACGAAGGATCGCGCCGACATTGTGCGGATCGGTGATCTGGTCGAGCACCAGCACCACGCCATCCTGCGGCAGTTCGTCGATATGCAGGCCGGGCAGGGGATCGGCCTCCATGAGAAGGCCCTGATGGACCGCATCCGGGCCGAGACGGCGGTCGATATCGCCGGGATGCACCAGCTCCGGCGGCACGCGGGTGTCGATCTTTTCTTCAGCCAGCCGCCGCTCGGCATTCTCGGTGACGAACAGCTTGCGGATACGGCGCTGCGGGTTGGCCAGCGCCATGGTGACGCTGTGCCAGCCATAAAGAATCACCGGGCCTTCGCCCTTGCTGTGCCCCTTCTGGTGTCCCTTGCTGTGACCCCGGCCGCCCTTGGCGTCCCGGTCGCGTCCGGCGGGGCGGCCGCCACCCTGAGGCTTCTGGTGGTTCCGGTCGCGGTCATGGCCGCGTCCACCCCCCTTGGGGCCGCCAAAACGTGATTTCCGGTCGCGATCGCTCATGCGGCCTTGTCCCACGGGATTGGAATAATGGCAATTTTCGGCTTGAGGCCGGATCGCAACGGCCTGTCATATTCCTCCCCACCTTGGTTGACTTTACCCCGGTGCTTCCCCCATAAACGCGCCGACCGGGCGCCCGTTCACGGGCACGCTTTTTACCGTCATCCATGGCCGTTCAGCCGCCCCGTTCGGGTGGGCGAAGGTGTCGGATGATGGCGAGCGGGGGAGTGTCCCGAGTGGCAAAGGGAGCTGACTGTAAATCAGCCGCCGTATGGCTTCGAAGGTTCGAGTCCTTCTTCCCCCACCAATCTGAAAATCGCCCGGAAATATTTCCGGGCGATTTTTTATTGAGCAATGCTGTGTCAGGGTGTGCCGCGTGGGGATTTTCCGGCGCGGGTGCACCGATGCGATCATTGGCCTTGGGCCTGAAGCTGCTATGTCTCGGTTTCTGGCACGGAATGCGTGATCCCGAGTTTCAGGCGATCATCTTCCTGTTGGCGATGTCGGTGCTGGGCGGTTCGATTTTCTATCATTGGGTCGAGGGCTGGTCGTGGCTCGATTCGGCCTATTTCAGCGTGGTGGCGCTGACCACGGTGGGTGACGCCACGCTCGGACCGACCACCGGCCTGTCCAAGATCTTCACCATGGGCTTTTCGCTGGCCGGGATCGGTCTGGTGCTGGCGTTTCTGTCCCGTCTTGGGTCGTACCGCGACCAGGAGCGCAAGGACTGACACGATACGGCTGACGCAACAAAGCCGCCGGTCGACGGCGGCTTTATCTCAAGGACGTGAGTGGAACGGCCGATATCTCAGTCGTAATAGCGGGGATCGCGATAGACTTTGCGCGGCTTTTTGACCGGCCGGTTCTGCTCGGCAAAAGCAAACACCGGGTTGACCTGACAGTAAGCCCTGCGTCCCGACGCGCTCGCCATGCACTGCGCATAAGTATCGTAATAGCAGGTGCCCGGGCCAGTGGCGTAGCCGCCCTCCACCAGACAGTAGCGGTAATCCCGGGCTTCCGCGGAGCCCGTACTGACAAAGGCCGCGCCCGCAAGGGCCAGAGCGGCGATAACTGCGTTGCGCATGAGACGTTCTCCCGGTTGGACAAAGGCTTAATACGAAAACCCGCTGTCCGAAATATGGTTCCGTTGGTCCCGAACTGCAAATCAATCATGGTTGAGGCGGCGGGACGGCCATGCTAGTGCTCGCGCGCCGCGGGTGTAGCTCAATGGTAGAGCAGCAGCCTTCCAAGCTGAATACGAGGGTTCGATTCCCTTCACCCGCTCCAGCCTTTTCAATGGGTTAGCTCAGATCCCAAAGTTCATTCTGACAAACTGAAATTTCCATTCTGACAAATGTTCACTTTACGGCCGCTTGCTTCGCCACTTTCGCGCGGCGTTTGATGCGCTTCATTTGCGCGTCCTGCTTGGCTTCGTCGTCGTCGTGCAGATAGTTCGCCATCGCTGCCGTCGACGACCATTGCCCCTTCTGCATCAACTGCGTTTCCGTCAGCCCGGACGTGCTCGCTTCCGTCGTGCCGCCATGGCGGCCGAACGAGGTGAAGGTCAGTTCAGGACGAAGACTCGCCGCAAGGATGACCTTCTTCGAAATGCGCTGAACCTGGGTGAGCATCTCCCCCTTGCCAAACCACGGCTGGCTGCTGCCGTCCCGGCGCAGCATGAGGCCCCCTGTAGGACGCAACTCCTTAATGGCATCCAACTCGGTCATCAACTGGGGATAGAGCGGCTTGCCTTTGGCATTGAACAGTGGCTCCCACGAGCCCGTACTCGTCTTGTAGTTGATGACATAGACGTGGTTTGGCCGGCTCGGAGGCCGGTAATGTTCGGCCACGAAACGGATGAAGATGTGCGCCTCGCGCTGAAGCAGCTCCCACCCAATCAAAACGCCAGTGGCGAGCGAGGAATAGCCCATTTCGATCGCTTTGGCCCGGAACGCCGCCAACTCGGCGAACGTCGCATGCGGCGTTTCCCGAGAGTTCGACTGCAGACCCATCTTCTCGAATGGATTCTTCGGAGGAAATATGCCCGGATTGGCGCGTGATACCGTATTCCATGCCGAACGCGCGGTCTTCATCGCGTGATTGACGGTGGTGCGGCGTTCGATCTTTTCGCCCTTCACCTCTTTGAAAAGAAGCTTTTCAAAGAGGTCATCGGCGAAAGCAGTATCGATGCTGGAGACGCGCCGCGTTCCGAGACGCCTGCCGTCCTGCAGGAGGTATTCACAAATCATCTTGATGCCGGTCTCGTGCACACGGCATTGACCTGGACTCAGCGGCTGCAGTCGCTTGGCAGTTTTCTGCGACCATGTCCGGCGATACTCGTGAAACATCCAATCCAACGTTCCGACGACCACGCCGACAACAGAGGTCGCGTCCTCGCCACCCGTGCGCCAGCTATCAAATGCCGGCAGTAGAATCCTTTCCACCCGCTGTACCGCTCTTTCGTAGTCGGCACCAAGTGGTTCATTGTGCAGGGGACAGCCTCGTGTGCGAGCCCATGTTGGAACGTTGAAGAAATAACTCCAGCCGCTTCCGATCCGCTTACGAAGCGTGTAGCGGGGCAACGGAAGGGCGGAACGTCCACGTTTCACAGCAGCCTCCTTGACACCGCTGGGTCATCCTCCGGATCTACCGAAGGACGGCGATCCTCTTTGACCGCAATAGATATGCGTCCGTCAGGCCAGATTTCGACGTTTGCGACGATGCCGCCGCCATCGATGACGCCTTTCACGGCACGCTTAACATCGGCCTCGGTGAATTTAGCTTTCGACATTATTGTAACGCATTAGATGAAGTTCATAAGACTCCGACCTCAGTTCCTTGCCCGACGCTGGCTGCCTTTCTGCTGATCCCGCCAATCGCAATTCGCAGAGCAGAAGCGGGTGCGTTCATCGAGCTGCCCCTATGTCAATGAGGTGCCGCGCCATCAAAACCGCTGAGCCTGTATTTTGGAAGAGCTCTTCCTTCCGCATGCTGCCATCGGCGGTGATCGGACACACATACGTGGGGTCTGGCGCAAGTCAGAAATCGTTGCGTCAGCGGCAGGGCGCTTCGATAAAGGCAGCAGCCCGCAAAAACGCACCTATAGGTTCGACACCGTCTCCTGGTCTGGATTCCTCTGATAAGTAATTGAAATTACGTTGAATTATGTGTTTTTTCTTTCTGATCTGAGAAAGATTGTTTGACAGCTGGGTCGCCCTTGTGGCTGACTGTCCTCAGTCCGAGGACAAGGGACAGGGACGAAATACCGGATGAAAAGCCAGGATGTCGTCATATTGCTCAAGCTCGTGAGCCTCGAACATGAGGAGCGCAAGGGGGGCGGGCATCCAAGGTTGGATGTGCACCGCGAGGATCCCTTTTCCGTTCGCGGCTTAGAGGCTTCCCTTGGAATCAGCAAGACGGAAGTCAATGCCTCGATCAACCGAAGCATCTCTTCAGGCCTTGCGGTCAAAGATCGCAATTCCGGTCGGCCAAAGCCCAACCGCCGCAACCTCTGCGATTTTATTGTCCACGGACTGAAGTTTGTTTTTCCGGCAAGGCCCGGCGCCATGACGCGAGGCGTTCCTACCGCCTTTGCAGCTCCCTCGTTGAAGAGTCTTTTGATCAGCGCAGGCGAATATATCTACGTCTGGCCGTTCGCAAAAGGCAAGGCCCAGGGACAGTCGCTAGAGCCTCTGTTCAAGAGCGTTCCCGAAGCTGTCCAGAAAGACGAGCGTCTGTATGAATATCTGGCCCTTGTTGATGCCATTCGGATTGGAAATCAGCGAGAAACCGGGCTGGCCGTCGAGCGCATTTCAGAAAGGCTTTTGAAAAATGAGCAGCGTTAAGGGCCAACTCCTTGTTATGTTGGAAACCGTCGCCAAGGCGCTGGGCGACGACCTGCGCGGGCGGCTGGTCTTTGTCGGCGGATGCACGACAGCTCTGTTCATTACCGATGAGATTACGCTCGAAGGTGTGCGGGCAACCGACGATGTGGATCTGATCGTTGATCTTGTCGGGCGTGCGCAATGGGCGCAACTGCAAGAGCAGTTGCGGCAAAAGGGATTTGCGGAATCTCCAGAGGACGATGTGATTTGCCGAATGCGGCTTGGCGACCTCAAGGTCGATTTCATGCCTGACGATGAAAGCATTCTCGGCTTTAGCAATCGCTGGTATGCCAAAGGCATTGAAACGGCGGTCAATCATCCTCTGACCGATACGATAACCATCAAACGCCTCACGCCAGAATTGTTTCTGGCGACAAAGTTGGAGGCGTATCTCGGTCGCGGCAACAATGATCTGTTAGGAAGCCGCGATATGGAGGACATTCTTCTCGTCGTCGATGGCCGCGAGGAACTCGTCGCTGAAATTCAAGCAGCGGACGAAGATGTTCGCCGCTACATTGCAGAGCAGTTCAGAGCTCTGCTGGAGCATGATGATTTTGATCACTTTCTGGCGGGCAATATCAAAGGGCCGGAAGGGCGCGTCGATATTGTGCGTGAACGCTTTGTCGCCATAAGCGAGAGCGACAGCTAAAATGGAAATGGAGCTCGATTGGCGCAGTCAGCAGGGAACAAAGACCGGCGGCAATCGGGATTACGGGGGCGCCGGAATACGCCCGGATGGGGTGCTGTGCCTCCTTCTGGATGGTTCAACGTCAGGACCAAAGAGCGGCGAGCTTGCCGGCCAGATCGCCCGTGATGTCATAGATTGGTACGTCGCCACGGCTGAAGACGTAACGGCAGAAACCCTCACAGCACAACTGCGCCAAATTCATGGAAGCCTATCGAAGCGGTTTCCCCGGGATACGGCCAGCTATGTGATCGTGTGTCTCGCAGGAACTGGACCGGCACTCGTTCTACATGCCGGCGATTGCTTGCTGGGACGGCAGGTAGGAAAAAGCCCTCTCCAATGGCTCATCAGGCCACATACGTTGGCCAATGTGATTGACGACATTCCAGTCGCGGAGATTGCAGAAAGTTACGTCAGGCATCGACTCGCGCGGAGTTTCCGGGCCAGGGAGTTCATGCTTCCTGACGTCACTGAAATCAACGTAGAGCAGGGCAGCTCACTTGTCGCTGCTACCGACGGGTTTTGGGCAGAACTTAATTCTGAAGAACAAGCCATGCTTATGCGGGGGCAGATTTCCCCGATGATAGGCGAAGCTGACGACCGCAGCGTTCTTACGATTCGGCTGCTTGATAACGAGCAGCGCGTCAAACTCCACCTCAACGAGGATAGGTTGGAAAATTTCTACATAGGCGGGCCTTCGGCTCAATCTGAACCTCGGACTAAATGAAAAACATGCGTCTCTCAACACCGGTAATGAGCTTTTGGGGAGGATTTCGTGAGCGCCGATTTGGACGCCGCCTGTACGAAGGTAGGCCGCTATCTCTACGAGTTCGCGCTTTTGGAACGTGAAATCAACGCGAGCATCGTGCAGATACTCGACCTCAAGAGCGACGCAGCGGACGTGGTGTCGCACAGCTTGGACTTCTTCAAAAAGGTCAACTTGCTGAAGATCGTCGCCAACGAAACGGCGCCGAAGGAAGACGTCGACGGGCTACAGGACCTTTTCAACGACATAGCCAAGCTCAATGAAGGCCGCATCCTCATGGCTCACGGCGCGTTTGAACCTGCACCGAATGACGCCGTGCAATTTCGGGTAACCAGCGCGCGCGGCGGCGCGGTCAAGGTTCGCGATCCGCTCTGGGACAAGAAGCAGTTCGAAGACGCTTACGCGAAGCTTCAGAGGACGCGGGAGAGTGTGAAGAGGGTGCGACCGAGCCTGACCGTCACTATAAGCCTGGAAGGGAAGAGCGAACTGCTTTCTGCCTATACCTACGGCTCATTGATGTCTGCCGGCGTCGGCGGCAGCTACTACTGACTCCCTACCACACGCGCATAAGAATAATTGGAGCAGCGCATGGCGTCCCCGTTCTTCGGAGAGAACAAATCAAACTGGACGGATATGTCCGACTACGTCGTCCACTTCGCGAAGGACTACGAGCAAAAGAGTGCCTACGAAAACATGCTAAGCATTTTGGGCAGCCGCGTCATCAAGGCCAGAAATCCGTTCGGTTTGGTGCGGGAAAAGGCGCCGGACCCGGCATCGCAGCGTGCCGCCTGCTTCAGCGAGATTCCACTGCACCGCCTAAGACGTTTGGCCGAAGCCCGGTCCGAATATGGCATCGTATTCAGGAAGGATTTCGTCGTTCACAGAGGCGCCAATCCGATCATGTACGCGTACAAGGACCACGACATGACGGCCGCGCTGAAGCAAATAGTGAAGAGCGCAAAAAAGGACCCGGATCATCCGATTTGGAGAATTACCCCCTTCGTCGACGCCCCGGGGAAGTACGGCAACAGCACCTATTTCTTCGAGTGGGAACGGGAATGGCGTAAGGCCGGCCACTTCAAGTTCTCCGAAGACGACGTTGCGTTCCTCATCATCCCCGAGAAACGGCACGAGGCTACACGCGGATTCTTCGACAATGCGAAGGTCGAGAACCTCGGCCCCTGCTACGATTGCCCGTTTATAGATCCGTTCTGGAACCGCAAGAAGATTAAGCCCCTACTGCCCAACTATACCGATGCAAACGAGGCTTAGCCCGCAGTGGGCGAAATAGGCCGGCTCAAGTCGCGGAGCACCTGCGCCGCCCACTTCAGCAGACCCTCCAGCACCGGCACCAACCCGCGCAATTGCTCCGCATCAAGGACGCCGTAGAGCATAGCATCGATGCCGTCGGGCAGCTCACCGTAGACCCTGCGGTAATCAATCGCGCTCTTCGTCATGAAGACATAAGCATCGTCTTCAGGGAAGCGTCGGACGATGAAGTGAGCAACGAGGTTTCGCATGCGCCGGTATTTCTCTATCTCCTCCAGAGCGAACTTATTCGGGCCGGTCCAGATGGGGGATGACTGTATCGCTTCGGCGACCTGAGCCATCGTGAGCTTCTGCGTCTTTCCGGCCCAGGGCTCCTTGAACATGCCTTGCTTATCCATCGTCTCCGCCATGTAGCGCAGGATGAAATCGCAGGCGCTGTAGATATGGGTGATCTTTCCGAATAACGCATAGTCTTCATCCGTCGGTTTGGCCCAGCCCAGCATTTGCTCGGGGCCGGTCTCCTCGACGATCTTGCGGAGAGCCAGCGTGCGCGGTGTTTCGGTTGAATCAGGTAACGCCATCGGACCTCACTGGAAAGCAGCATGGTACACTGAGGGGCGAGCCGGGCAGCCGGTCAACTCTCCCAGTACTTTTTCAGCGCGGCTGTGAAAGTGTTGAAGTTGGCCGTCGGCCAGCAAACCGGAGAATTGTCCCGAACGAGCCAGTGCAGGCCGCTCGCCGTCGTCAGCTTCGTCTTATCCGTCGTCACGATCCAGTTGAAGCATGCCACCCAGGCTTCGGCGTAGGTCCCCGCGAACTTGTCCTTCGGCACGTTCCAAAGCATGCCTTCTATGAAGTAGGACGGCGCGATTCCTTCGGCGAGAAACCCGTTCTCGATCATGCGGTTCCGCATGTTCTTGAAGATGCGGACCATGTGCTTGAAATTACCGGTCTCCTGGTGCTTGGCCGTACAGTTGTCCGAATGCTGCTTCGGAAAGTTCTCGATGCGCTGATTTCCGATGTAGAACGCTATGCCTTCTGCGAATTCCTCGTGCCCGATTCCATTGAAATCCCGGTAGCGGCGAAACTCTTGGCAGATGATGATGTCCGCGTTGCGCCGATTGCCGTTGCCGCGGACTTTGACCGCCTTCTTGCCGTAACTGTCGACGTCGTCTTTATAAAGGCCGTTGATCCATTTGAGTGCGTCCGTCTTGAAGTGGTGATAGCCGTACGCGGCGTCGGCACCGTACGCCTTCGTGAAGGCCTGCTGCTTCTCTGCGGGCATCTCCGAAAGGTCGTGGTAGAACGCGCCGGTGTGCTTCAGCACAATATCGACATCGCTATCGGCCCACACGTTCGTGTCGTTCCCGTAGGACCCCTGCAGGCGGATTTCGACATTCTTCACTGGATACGGCGCGTGTCCGTCCAGTAGCTTCTCCCGAATGGAATTGTATGTGGTGGTAAACTGGGCCGTCTTGCCTTGCTGCGACCACGTATCCAACTGACTTTCTGCAATCGCCACCACGTCCTCCCTAGAGCAAGAATTTTTTCAAATCGGATTCGGCATCGCGCGCGGAATCCCGGCCGCGGAGCCACAATGTATTGAGCTTATCGAGATCCACTTCGAGCATATCGGTTGCGAGCTCGGGCTGCGTATACTTGTTGTGAATGCGGACGGTCTGGACCTCTCGGAAAAGCACTTTCCGCAATTGATCCATCGACTGCGTGCTTATCTCCATCGTCTTCTGGAGAAAGACCATCGTCGGCAACTTGCTTGCCCACTTCCGCACGCTCCACGTCGGCAACTTCGGGGGCGGATATTCTCCGACCCCAATGCTAACGACGCGGACGTCGGTACGGGGGAAGCCAAGCGACTCGGTCGCATCGACTATCGCAAAGAGTGCCGGATTATTCGCCACGAAACCGCCGTCTCGCACTTCAATGCGCTCGCCGTGACCGGTGAGGACAAACTTCTTCTCGAAGAATGGATAGGCTGAACACGAGCCGATGACCGCGTCAGCGATCGTGCAGCCGAAGCCGGCTTCAAAGCTCGCCTTGCCCGAGAACGCTTGCCGACGATTCGTCTTGAAGATTATCGGTCGTTCTTCCAGCCAGCGCGTACCGACGATGCCGATGTCTGTCTTGAACGCATCGAACTTCAGTTCGCCGAAGACATCGGCCGCAAGTTCCTCGAGCGCTGCCGTCTTCGAACTAGGGAGCCAGGCGGCCATAACCTTCACGACGTGGTCGCGATACAGCGTCCGAATCTCCTCGACGGATTTCCCGAGACCGAGCAGCGCAGCGATAATGGCGCCGGTACTCGTGCCATAGATCAGGTCGAACTTCTCGAAGAGCGGGCAGCCGACAAGGGCCTCGATCTCTTTGAGGGCGCCGAGCGTGTAAAATCCCTTTGCGCCCCCACCATCGAGGCTCAGGACACGACAGTGTTCTTGCGCCGGTTCACTCACCGCGCTCTCTCCGACTCCAGACGATTGACAACCATAGCACGTCGTTTCTTGTGGTTCTGAGGCCGTGCCTTTGATGAGCGCGACCATGGCAATCGATCTCAGCCAAAGAAACCGTCAAGCGCGCAAAGCGGGTGTCTGGCCGACACAGCGAATTCACAGTTTGACCCTTCTCGGACCTATGCGACGTTTGCTTTGAGGACAGCCAGCCGCTGACCCCGCGGGCGCACGGGTGTGCCAGATTGTCGTTGCTGCCTTCTCTGGCTCTATCGACGCTTCTTGCCGCTCGGCCAAGGCAGGGTACCGTCGAGTTCGCGCAGACCGTAGGACCGCTCTTCCCACTGCTTTCGCTCCGGACGTGGCGGGGGAACTTCGTCATCCTCAAACCACAGCAATGTCAGCGTCTGATCCCATCGATCAAGATGGAGCACGTCTTCGTAGAGCGCGCCCTCACGCTCCCAATCCTCAAACCACTCCTCCGGAGCTGCTTCTTCAGGTCCCGTCGGGTTTTCACCTGCGCGCGCGCGGGCGCTGTAGGAGCTCGTTGGTATTGCCGAGCCTGATTTAATCCAGGCTCGCGCGTCGCGAAGGGCGGCAGATCGGGCGCTGTAGCGGACTTTGCCGCCTTCAGCGAGCACAAAGGCGCAAGGTACGCGGGAGAAGGTGGCGAAGCGGGATCCTGTCGAGATCAATGAGGCATCAAACTCGTCTGCCAGCGCGTTGACGGCCGCGAGACCCATATCCGCCATATCCACGCGCGGTTTGAAGAGCTTGTACGGCAGCAGAAGTTCGGCTGCGAAGGTATCGCAAAAGATTTCGCCTTGCGGTCGTTGCGTGTAACGCCAGCTCGGTTGGGCATGATCTGCCGGGATTCCCAAAACCGCATGAGCCACCTCGTGGCAGATGCTGAATCGCTGCCGCCTGCTGTTGTGAGCGCAGTTCACACAGATTCTGTATTTGCCCGATGGCAGCCTGACGGACCAGGCGTCTTCATTTTCGCCAAGGGTCTCTTGCTTGATCGACCCGCCAATCTCGGCCGCATACCTCTCGACCAGCACCGGAAGTGCCGAAGGCCCGCAGCTTGTGATAAACTCCCGAGCCTTCATGGCTACGGACAGATCATCCATCGTCATCCTCCTGCAGAATCCGACGGATGCGGGCAAGGGACGTCGCGTAGTCAGGTCGGGTGCCCCGGTTCACCACCGTGGTGAGCATGTGAAATTCCGCGAACGTGACATCTGCGTTCTCGCGGACGAAATTCAGCATATCGACGTCGACATTAGGATGGTTAGCGAGAAACCGGAATATTTCGGCATCGCGCTCTGTTGGCGACAGGGCAACGCTCAGCTTGTTCACCACCTCGTCCGATGGCGACTCCTTCGCACCCGTCTCAAGCCGGTGAATGTACGCGTGATCGACTTCGCTGCGCTGCGCCAGATCTCTCAAGGTCAGCTTGCTGCCCTCCCTTAGGCCCCTCAACCAAACACCCATCGCTGATTCCGGCATCCGCCATCCTTGACAAAGTTTATGTAATGCCCCATTGTTGTCTGGACAGACAACAGGCCCCAATCTGGCGTTACCAGTGCGGGGCTTTTTCAGGCCCTTTCTGTTGTCTGGCTGGACACCAAGATGCCACCGGCCAGGGTCAAACGCAAGCGCCGCGAGACGCGGAGAAGGAAAACTGAAATGTCTGTCATTGTCGAAGCGCACTTGGTGCGCATCCACATCAACCGGGTGGCGTGCCAGTCGCCCAACCCGACGACGGGAGAGGCGCTCTACGCCGTTGCCGACATCGCCAAGCATGAGAAGCTCTACCGCGAGGTTGAGGGCGACGAGGAAGACGAGCAGATCCCGCGCGATGAGACCCCGATCCATCTGACGCAGGATGAGCACTTCTATAGCCAGAAGGTGTTCGACATCCTCGTCAATGGCGATGACCACGAGATCGATACGAAAGAGATCACTTACGCCCGGGTCGTGGACCTCTATCTCGGCAGCGGTGGCAAGCCGTCGAACGAATATCTCGTCAAATACTCACTTGGCCCTGTCGAAAATCCGAGCGGAACCTTGGCGCCCGGTCAGAAAGTAAAGGTGAAAGATGGCATGCGCTTTCGGGTTGCCGGAACTGGTGAGTCATAACGCCTTCCTCAAGGACTTCGAGGAAACGGGGTACCTGATCGACTTTGTCGGCGGGTACCTCGTCTTCTACGGTCTGCCGTATCTCGATAAAGACGGCCAGCTCCAGCACGGAGACTGGGCAAGCCCGGTTGATCTGAACGGGGCCGTCATCGATCCGCCCCCAAACCATCAGGCGTGGTGGCGCGGCAGCAGGCCCTGTGATCAGCAGGGGCGCGAGCTTAGGTTAGGCGGCGGAGCGCATAACGTCACGGTCACACCTGACCTCGTCACCGACTTCTCGTTCTCCTACAAACTGCACGACGAAAACGGCGCGATGCGGGCGTACCGGTCGTTTGAAGAAAAAGTGCAGACCTATCTTGATACAATCACGGCGCCGGCGATGACCGCCTACCCACAGGCGACGCCCTTGCGCGGCATTGCGGTCAAGGCAGCCGCCCAGAACTCTCCGCTCCGGTTTCCGGATACGATGTCGTCGCGCTATCACATCAATGATCTCTCAGCCCTCCTGCGCGGCAAGAAAGTCGCGATCATCGGCCTTGGTGGGACGGGCTCCTATATTCTCGATTTCCTCGCACGAACGCATCTGGAGAAGATCGCGCTGTTCGACGACGACAAGGTGCATGTGCACACGATCTTCAGGCTGCCGGGCTTCATTGCGCAGGCCATCGGCAAGCTCAAGGTCGAGGTGCTGGCGCGGCATTACGACCAATGGCACGCAGGGATCGAGCCGGTCGCGGAGCGCGTCACGTCAGAGAACGTCGCGCGCCTGAAGGAGTTCGATTTCGTCTTCGTTTCCGTCGATGACGGCCCTGCGCGTCTTCTGCTCGTGGATTGGCTGAGCGCCAACGGCCTTCCGTTCGTCGATTGCGGCATGGGCCTCAATCGCTCAACGGTCGGCCTCAGCGGATTTGTGCGTATCACCGGCGTCGATCGCAAGGCGTTTGACGAAAATGTCAGCACGGTGCGTCTGCCGGTCGAAAACGCCAAAGACGACGAATACCGCAAACATGCCCAGATCACTGAATTGAACGCGCTGAACGCGACGATGGCCGTGATCCGGTTCAAACAGCATTTCGGCTTGTTCGACCGGGAAGACGCCGCGACATCGTATATTTTTGACTCGGCGACGTTCGAGATCGATTGAGAAAGGCGGGCAGGGTGAGATACATCTATCAGGCTGTCGAGCGCATACCCAAGCCGCTCAGCAACGGCGTCGTCTATCACAGCGAAGAATTTGAGGTCGGCGCGCTGCTCTGCGCCTGCGGCTGCGGTCATCGCGTCAGCCTCTTGGTGCCGGACAGTCATCAGATTACGTCGGAAGGCGGCATGGCCACGGTTCGCCCGTCCATCGCTGTGTGCGACGCGCCCTGCAAGTCGCACTATTACATCAGCGCCGGCCGGGTCGAGTGGCTACCGGCTTTCTCGGACGCTATGGCAGTGTCGGTTATGCGCGGCCAAATCGCCCGGCATGCCGTTCGTGATGCGAAGGCGCAGTCTTGGGGCAGCCGAGTCCGGGCCGCGGTCGCGAGAGTATACCACAAATTTAGATCGATCCTGCGGATCTGAATTCCGTGTAGTTGACGTGCTTCCCCGATTTCAGCGGGTCACAAATTAGGCTCGGCTTTGCTTATTTAAGGGGAGCACGTCAGTGCGGTTAGTAACGTCCGCTATCCTCGCGGCGGCCAATGTCCGCAACTGGACCGTGGCAGGACGCGGCTCCTATTTTCGGCATGTCCGGTCACCGACGAGAATCGGACGTTCGTGTCATAGCGGCTCCTCCCTTTGGGAGGCCACGCTCTAGTCGCCGAGCGTGGCTCGGCGACCGGAGCCGCCCGCCACGGCGTCTCCGCCCATTCGGGTGACGATCGTTGCCGCAAACGCGGCCGCGATCTCCTGCGTCACGTGTGAATCCGGCGCGATGGAGAGCGAGAGTGCGGACCAGATTCGCCGCGACGGGTTGAGAGTCGGGAGAGAGGCTTCCGGCGCCCGTCGCGGAGAATCGCGATGTCCAGACAGATCTCGCAGGCGCGCGCCGGCCAGGACCGGGCGAGCCTTTACACCGACATCACCGACAAGATCATCGCCGAGCTTGAAGCCGGGCGTGTGCCATGGGTGCAGCCATGGGGCACCGCGGCTGCGAAGGCGGCGCTGGCGATGCCGCGTAACGCCACGACGCAGCGCCGGTACTCCGGCATCAACGTGCTGATCCTGTGGGGCGCCGTTATCGAACGGGGCTTTGCCGGCCAAAGCTGGTTGACCTTCCGCCAGGCGCTCGGCCTCGGCGGCCATGTCAGAAAGGGCGAGCGCGGCACCACTGTGGTCTATGCTGATCGTTTCACGCCGGAGGACGAACGCCGGCGCGCAGCGGAGACCGGGGAGGAGCCGGGCGCGATTCCTTTCCTCAAACGCTTCACTGTCTTTAACACCGATCAATGCGACGGCTTGCCCGAGGAGATCGCCGCGTCGGCTGTCCCGCCACCGCCGGACGAGATCGAGCCGCAGGCCGAGACCCTGATCGCCACGACCGGGGCGGATTTCCGCGTCGGCGGTGCGCGCGCTTATTATCATGTCACGGGTGACTTCGTGCAGGTGCCGCCGCCGGGCGCGTATTTCGAGCCGATCAATTGGCACCGCACCGCCTTCCATGAACTCGGCCATTGGACCGGCGCGGCCGGTCGGCTCAAGCGCGATCAATCCGGATCGTTCGGCTCGAAATCCTACGCGCGCGAAGAGCTGGTCGCGGAAATGGCCGGCGCGTTCGTCTGCGCCTCGCTCGGCATCGTGCCGACCGTGCGCCACGCCGATTACATCGGCTCCTGGCTGGAGGTGCTGCGCGAGGACGACCGCGCCGTGGTCCGCGCGGCAAGCGCCGCATCGAAGGCGTCCGATTTCCTGCTCGCGTTCCAGCCGCACGCCATCGACGTCGGCACCGAGGGCAACGAGGAAGCCGCGTGATGCGTTCGCCTTCTACCTCAGCCGTTCGTCGTTGCGGCGCGCTTGAGAGTGAGAGGAGGGCCGGGGTGTCCGCGACGGGTTGGAGGTCGAGAGAGAGTCTTTCGGCCGCCCGTCGTGGAGTGATCGACATGGCCACAGCCGTTCAGAAGATCAAACTCAGTCCCTCGCGCGACATCCCCTTCAACAAGCTGGTCTTGAGCCAGTCCAACGTCCGGCGCGTGAAAGCCGGCGTCTCGATCGAGCAATTGGCGGAGAGCATCGCACTTCGCACGTTGTTGCAAAGCCTGAGCGTCCGGGCGGTCCTCGACGAAGACGGCAAGGAGACCGGCATGTTCGAGGTACCGGCCGGCGGCCGGCGCCATCGCCCTCTTGCGCTGCTGGTGAAGCAGAAGCGCATGACGAAGAAGGAGCGTGTGTCTTGCGTGATCCGTGACGACGGTCTCGCCGAGGACGACTCCCTGGCTGAGAACGATGAGCGGGTCGGTCTGCATCCGCTCGACCAGTTCCGCACGTTCAAGCTGCTGCGTGATGGCGGCATGAGCGAGGACGACATCGCCGCACGGCACTTCGTGTCGTCGGCGATCGTCAAGCAGCGGCTGCGTCTCGCATCGGTATCCCCGAAGTTGCACGAGGTCTATGCCGAGGACGGCATGACGCTCGAACAGTTGATGGCGTTCTCGGTCACCGCCGATCAGGCGCGCCAGAAGCAGGTCTGGGACAATGTCAGCCGCTCCCAACTCGACGAGCCGTACCAGATCCGGCGAATGTTGACGGAGAACACCGTCCGCGCTTCCGACCGTCGCGCCCAGTTCGTCGGGCTCGATGCCTATGAGCAGACCGGTGGCGCCGTCATGCGCGACCTGTTCGAACACGATGACGGCGGTTGGCTGCAGGATGTGCCGCTGCTCGATCGCCTCGTCACCGAGAAGCTGAAGGCGCAGGCCGAAATTATCGCCACGGAAGGCTGGAAGTGGATCTCGGTGGCGGTCAATTTCCCCTATGGCCACACCGACGGCCTGCGCGAGCTGGAGGGTCTACCGGCAGATCTCAGCGACGACGAACGTGCGTCGATCGAGGCGTTGAAGGCCGAGTACGACAAGCTCGAGGTCGAATACGCCGAAGCCGACGAACTGCCCGACGAGATCGATCAACGGCTCGGCGAGATCGAGGCCGCGCTGTCCGCCTTCGATGCCCGGCCGGTGATCTACGATCCGGCCGATATCGCACACGCCGGCGTCTTCGTCAGCATCGATGACGAAGGCGCACTTTTCGTCGATCGCGGTTATGTCCGACCGGAGGATGAAGCACCCGTCGGCGTCAGCGCCGAGCCGGAATCCGATATCGGCAGTGACAACGCTGACGGTGGCGAGGCCAAGGTTGCGGTCCAACGCGCCGTCATCACGGTCGGCGGCGTGCCGGCTGAACCGGAGGATGACGAGGACGACGCGATCAAGCCGCTGCCGGATCGGCTCATGACCGACCTGACCGCGCATCGGACGCTGGCGTTGCGCGATGCTTTCGCGACCCACCCGTCGGTGGCTTTTGTGGCGGTGCTGCACAACTTCGTGCTGGCGACGTTCTATCGCTTCGCGTCATCGAGCGGGTGTCTGGAAATCGCGGTTCGCTCCCCGTCGCTTCCCGCCGAGGCGCCGGGATTGAATGACAGCGCCTCGGCCAAGGCGATTGATGCGCGTCACGATACGTGGAAGGCGCGATTGCCGAAGGAGGATGGCAGACTCTGGGATGCGCTGCTGGCTTTCGACGCGACCGATCAGACATCGCTGCTTGCACATTGCGCCTCGCTCAGTGTTAACGCGCTCTACGAGCCGGCCAATCGCTACAACGAAGGCCGCGTCTCCGCGCATGGCGTTCGCCGCAGGCTCGACCAGGCCGACGTCCTGGCGCGCGCCGTCAATCTCGACATGGCGGCGGCGGGCTGGAAGACCGGCGTGGACAACTATCTCGGCCGTGTCACCAAGCCCCGCATTCTCGAAGCGGTGCGCGAGGCGAAGGGCGAGCCGTCGGTGCAGCTCATCGACCACCTCAAGAAGGGCGACATGGCCCGCGAGGCCGAGCGCCTGCTGGAAGGCACGGGCTGGCTGCCCGAACCGCTGCGGCTCTCCGAGGCGGGCACCGAAGCGGGTGGCGATGCTGCGCCTGCCGAAGCTGACGCGCTGCCCGAGTTCCTCGCCGACGACGAGGAGCAAGTCGACCTCGACGAAGATCGGCCGGATGTCATCGCCGCCGAATGAGTCATGACCGCGGGGCGGCGACAGCCGCTCCGCATCCTTCCGCACATCCCCAATCCCATCCATCGGCCCGGCCCCCGCGAACACGGGACACGCCGGGCCTTCATCGTATCAGGAGAACCATCATGACTGACGACACCCTCGCGCCGATCCCGACGCCCGATCCGACCGCGTGGTTCGCACAGGAGCAGGACTATGTGAAACGCTGCGACTCGGTCCGTCCCGCGAACAAGACGGCATTGTTTGATGCGTTTGTCGGAGCCGGCATCACCACCGTCGTCGTGACCTTCGACGGCTGTGGCGATAGCGGCCAGATCGAAGATGTCACTGCGAAAGCAGGCGATCACTATGCCAATCTGCCCTCGCTCGATGTGGAGATCGCGCGTGCCGATTGGGACAGTGTCGAGATCGCGCGCGTCACGCTGCCGATCCGGGACGTCATCGAAGAACTCGCCTACGACCTCCTCCGGCAAACCCATTGCGGTTGGGAAAACAACGACGGTGCCTATGGCGAGTTCACTTTCGACGTTGCGGAACGGACGATCACGCTCGACTACAACGAGCGATACATGTCGTCCGAAAATTACACTCATCAATTTTGAGGAGGGAGTAATGGGACATCCTTATCATCACGCGCTGTCCTCGGTGCGGAAATGGGGTGGTGACGCCGCCGACTATCTGCCGCTTCATCAGTGGTTCGACGAGTCGAAGGCGATCACCGCGGATTTCCGCCACCGCGCGCTGCGCCATCACGCCGAAGGCATCTTCATGCTGGAGCGTTTCTTCGGTGCGACGATCACGATCTCGACCGGCCGTGTCGTCCCGGTCCGGTTGATCGGCGAACAGCACGTCATCGAGGATCTCGGATTCATTCCGGGCTTCGCCGATTGGGTTCGCTGTATCCGCCCCGAACCTTGGATGGGCCGGGCCCAGCCCATCCACCGTCAGGTCGATCCGTTCGCGGTCACATCCGCCTGACCCTACCCCGCCAACTCAAACCTTGCGAAACGCCCGGCCACCGCGCCGGGCTTTCGCTTTCAAGACGGCGGCGGAACGACACCGCGCCGCCCCCTTCGTGCCCCCGCAACGACCTCTGACCTGATGCCGCCGCGGTGTGCCGGGTCTGGACGCGGCGGTTCGCAGGTCAACGGGCAAGCCGTTTCCCCATCGCCGAGCGCGATGGGTGACCCGCGATCCTGATCCGCGTCCGGCGACCTGCTCACCGCAACGGGGCAATCAGGAGGCGATCGCGATGTGCAGGGTTCTCAACAAGCGGCATTCGGGCGTTCCGGCTGGCGCCGTCTATATCGGCCGCGGCAGCAAGTGGGGCAATCCGTTCCGGATCGGCCCGGACGGCGACCGCGCGACCGTCATTGCGAAATACGAACGCTGGCTGCGCGACCAGCATCATCTGCTGCGTGCGCTCGATGAGCTGCGCGGCCGCGATCTCGTTTGCTTCTGCGCACCACTCGCGTGCCACGGCGATCTGTTGCTGTGGCTCGCCAATGCATCGCGCGAAGATCGGATCGCATGGTGGCGCGGCCGCATCGATCGTCGCGCATGGACGTGCGGATAATCGCGCGCGCCATCGCTCTGCGCGGGCGGCGCGCCTTTCCCGACACCGCGCCATGAGAGGGAGAGTCCGGCCGGGACGGGTTTGAGCCGGCGAGGTCGAGAGAGAGCGCCGCGCGGCTCGACCCGTTCCCGCTCTCCCGAGGCTTCTCATGACAATATCTTCCACATCCGTGGCCGCCATCGCGGCCGCGCGATCGCCTGCTTTGCCGGCCGATCCCGCCACCCGCATCGCGGCTGCTGCCCGGCTGATCCTTCCCCATCTCGAGCGTGGTCAGCGCATCGACGCCGCCAATCTTCGCGCTGCGATGTATGCGGCCTGTGGCGGCACCGACTCCGAGGGCGTCTGGGACTGGAAGTCTGCCTACGACACCTGCGAGGCCGCGACGGTGTTGTTCCTCCGTAAATTTACCCCCGCGCTCCGCGCCCGGGCCGCGTCGCCTGCGGCCATGCTGCCGATGCTGGCGAAGGTTGCCGGCCTTCTCCCCACCCACACGCGGCGCTCTGAAGAGAGCGAAGCGTTTCAGCAGTTCTCGACTCCGATTCCGCTCGGGCTTGCGGCCTCGATCGCAGCCGCGATCACACCCTCCGAAATCGTGCTCGAACCGTCGGCCGGCACGGGCCTTCTTGCGATCCTCGCGGAATTGTCAGGCGCTTCGCTCGTGCTCAACGAACTCGCCGATGCTCGCGCCTCGCTTCTCTCACTGCTCTTTCCTGCCGTTCCCGTCACCCGCTTCGATGCGGCGCATATCGACGATCATCTCGATGCCGGCATCACGCCGAGCGTCGTGCTGATGAACCCGCCATTCTCGGCGGTCGCACATGTTGATCGCCGTATGGCCGACGCGGCACTGCGTCATATCTCCTCGGCGCTGGCGCGGCTCGCCGATGGCGGTCGTCTGGTCGCCATCACAGGCGCGAATTGCGCACCGGATAGTCCGGTGTGGCGCGATGCGTTCGTCGGCTTGCAGGAGCGTGGGAGGATCGTGTTCTCGGCCGCGATCGACGGGGCGGTCTATGCCAGGCACGGCACGACCATGGACACGCGCCTGACCGTGATCGACAAGCGCACGGCTGACGATCCGACCGCGTTTCCAGCTTCGCCCGGTCTCGCGCCGGACGTCGCCACGTTGCTGGGCTGGATCGCCGAACGCGTGCCGCCGCGGCTGCCGATCACGGCCCCGCTGGCCAGCCCGATCATCGTTCGATCGGTGGCTCCCCGCACATCGCGTCCTGTCGTCTCGCGCCCTTCCTCTATTCCGGCGACGGTTCCCGAACCCAAAGCGATCGAGCTTGCTTATGAGGTCATCGATTGGAAACCGGTTGAGGGCGGCGGCATCAGCGATGCGCTGTATGAAGAATACGGATTGCAGTCGATCCGGATTCCCGGTGCGTGCGCGCATCCGACCAAACTCGTGCAATCGGCGGCGATGGCCTCGGTCGCGCCGCCGCAACCGAGCTATCGGCCGCATCTTCTCGCCAACACCGCGTCGGACGGATTACTGTCCGATGCTCAGCTTGAATCCGTTATCTATGCCGGCGAGGCGCATACCCGTTTTCTTGCGGGATCATGGACGGTCGATGAGACCTGGGACATTGTCTCTGCCGCATCCGACGACGCCGAACATGCTGTCCGTTTCCGCTGCGGTTGGTTCCTCGGCGACGGCACCGGCGCCGGCAAGGGCCGGCAGGCCGCGGGCATCGTGCTCGACAACTGGTTGAAGGGCCGCCGCCGTGCGGTCTGGATCTCTAAATCCGACAAGCTGATCGAGGATGCCCAGCGCGACTGGTCGGCGCTCGGCATGGAGCGCCTGCTGATCACACCGCTGTCGCGCTTCCGCCAGGGCACGCCAATCCGTCTGGAACAGGGCGTCCTTTTTACCACCTATGCCACGCTACGCTCCGATGCGCGGGACGAGAAGGTATCGCGGGTCAGACAGATCGTGGAATGGTTGGGCGCCGATTTCGACGGCGTCATCATCTTCGACGAGTCTCACGCGATGCAGAACGCCGCTGGCGGGAAGGGTGAGCGCGGCGATGTTGCCGCCTCGCAGCAGGGCCGGGCCGGGCTTCGCCTGCAACATGCGTTGTCGAACGCGCGCGTCGTCTATGTCTCGGCGACCGGCGCCACCACGGTGCACAATCTCGCCTATGCCCAACGTCTCGGGCTCTGGGGCGGCGAGGACTTTCCGTTTGCGACGCGCGCTGAGTTCGTCGAGGCGATCGAGGCGGGCGGCGTCGCGGCGATGGAAGTGCTCGCGCGCGACCTCAAGGCACTCGGGCTTTATGCGGCCCGCTCACTCTCCTACGACGGCGTCGAATACGAACTGGTCGAACATAAGCTCACTGACGAACAGATCCGCATCTACGACGCCTATGCCGGTGCGTTCAGCGTCATCCATAACAATCTCGACGTCGCCATGACGGACGCGAAGATGACCGGCGCCACCGGCACGCTGAACGCACAGGCCAAGTCGGCCGCCCGGTCCGCGTTTGAATCGGCAAAGCAGCGCTTCTTCAATCATCTGATCACCGCGATGAAGACGCCGTCGCTGATCGCGTCAGTCGAGCGTGATCTGAAAGCCGGCCACGCCGCCGTGATCCAGATCGTCTCGACCGGCGAGGCGCTGATGGAACGGCGCCTGGCCGAAATCCCGACCGAGGAATGGGGTGACGTCCAGGTCGACATCACGCCGCGCGAATACGTGCTGGATTATCTCGCGCACTCATTCCCGACGCAGCTCTATGAGCCGTTCACCACCAGCGAGGGCGATCTGTCGTCGCGGCCGGTGTTCCGAGATGGTCAACCGGTGCAATGCCGGGACGCGGTCGCGCGTCGCGAACGGCTGATCGAGAAACTGGCGTCGCTGTCACCCGTCCACGGCGCGCTCGACCAGATCGTGCAGCGTTTCGGTACGGACATGGTGGCGGAGGTCACCGGCCGTTCGCGGCGCATCGTCCGCAAGCGCGGGGGCGATGGCATCGATCGTCTCGTGGTGGAGAACCGTGCCGGGTCCGCCAATCTCGGCGAGACCCAGGCGTTCATGGATGACGTCAAGCGTATCCTGGTGTTCTCGGACGCGGGCGGCACGGGACGCAGCTATCACGCCGAACTTTCGGCGAGGAACCGGCGCCTCCGCGTACATTATCTATTAGAACCGGGATGGAAGGCCGACGCCGCGATCCAGGGGCTCGGCCGTACAAACCGCACCAACCAGGCGCAGCCGCCGCTGTTCCGGCCGATTGCGACGAACGTGAAGGCCGAAAAGCGCTTCCTCTCGACCATCGCGCGGCGTCTCGACACGCTGGGCGCCATCACCAAGGGTCAGCGCCAGACCGGCGGGCAGGGCCTCTTCCGCGCCGAGGACAATCTCGAAAGCCATTACGCGCGCGATGCGCTGCGCCAACTCTATGTCCTGCTCGTCACCGGCAAGGTCGCGGGCTGTCCGCTTCAAGCGTTCCAAGATGCGACCGGATTGAAGCTGACGGACTCGGGCGGCATCAAGGACGATCTGCCGCCGATCACCACGTTCCTCAATCGCCTACTGGCGCTGACCATCGACCTGCAGAACATCCTGTTCACGGCGTTCGAGCAATTGCTGACCGTTCGCATCGAGGGTGCGATCGCCAGTGGCACCTACGATGTCGGACTGGAGACGCTGCGGGCCGAGAGCTTCACTGTTACTGCTCGTGAGGCGATCTATACCCATCCCGGCACGTCCGCCGAAACCCGGCTGCTGACCGTCATCCAGCGCGAGCGCAATCGGCCGATCCCGCTCGATGAGGCGCTTGAGCGTTTGTCCGACCCGCGCGCTTTGCTGTTGGTCAACACCCAGTCGGGCCGAGCCGCCGTGCAAGTGCCGGCGCGCAGCGTGATGCTCGACGACGGCGAGGTCGAACGCCGTATCCGGCTGATCCGCCCGATGGAGCACACCGCGATGCCCTTGGCGGCAATGCCGCAGACCCATTGGCAGGAAGCCAACCGCGACGGCTTTGCTCGGGCCTGGCAGGCCGAAGTCGCCGAGGTTTCGCCGTTCACAGACAGCGAGATTCATATTGTCGCCGGTCTGTTGCTGCCGATCTGGAAGCGTCTCCCGAACGAGTCGACGCGGGTCTATCGGCTTCAGACCGACACCGGTGAGCGCATCATCGGCCGCAAGGTCTCGCCGGCCTGGGTCGCCAGTGCTTTGGAGGCGGGGACTTCAACGTTATCTCCGGACGCCGCCTTCACCGCGCTGATGGACGGCAAGACCGTTCTTGATCTCACCGAAGGCCTTCAGCTTCGGCGCGCGCGCGTGATGGGCGCCAACCGCATCGAGCTGTGCGGCTTCACCGATCTCATGCGCGATCGGCTGCGCGCCTATGGCCTGTTCAGCGAGATCATCTCCTGGAAGCTGCGGTTCTTCGTTCCGGTCAATGCGACCGGGCCGGAGATCCTTGCCAAGGTGCTGGAGCGCTACCCGATTGCCCGTATCGCCGATCGGGCGGCCGCGTGACATGGCGCATGATGCCGCAGAGCTGGCGCATCGGCTCGCGCGCGAGGCCGAAGCGGTGTGCCGACATTATCTTTCCCACGGGTGCCGGGTCGGAAACTACTGGCAGGTCGGCGACGCCAAGAATACGAAGGGCCGCTCGATGTTCGTGCGGCTCACCGGCGACCCGTCCGGCAAACGCCGCCCCGGAAAATGGACCGACGCGGCGACCGGCGAACACGGCGACTTGCTCGACGTCATCCGCGAAACCTGCGGCCTGGTCGATTTCCACGATGTGGCCGAGGAGGCGCGACGCTTCCTCAGTCTGCCACGGCCCGAGCCGAGGCCCGGAAGCCCTCATCGCTCATCGCCGGCACCGATGGGCTCACCGGAATCGGCCCGTCGGCTTATTGCGATATCAAGGCCGATCGGTGGCACTCTCGTGGAGTTCTATTTGCGCCATCGCGGTATCACCCGTCTGAATGAGGTCAGCGCACTGCGATTCCACCCGCGTTGCTATTATCGCCCCGATGCTGACGCGCCGACGCAGACCTGGCCGGCGATGATCGCTGCCGTGACCAATCTCGAAGGCCACATCACCGGCGCACATCGCACCTGGCTCGACCCGTCGGGCCGAGATAAGGCGCCGATCGACACGCCGCGTCGTGCGATGGGCCATCTCCTGGGCAACGCCGTCCGCTTCGGTGTCGCCGATGACGTCGTCGCGGCAGGCGAGGGCATCGAGACCATGTTGTCGCTTCGCTGCGTCATGCCGACCTTGCCGATGAATGCAGCCCTCTCGGCCGCGCATCTCGCCGCCATCCTGTTTCCGGTGGCGCTGCGCCCCCTCTATATCGTGCGTGGTGACGATCCGGCGGGCGATAGCGCGATGGAGAGCTTGAGTGCACGAGCACAGACGGCTGGGATCGAGGCGATCACGCTGTCGCCACGCTGCGGCGATTTTAATGGAGATCTGCGGCGTCTCGGCATCGATACGTTGCGGGCGGCGTTGCGGGTGCAGATCGTCCCTGAGGACGTTGGCCGCTTCTTGCATCCGGACGTCAGCGCCGGGACGAGGTGAGGCAAGCGGCGTTCCGATCATGCACCGCCTTCGGTCTTGGCGTCTCATCGTGTCGGAGAGGTCCGCGTCCCCGGCCTTCTGAGAGGGCGATCGAGCCGTCAAACGGTCCGGCCCCGCAATGGCGGATGGCCGACTATTTTCCGTCGGCGGGCAAGCCCGCCTTTACATCGCGAGACAAAATAGTCGGCCCCCACCATCCTCCGCTGCGCTCCGGCCGCTTCCGCTTCGCTTCAGCGGTGCAGGTCCGGCCCGCCCGACGGCTTTCGTCGCCACGAAGGCCGCGATGGACGCGGCCGATCCGAGCACAAGGAAGCCGCCATGACGACCGACGACGACACCACCGGCTACGAGCCGCCGCAGGCATCATCCCCGACCGATCACCTGCTGACCGAACTCCAGCTCCACGGCCACCGGCCGTTCCAGGACGAACCCGATCCACGCCCGCTGCCCGACCCCCGCATTGCCGCTGGCGCCGTCGCCGACATCTTCGACGCCCTCATCGTCAGCCTCGATGACACCCGGCTCGAACCCGACCTCGACGACCTCTTGTGGTCGACCGTCAATCTATTCCATCGCGCGACGATGCGGATCGCACGCCACCTCGACGATAACGAGCAGGCGCAAAGGCGCGGCCAGCGCGAACAGGACGGTTCCGAGGTGCGGTCGGTCGAACTGGAACGGCTCATCGCCGAGGGCATGACACTCAGCGAGCGTCGCAACGCCATGGAGTTCTTTCGCGACCATGCCGCCGAACACTACGAACGGCGTACCCACACGGCCTGGCGCCCGCGGTCCGGGTCGATGGTCAACCACCGCGCGCTCACGGCGGCCATGATCGACAGCCGTGATTACCTCGCCGCCAAGCGCCGAGCCGAGACCGAGGTGATGCTGGCGCCCGGGCCGAAGGTGGCCTTCAGCGGCGGGCTCGGCTTCAACGATCACCGCCTGATCTGGGACGTGCTCGACAAGATCCGCAGCAAACACGCCGACATGGTGCTGCTGCACGGCGGGTCGCCAAAAGGCGCCGAGCTGATCGCGTCCAAATGGGCCGACAATCGCAAAGTGCCACAGATCGCCTTCAAGCCGGACTGGACGCGGCACGCCAAAGCCGCACCATTCAAGCGCAACGATGCGATGCTCGACGTGCTGCCGATCGGAGTCCTTGTATTCCCCGGCACCGGTATCCAGGAGAATCTCGCCGACAAGGCACGAAAGCTCGGCATCCCGGTCTGGAAATTCGGCACGAAGCCTGAGAAGGGAGGCGCGTAAGCGTCGCTACCTCTTCAGCGAATTTCAAACACGATGCGGCGCATTGAAACGCGCCGCAGAATTTCTGCCGCCACAACGGATCAATTTCGCTATAGTTCGACTTGCGCCGTGGTGGTGGTGGAAGGCGCGACCCTTGCACTCTTGTGACAGGATAAACCACCATGATCGCCATCGGCATCGTTCTCAATCTCGTCGGACTCGGCGTGTTCTGCTGGCTGTTGTTCACGCTGGCCGTTTATGCCTTGCCGTTTTTTGTCGCCGTCACCGCCGGGCTCTTCGCCTATCATAATGGAGCAGGTTCGCTCGGCGCCATCGCGCTCGCTCTCCTTACCGGCGGCGCGACCCTCGCAGCGGCGCAGATCGCCTTCACGCTGGTCCGGGCGCCGTTCCTCCGTTTCGTCCTTACGGTGCTGTTCGCGGGACCGGCCGCGGTCGCCGGGTTCTACGCGACGCACGGCCTTGCCGCGTTCACGACACCTTCGGAGATGTGGCAGAACATCTTTGCCGTCGTCGGCGCGATAGTCATCGGTGCGACCGCCTGGCTGCGGCTGGCCGATGCCCCGCTCGACGGCGGAACATCGCGAGCGGATCGGGACGTCGTCCGGCGCCGCGGTCTGACCTCGACCTGAGGCGGCCCGCCGCCCGTCGCCAGATTCACGTCTCCCGAAGCGTTGCCGCATGCGCGCGCATTGACCTCGGACGGATTGCGTTTCGCGGATGAGCTGATGCCAGTATGCCGATGGTTGGCCGACACCGCCGCGGCCCGGTGCATTCGATAGGCCGTGTTGGAGAGACGGGCGAACAACGGCCCGGACGTCGACGACACTATGCCGGATCGCCAAATGTTCATGTGGTGAGGCGCACGGTCGCGGGTTTTTTCTCCTTGCAAGGCTCTGTCATGCCGAGCGCGGGTCATCGGGTCTCTACGATGGCCTGATCTGGCCGAACGACGGCTGCGCCTCGATCGCCTAGCTGCAACGCCGTCGTTCAACTTTCTTCCCCTGGCGGCTACGCCGCCATTCCTCGCGCAAGACAAGAAAGTTGCCCGCCTGGCGTCCTCCGCTGCGCTTCGGTCCGAAGACGGATGCAGCGCCGATCGCCTCCGGCCTGTCGATCGCCATCGAGACCGCGATGGTCGCGGCTCGGAAACAGAGAGCAAGGAGAACTACCATGGCGAACATCGGCACCTTCACCAAGAACGAAGCTGGCGCTTTCATCGGCGAAATCGTCACGCTCAGCTTCCAGGCCAAGAACGTCCGCCTCGTTCCCGAGACCAACCGGGCCAACGAGAACGCTCCGAGCCACCGCGCCTATGTCGGCCGTGCCGAAATCGGTGCCGCCTGGCCCAAGCGCTCCGCGGAACAGCGCGACTACCTCTCGGTCAAGCTCGACGATCCGAGCTTCAACGCTCCGATCTACGCGAACCTTTTCGACGACGAAGAGGGCGGTAGCTACACCCTGATCTGGTCGCGCCCGCAGAAGGCTCGCACGGCTTCCGCCGATTAATCGATCCGCTCTCAGATGCCCCGCCGCGAGGCGGGGCATCTCGCGCGCTCAAGGCGTCGCCGATCGACCGCGCGAAGCACGCGCGGCGAGGGCGTCCATCTCCAAAAGGGAAATTACTACGCGGCCGCCCGCGCCGACGGGTCGCGCCGCGTATCCACGCCCGTCTGAAAAACATGATCGCAAGCGTCACAGTGCCAGTGCAACGTGATACGATCCGCGCAGACGAAGGCAGCATGCTCGGCCGCGAACAGCGTCTCCCCACAAACCGGGCAATCCCGAAACCCCATGAAGCGCGCAAATGTTCGCAGGCGAGAATCGGTCGTCATCGGCACCTGTTCCTCCGTGCACCGCATAAGCGCTCGGTGTGAAGACGACATGACCGACAAGGGCGAGCTTTAAGGTCTCTTTGCGGCACACATATTCGGGCGAATGATGTCTTCGCAGCCGCAGCAAATCGCGGGGTGCACTCTCCGCCACGCGATGTGATCTTGAGACCAGAACTGATGCGATGCCGCCGGATCAGGACTTGCCGCGCGAGGGCTTCGACGCGCGCCGTAGCAACACGTCCGGCTCGACACCGAGCACTGTGGCCAATTTACCAACCATGTCGATGGTCGCGGCGTAAACGCCGCGTTCGAGCGAACTGATATAGGTGCGGTCGACGTCCGCTTCATGCGCCAACGCCTCCTGCGACAGCCCCTTGGCGTGCCGGGTCCGGCGCAGGTTGCGAGCGAATACCTCCCGAATCTCCATTCGAAAAGTGTTCGTCTTGTAGGGTATTTCACTACGGAGTATACTCGACAAACCGATCCTGCTTGCCCCTCGAAGTCCGATAGAGTTCGGGGCCCTTGCCGGACGGATCGCCTGAAGAAACGGGTCAAAAGCCGAGTAATCTGTTAATTGTCCAACAACTGTCATCGATCCGCAGCAAGAGCGTCGTATTTCGTCGGTCCGATCCGGTTAAACGCTTGGCGCGAGTTCCCGCCATGACCATTGTTGCTTTTGACGACCATCCACCCGACCTGCCGCATGTCACGCCTTACGACGAGCGGCACCTCAAGACGTATCTTCGGCTTCTTGATGCGGATGAGGAGGGTGCCGACTGGCGCGAGGTCGTACAGATCATTTTCGGTCTTGATGCGCAACGTGAGCCGGATCGCGCGCGTCACGTGCATGACAGCCATCTTGCACGCGCAAGATGGATGACGCAGACCGGATACCGGGACTTGCTCAAGCCGCCGTCCCAATGATTTGAGCACGCGCAGTTTTCGAAGCACCACGCCTATTCCATCATCTTTCACTGACCACGGTGTTGCAACACGCGTTGCAGTGGCGGCGACTTCTGCGTGGGACAACGCTTCCAAATACTCGGCGACGGGGAGGGCATGCCTTGCTTGAGGCTGAGTAACGCTGGAGTGCTCGTATGCCGGATGATGAAAGCTGGCGGTCGCAAGATGCGACCGCCTATCTTGATCGTGTGCAACGCGCGGGTTTCGCCTGGGAGTTCCTGCGGCGCAACCCTGACTACCGCGAAGACTACGAACACATGAGCCGCGATGCGATGAGCGGCGTCACCATCGTGCTGGAGGCAGCCCTTGCGCTGTCCCAGCGCTGGGGGTTGAGTTTTCCCGTGCGACCCGAAGCAACGCAGCGACCGGGCACTGGTGTTGTGGGAATTCAATGTGCTTCCGGCTGCGGTGATACTCACGACGGCGCCGCCGGCGACTGGATCCACAATCACGCTGGATCGGATTCCATCGGCGCCCGCCATGGAACGCGCAGACGGCCGTCACATGCTGTGGCGGCGGGCGAGCGAGGAACAGCGGATTTGGATTCTTCCCGATACGAACCCGTCGGCTCCGATCGCCGCCGTTATCCCATTCGATATGCACGTGGCGCAGCGCGTCGAAGCCGTCCTTCACCTCTGGCACAGCCTGACGGATGCCGCGGTGCGCCCGGTTGTCTCGCCGCTGACCGAACAGCAGCGCCGCCGCATGATCTTGATGCTGAGGGCACTTGACGGTCATCAGCAACAGGCGACGTATCGCGACCTCGCCGCCACCCTGCTTGATGCCGATGTACGGACCCAAAGCCGGCGCGACTGGCTGACCTCGTCCTGTCGTTCACAGATCATCCGGCTGGTCAAAGACGCCGTCGGTCGGATGCGGGGCGGCTACCGCGACTTGCTGATCGGCCAATAGCCGCTGCGCATCCATCGCGCCACGCAGAGCGTTAGCGCCCGACGAACACAACGCTGTGTTTACGCGCTAGCTTCGCAGCGGCGAGGGGGGATGGACACAAACGACAGCCGCATCTTCGGCATCCTCGTCCACGCCTCAAATTCGCAATCGTGCGCCCGACGCGCCGTCGATCCCCGATGGCGACCGAACCCACACCGGGCGCATTCATGGCTGACAACCCCGCCAATTCGCAGCAACGCTATTTGCGCACCACCGAGGCGGCCCGGTTCCTCGGCCTGTCGGGTCGCACGCTGGAAAAGCACCGCACCTACGGTACCGGACCGAGCTATCGGAAGCTCGGCGGCCGTGTCGTTTACGCCCTCGAAGACCTGCAGACCTGGGCCGACATCGGTCTGCGCCAGTCCACGTCCGATCAAGGCAAGGGCGTCGTCCATGCCGCCAAGCCGGTGAGCGGCTTGGGTCCGCTGGTCGGCGGCCGGCCCCCGGTGAGGCGACCATAGCCATGATCGCGCGCCGACCGACCTCCGCAGAAACTACGCGTAGTGAGCCACCGGGTTTACTGAACGGCACGCCCGCGCCGCGCGATCCGAGGACCGCGCATTCCGCAATCGACACGCTGACGCATGTCGAATTGACTTGGCAAGCAAAACGCATCGAGCACCGCATCCGGTTTGGTCATCCGGTCGCCTCCGTGCGGCTCGATCGTCATCGCCGCCGCGTGTCGTTTGCGCCGGGTGCCATCTTCGCCGTCATGCGCTGGGCCGCCAATGACTTCGGCACCGTGCTGTCGCGCATCGACATCCTTCGTGCGGTTCAGGCGGACGAGTCCTTCACGACGGTGCCGCTGGTGCAACCAGGTGGCGTCATCCTGCTGACAATCTCCGGTTGGCCGAAGGTCGAGCGGGTCTTGCAGGCCATCGACGGTGTCGAGGCGCTCGGCATCGACCCCGCCGACGCTGCGCCCGAACATTGGCATCACATCCACAACCGCCTCAGCGTTGGCGATACGCCGCGCGCTTACACGATGACGCGCCATAAGGCCTGGCTCAAACGGCGGCGAGTCGCGCCATGACACTTCGCACCATGACACCTCGCGCTGCCTATACCCTCGCGGCGTCACTAGCGGTCGCAAGTCTGCTCGCAGCCCTCGGCGCGAACTCACCGCCACATTATATCTGGAATCTCACGCCGAGCGTTCCGCTTGGTCTTTACGCGGTGCAGTCGCCAGACCGTCTCTATGTCACCATGCTGGCCGTGGTGACGCCGCCGGAGCCGCTGGCAACGACATTGTCGGATGGTGGTTATCTGCCGCGCGGCGTGCCGCTGCTCAAACGCATCTTCGCCCTCTCAGGGCAGACCGTCTGTCGTTTCGGCGTGCAGATCAACGTTGACGGCATTGCAGCCGCGCCCGCGCGTGAACGCGATCTGCGCGGCCATCCGCTGCCGGTCTGGCAAGGCTGCCGCGTCATCGCCGATGACGAAATCTTCCTCATGAATTGGGACGAGCCCGACAGCCTCGACAGCCGTTACTTCGGCCCATTGCCGCGCAGCGCGATCGTCGCGCGCGCAGTGCCGATCTGGACCGACGAGGCCGGCGACGGACGCTTCGCGTGGCGCGCCCCGACGGAATGACACTTTATTTTACCCACCCAGCAACGGAGGCCACCATGGCACAGATCGGCACCTTTACCCGCACCGTCGATGGATACACCGGCACAATCCGGACCTTCACGCTCAAACGCGATGTCATCATCATCGTGCCGGCTATCGTGAGCGAGACCGATAACGCTCCGAATTACCGCGTTCTTGCCGACGACGTCGAAATCGGCGCCGGATGGAAGCGTACCGGTGACAAAGCTGGCGATTATCTCTCGCTGCTGATTGATGATCCATCATTCGGCCAACCGATCCGCGCCAACCTGTTCCAGGTGGTGAGCGGCGGTGACACGTTCCATCTGATCTGGACCCGTCCATCGCGCCGCGCGCCGCGCGAGTGAATCCGTGTCGCCGCTTGCGAAGCCGCTGCGCGTTGCCATGATCGTCACCGCCTCGCTCGTGGTCCTCACTCCCTTCACGGCCCGCTGCGAGACCGCGTCGGCGCGTGTCGCTGACGCGGTCGCGCCGTGGTCGCAATTCGTCAGCGAAGCGGCCGAGCGTTTCGCGATTCCTGCGGCATGGATCCACGCCGTGATGAGGGTCGAGAGTCACGGCAACGTCAAAGCCGTGTCGCCAAAGGGCGCCGTCGGGCTGATGCAGATCATGCCCGCCACGTATGCCGAGCTGCGCGAACGCTACGCGCTCGGCGGCGATCCTTTTGATCCGCACGACAACATCGTGGCGGGTGCTGCGTATCTCCGCGAAATGCACGACCGCTTCGGTACGTCCGGATTCGTTGCCGCTTATAATGTCGGCCCAACGCGCTACGAAGACCACCTTGCGACAGGCCGTCCGTTGCCCGACGAGACCCGGAACTATGTCGCGTCGCTGGCGCCGCTGCTGTCCGACGCGCAAACTGGCGACAACGCGATCGCAGCCGGCGAGCCTAACACCTGGCGCGGGGCGTCGTTATTCGTCTCGCGATCTCAGCGCAAATCCTCGGACACGCGGATGTCGTTCACGCCGCAGTCATCCCCCGTTGGACATGACCGCGGTGCTGTCGATCTGTCGGCGCTCACGCCACTTCCCGGCGGCTTGTTCGTTAAACAAGCGCCCACACCCGGCAAGCCATAATCCCATTCCGTCATTTTCGTGCTGTCTCGCGCAATTGCGTGAATCAGGCTGGAGTCTCTGAGAACGCCAGCAAACGAGCGGAGGACGGCAAGATTAAAGCAAACGGTGCCCTTCGGTGCCCGTTTGCAAAAAAGCGTTGTCTGCACATTGGTTAGCGCGACGTAGCGAGCGGCTGCGAGACGGCAGCGATGTGTGCTTCATCAGTTTGATGAGTGATCTCAACGATCGGAGCGGTGCCGCTCCATATTGTCTGTTTAGGGAGCGTCCGATCTCGATGCTGTCACCGCGATAGACGCGCCGGTTGCCGCGCCGCCGATCTCCTGTATTTGCGCGCGCCGTTACGACGGTCGTTTGAACTGTCTTGCGCCGTGCTGCCGTGTCCGCATTCTTGTCGGCATGAGCGACGAGCCTTCCGACTTCCGCATCCGCACCGGCCGTATCGGCAATCGCGGCACCCGCGCCGGCGGACGCCCGCGCTCTTTCATCGACCAGGTGCTGAAGGCATCCGCGAAGGCCAATGGCGCCGCACTGACGCCGGCGCAATTCTCGAACCGCCGCCGTCGCGGACCGGGCGCAGTGCGGCCCCGGAAGGGGAAGTGCTCGCGAATCGGCCGCGGGCAAGCCGCGGGCGACCGGCTGAAGCGGGCGGGCGAAGGGCGCGGGCCAGGCCAGCGTGTGCGCCGCGTGATCGTGAAGGCGCGGATCGTCAAGCTCAACGCGGGAAGCAAACGGGCGGATGCACACCTGCGCTATCTCCAGCGCGATGGCACCACGCGTGATGGTGCGCGCGGAACGCTGTACGGGCCGGACACCGACGCCGCCGACGGCCGCGATTTCCTCGAGCGTGGCCGCGACGACCGCCACCAGTTCCGGTTCATCGTTGCCCCCGAGGATGCTGACCGTCTGCAGGATCTGCGCGGCTTCACCCGCGACGTGATGCGACGGATGGAGGAAGACCTCGGCACGAAGCTCGACTGGGTCGCGATCGACCATTTCAACACCGGCCATCCGCACGGCCATGTGGTGATCCGCGGCAAGGACGATCTCGGCAAGGATCTGATCATTGCCCAGGACTACATCACCGATGGCCTGCGCATCCGCGCCCAGGAACGGGTGACACTAGAGCTCGGCCCCGAGACCGATCTGGAATTGCGCGGGAAGCTGGAGGCCGAGATGACGGCCGAACGGTTCACCCGGCTCGACCGTATCCTGGTCGAGGAGGTGCCGTCACGACGGCTCGATCTGCGGCCGGACGCTGGCCAGCTCCGCGCCGACCTCGACGAGACGCTGTTCATCGGGCGGCTGAAGAATCTGGAGCGGTACGGACTGGCGACGCAGACCGAACCAGGGGTTTGGTCGTTCTCCGAGAGGCTGGAGCCGACGCTGCGCGAATTGGGTGAGCGCGGCGACATCATCAAGGCGATCAATCGCTCGCTTGCGGACCGGGGCGAGGAGCGCGCACTCGGCAGCTATGTTCTACATGGCGCGACTATGCCGGAGCCCGTCGTCGGTCAGGTGATCGGCAAGCGGCTCGACGATGAACTGGGCGAGCGCATCGGTCTTGTCATCGATGGCGTCGATGGCCGCGTCCATCATGTCGCCCTACCGGATGCCGCGGACAGTGAGCCTCCAGCCGTGGGAAGCATCGTCCAGATCGGCGGGATGTCCTCCGGTCCGCGCTCCTCCGACCGCAATATCGCGGAGGTGGCCGGAAACAGCGACGTCTACCGCCCGAGCACACATCGCGCACTCGTCGAAAGTGGCGCGGTTCGTATTCCCGGTGGTGACTCCGATAGCTATGTCCGCAGTCATGTCCGGCGGCTGGAAGCGCTGCGCCGCGCCGGCATCGTCGAGCGCATCGACGCCGACCATTGGCGTATTCCCGAAGACTTGGTGTCACGCGCCGCCGAATATGACGCACGCCGCGGTGCGCAGGCCGTAGTCCGTATCCTCGCCACCCTCGATCTGGAACAACAAATCGCCAGCGACGGCGCGACCTGGCTCGACCGCGAACTGGCTTCACGCCAGCGCACGCCGCTGACCGACACGGGATTCGGCCAGCACGTCCGGCAGGCGCTGGAGCAACGCAAAGACACACTGCTCGAACAGGGTCACGCTTGGCGCGCGCCAGACGGCGGCATCCGCGCGCCGCGCGATCTCGTTACCCGCCTGGAGCGACAGGAAGTCGCCCGCGTCGGCGCGCAGTTGGCAGCCGCGCGTGGGCGGACCTATCAATCGACCGGGACCGGCGAGCACGTCAGTGGCACACTGATCGGCAAGACCGATCTCGCCAGTGGTCGCTTCGCCATGATCGCGACCTCCAGCGGTGACAACGGCCTCGGCTTCAGCCTCGTGCCATGGCAGCCTGTTCTCGACCGGCGCATCGGCCAGCACATCACTGGCGTGGCGCGCGAGGGCGGTGGCATCGATTGGAGCTTTGGGAGGCAGCGCGGATTGGGCCTGTGACGGTCGGTCAGCCCAGCACACCTTACCATAATACCGTTGCCAAGGTTTCGTGACCGCCCCCGCAATGCTAACGTCATGAAAGGAAGATGACGGAGCAGCGGAATATGACGATAGCTTCGCGCCGACCCCACCCATCACACGATCGTCGTATGGACGACGTTAAGCGGGAGCTTACGCGCGCGATGGAACGGGAGTTGAGCTTCCGCGCAGCCGAGCGCACCGAACGTGCGCGACAATTGGACCTTGGCACTCCGGACAAATATCTTTCGGAAAGCGCGCAGCGCTCGCCGTGAATGCGGCGACCAGCATCGGGCGGATGCCGCTGTAAGAGTGCCGTCATCCCATAAGAAGTTCTTCGCCAGTTTTTGCACGCCAAATCCGCCGATCCTACGATCGGCGTTTCGCGCATCTTGCCTTGTGATGCGCCGACGGTTTCCTTGACGGCTGACCGTTCCGTCAGGAGCAAGCCGGTGCCCGCGACGAAAATCCTTTGGGGCCAGATTCTGATCGTGACACTGATCGTGCTCACGACAACCTGGGGCGCGACGCAGTGGACCGCCTGGCGTCTCGCCTATCAGGTTCAACTCGGCGCGCCATGGAACCAGATCGGCGGTTTGCCGCTTTACCCGCCGCCGGCATTCTTCTGGTGGTGGTTCTCTTATGACGCCTATGCGCCCGGGATCTTCGTCGAAGGCGCGTTAATTGCTGCTTCCGGTGGCTTCATCTCAGTCGCGGTCGCCATTGTCATGTCGGTATGGCGCGCCCGTGAGGCGAAAGAAGCGCAGACCTATGGTTCAGCGCGCTGGGCGACCATCAAGGAGATCAGCGCGGCCGGCCTGTTGAGCCCCGACGGTGTCGTGCTCGGCAAGATCAATCATCAGTATCTGCGTCATGCCGGACCGGAGCACGTGCTCTGTTTTGCGCCAACCCGCAGCGGCAAGGGTGTCGGTCTCGTCGTCCCGACGTTGTTGACATGGCCGGGCAGTTGCATCGTCCACGACATCAAGGGTGAGAACTGGCAGTTGACCGCGGGCTGGCGCGCCTCGTTCGGCCGCGTGCTGTTGTTCGATCCCACCAATCCCGACTCCTCTGCTTACAATCCGCTGCTCGAGGTGCGCCGCGGCGACAGCGAAGTGCGCGACGTCCAGAACATCGCCGACATCCTGGTCGATCCCGAGGGCGCGCTGGAGCGGCGCAACCATTGGGAAAAGACCAGCCACGCCTTGCTGGTCGGCGCCATCCTCCATGTGCTCTACGCCGAGCCGGAGAAAACGCTCGCCGGCGTAGCCAATTTTCTGTCCGACCCCAAGCGGACCATCGAAGCCACACTGCGAGCCATGATGACGATGCAACATCTCGGCGATCGCCCGCATCCCGTTGTCGCCTCGGCGGCTCGTGAACTGTTGAACAAAAGCGAGAACGAACGATCCGGTGTGCTCTCGACCGCGATGTCATTCCTCGGCCTCTATCGCGACCCGGTGGTTGCAAAGGTGACGGCGCGATGCGACTGGCGCATTGGAGACCTCGTCGAGGGAGCGACGCCGGCGACACTCTATCTGGTGGTCCCACCATCGGATATTTCGCGAACCAAGCCGCTCATTCGTCTTGTTCTCAACCAGATCGGCCGGCGTCTCACAGAAGATCTCCAAGCTAAGGCAAAACGCCGGCGACTGTTGCTCATGCTCGATGAATTTCCGGCGCTCGGACGGCTGGATTTCTTCGAGTCGGCATTGGCCTTCATGGCAGGCTACGGCCTCAAGAGCTTTCTGATTGCGCAATCACTCAACCAGATTGAGAAGGCCTACGGCCAGAATAATTCAATTCTCGACAATTGCCATGTTCGTGTCGCGTTCGCAACCAATGATGAGCGGACCGCCAAACGGGTCTCGGATGCACTGGGTGTCGCGACTGAACTCCGCGCCATGAAAAATTATGCCGGTCATCGCCTGTCGCCATGGCTCGGCCACCTGATGGTGTCGCGTCAGGAGACAGCGCGTCCGCTTCTGACCGCCGGTGAGGTGATGCAATTGCCGCCCTTCGACGAAGTCGTGCTGGTTTCAGGGACGTCGCCGATCCGTGCGAAGAAGGTCCGCTATTTCGAGGATCGCCGTCTCACCGATCGTGTTCGGCCGCCCCCCTGTGTGGGGGCAAGCACGCGAGCACAAGAGAATGGGGATGACTGGATGGCGCGGCCAATTCCCCCATCTGTACCACAGGAGGAGAGGTTGCAACGCGCCAACGATAATGCCAACGGCGGAATCCGTCGTGAGCCCGCGTTATCAAAACACGAAGCGATTGTGCCGGAAGGGATGGACCCAACGCCAACGGTTGCCATTGTCGACGATCAATCGAGCGAGGCTGGCATTCGGTCTGCCACCATCCGTCACAGGATGCGCAGCGTTGCACGGCAGGCCGCTATGGACCCGGACGATGGGATCACGCTGTGAGGCGATGGCGATGAAAGTCCGAACGAGTATGCATTTGTCGCCGGAAGCCTTGCGACTATTGATCGATCACTCGGATCGCAAGGGTATCTCCCGGTCGTCCATCGCCGATGCGGCGATCACGAGTTTCCTGTCTCCGGACGGCGCCGATCGGGCCGAAGCTGCGTTGTCGCGCCGGCTTGACCGTCTGTCGCGGCAGGTGCAGCGCCTGGAGCGTGACACTGCGATTGGAACCGAGACGCTGGGACTCTTCATCCGTCTCTGGTTGACGGCGACGCCGTCCTTGCCCGCCGATGTGAATGGTGGCGCAGACGCGAAGGGACGCGAGCGGTTCCAGACGTTCGTCGAGGCACTGGCGGAGCGTCTCAACAAGGGACAGACGCTGCTGCGGGAGATACCCGATGACGTCAAGTTCGATCGAAGTTAGTGGAGGACACTGAAGAGGAAAAGCCAGTCTAGCCAGCCTGTCTCAAATTTGACATGGCCGGTGGGGCAGAGTTCTCCGCCGACCATTCGGCGGAGCGTTGCCTTGGACGATGGCATTGCTGCTGTGTGAGCTTGGAAGGGCCGCCGTGCTCTCCAAATTGAGCGAGCGGCGGCTCACGCTGCTGGCTGGTGAAAGTTCGCGATAGAACTTTCTTAAATGAGACATGTTTGCACTTGGCGGAGAAGCCGTTTCCCCTTAAGTTCCAAATCTTGCGGCGTGTCTTAATATCGGAATTGAAGAGCTGGATGTTCGTACGATTGAGCAAAGCGAAGCGACTGAGGGCCGGGTGGTTTGCCGCCTTGGTCTATCTGCTTTGCGTGCTGGCGCCGGGCATTTCCTTTGCGTTTTCCGATGGGTCGCGGGCGGCGCCATGTCTTACTGAAGAAAATCACGGTCTGGGCATTGTGCACGTGCATGAACATAGCGAGGGCGCTTCGCAGCACGTCCATAGGGACGGCCATGTGCACGAACATCCTGGCGGCGAGGCTCATTTCAACAAGTCTAAGAACTTCGACAGCGCGATATCCGTCGCTGACGAAACGCCAGCCCCTGCAAGTGATCATCATAAGGTTTCGGGTGCGCAATGTTGTGGGATGGTGTGCTTGAGCGCATTGCCGACCACGGTTATGGACATTGTCAAACCCTTGATGCCGACGTCTGTCTGTGCGTCCGAGAACTATCGGGACGTTGCCGACAGAGCTCCCCCTCGACACTATCGTCCCCCCATTTCCTGACCTGACTTGAATGACGTGGTGCCGCGCCCGTGAGGGCACGCGGGCCTATGGTTCATCGGCAGTTCAGGAAAATGTCATGCTTGCGCAGTTTGGGGCGAAGTCCGCCGCCGTTCATTCGGTAGCGATCGGATTCTTTCAAAGGAAATTCAGCGTTCTTACGGGGATGGCAGTCATCGCCGTCGCGCTTGGGGGATGTATACCGCCCGGCGTTCCGCTGGTCGGAGCCGACCCGACAGATCCGAACGCCAAGGTCTCGGGCGCTGTCTATCGATCGCGGCTCGGTTCCTACACCAGCATGCGTCCGGTCTCGCCCGGGTCTTGGGTCGAGCAGAACCAGCGCTCCGCGCCCAAGCCGAACCAGTAGGAGCGGCATCATGGATATTTTCAGAGCTTCCCAAGCAGCGCTCGCTCCACTGACAATACCGCTCTTGAGTGTTCGGCTGCGATTGATTCTGGTTGCCGGAGCGGCCGCTCTCACATCCGGCTGCGCACAATTCTCTCCTGACGGCGGCATGAGCTTCGTATCGGACGTCGCACGTCAGGAGATGAACAAGGACGTCGTCGCGCTGAAGACGGCAGATGATGCGGCATCATCGCGCGCGGTTGTTGACAAACTCCTAGCGCGCAGTCTGACGGCGGATACCGCGGTGCAGATCGCCTTGCTGAACAATCGCGGATTGCAGGCGGCGTTCAACGATCTCGCATTCGCAGAAGCGGTCATGGTCGGGGAGAGCCTGCCGCCGAATCCGTCGATTTCGCTGTCGCGCATCGCAGGCTCGGCGGAAGTGGAGATCGACCGCCAGATCATCGTGAGCGTGCTGGCACTGGCGACCTTGCCCGCCAGATCCGAGATCGCAGCGGAAAAGTTCCGGCAGGCGCAATTGCGCGTGGTCTGGGAGACGCTGCGTATCGCGGCCGACACACGCCGCGCCTACTATCAGGCGGTTGCCGCACGCGAGCTCACCGAATTCCTGACCCAGGCGCAAGGCGCGGCCGAAACCTCGGCCAAGCTTGCAACGAGGCTCGGCGAAACCGGCGCCATGAACAAACTCGATCAGGCACGCGAACAGGCGTTTTCCGCCGAATTGGCCGTGCAACGCGCAACCGCATATTCGGCCGCGACGTCCGCTCGCGAAGCTCTGATTCGCGCGATGGGCGTGTGGGGAAGCGATCTGGATTTCAAGCTTCCCAACGCGCTGCCACCGCTGCCGAAGCGCGTCCAGGCGCTCGCCAACATCGAGGTCGAAGCCGTTCGGCGCCGCGTCGATCTGCAAATTTCACGGATGGAGGTTGACGCGATCGCCAAGGCGTACGGGCTCACCCAGGCGACTCGCTTCATCAATGTCCTGGACGCCGGCTACGCCGATAAAATCACCAAGGATAAGGCAACAGGCCAGCGTACCAAAGATCGCGGCTTTGATGTCGCGTTTGAAATTCCGATCTTTGATTTCGGCGAAGTGCGCGTGCGCGAAGCCGAAGCGACTTACATGGGGTCCGTTAATCGGTTGCTGCAACGGGCTGTCAATGTCCGTTCGGAGGCGCGCGATGCCTATCGAAGCTACCGGTCGACCTATGACATCGCGAACCACTACACGCGGGAAGTTCTGCCGTTACGGAAGATCGTCGTTGATGAAAGTCAGCTTCGCTACAACGGGATGCTGATCGACGTTTTCGATCTGCTCCTCGAAGTGCGGCAACGTATCACCGTGAACACGGCGGCGATCGCGGCACGGCGCGAATTCTGGCTCGCCAGCACCAACCTCACCACAGCCGTCGTCGGCGGCGGCTCATCCGGTCGGGCCGGGATCGCGCTGGCAACTGCCAGCGCTTCCGGCGCGGCGGGCGATTGAAGGAGCACTGACATGATTTCGCGAAGAGATTTGCTCGGAAGTGCCGCGGTCCTTGCTAGTGCAACGGCCGTCAGCGGGCGGCTGCAGGCCGCGAGTATTCCGGAAGCGGCGGTCACCACCACAAATACGATGCAGCCGCCGTTGCACCCGACGACCGGGCAGGACTATCAGCCGGTCGTGACGCTGAACGGCTGGACGTTGCCCTGGCGGATGAACGGCGACTGGAAGGAATTCCATCTCGTCGCCGAACCTGTGGTGCGCGAGATGGCCCCCGGCATGAAAGCGCATTTGTGGGGATACAACGGTCAGTCACCCGGACCGACGATCGAAGCTGTCGAGGGCGATAAGGTCCGCATTTTCGTCACCAACAAACTGCCAGAACACACGACCGTTCACTGGCACGGAATGCTGCTGCCGAACGGCATGGACGGCGTCGGCGGTCTGACCCAACCGCACATCAAGCCGGGTAAGACCTTCGTGTACGAGTTCGTGCTGAAGAAGAGCGGCACCTTCATGTACCACCCGCACGCCGATGAGATGGTGCAGATGGCGATGGGCATGATGGGGTTCTTCGTCATTCACCCCAAGGACCCGGCGTTCATGCGGGTGGATCGTGACTTCGTGTTTCTGCTCAGTACCTACGACATCGATCCGGGGACCTATCTCCCGAAGGTCTCGGAGATGACCGACTTCAACATGTGGACCTTCAACACGCGGGTCTTCCCCGGGATCGATCCGCTGGTCGTGCGCAAGAACGATCGCGTGCGGGTTCGCGTCGGCAATCTGACCATGACCAATCATCCGATTCACATGCATGGTTACGATTTTGAGGTGACTTGCACGGATGGCGGATGGGTCAGGCCGGAAGCGCGTTGGCCCGAAGTCACCATCGACATTCCGGTCGGCGCCATGCGCGCTTACGAGTTCGTCGCCGATGCGGAAGGCGACTGGGCGCTGCATTGCCACAAGTCGCATCACACGATGAACGCCATGGGGCACAATATCCGGAACTTTATCGGCGCCCGAAGCCGCGATCTCGTCAAACCCATCCGCAAGCTCGCGCCTGATTACATGGCGATGGGTAGCGCCGGCATGGCGGACATGGGTGAGATGGAAATGCCGCTGCCGGACAACACGATTCCGATGATGACCGGCTTCGGCCAGTTCGGGCCCATCGAGATGGGCGGCATGTTCACGACGGTGAAGGTGCGCGATGGGATCGCATCCGGCGATTACAAGGATCCAGGTCCTTACAAGAATCCGGCCGGAACGGTGGCCTATGAAGTCGACAATCCGTCTGCGGCTCCCGCGCGGAAAGCAGAAGCACCTTCGTCGAGCAAACCAAGCGTCGAAGTCAACGTGGTGAAGCCTAAGGGCGGCCACATGAACAACCACTAACAGGAGAACCAAATGAGCAAACTTAGAGTCTATGCGGCCGCATTTGCACTGATGGGTACTGCAACGATTTCAGCCAACGCAGGCTCGGGTGAGCCAGGTCATAGCCATGGCCACGACGCGGGCTACTCGGCGGGCGAGCCGGGTGATCCGAAAAAGCCCGCCCGGATCGTGCAGGTCGTCATGCGAGAGTCGGACGGAAAGATGCTGTTCATCCCCGACCGCGTCGAGGTTCGCACCAATGAGCAAATTAAGTTCGTACTGAAGAACAACGGCGATCTTGAACATGAGTTCGTGTTGGCGAGCACCGAGGATAATCTCAAGCATGCCGAAGTGATGAAGAAGAATCCCGACATGGAGCACGATGATCCGAACGCCAAACGGATCGACCCGAAGGAGGGTAGCGAGCTTGTCTGGAAGTTCAGCAAGCCAGGTCAGTTCGAATTTGCGTGCCTGATTCCCGGACATCGCGAGTCCGGCATGCTCGGCACGGTGATCGTTAAGTAATTGAATCGCTGGGGAGCGTAGAGCCTTCATTCCGAAGGTTGATCAACTGAAAGGAAAACACATGCGTAAACAACTTCTGGCCGTCGCCGCCGTACTCTCGATCGGATTGATGAGCTTCACTGCGTCGGCTCAAACAGCCCCCGTTGAGGGCTCGGTCGTGAAAATCGATGAGTCTGCCGGTAAAATCACCTTGAAGCACGGCCCCATCAAGAAGCTCGATATGGACGAAGGGATGACGATGGTGTTCCGGGTCCAGGATCCTGCGGTGCTGAAGACCGTCAAGGTCGGTGATAAGGTTAAGTTCGATGCCGACCGGGTCAATGGTCAGATCACCGTGACCACTCTTCAAAAATCCAAGTAAGAGATCGGAACGGTTGCGATCGATTCAAATTGTCGAGCACGATCGCAATCTAATCGGGTTGGCGGGCGCCTATCCTGTAGAGCGAACAGTATTCTTCGCTCTACAGGCGGGCTCCGCACACAATGCGCGGAGAGCTGCCGCGCTGGAGAGCAACCGGCCAACTACTCGATCGATGGTTGCTCCGCGTTCCTCTTTAAGCCGAGGCTTCATCCGGGACTTCGATGGCCACAGAACAGAAACGTCCCTTTCGAAACCATACCCAGAGTTTTCATGACAGTGCGTGCTATCCTTCCTGCCAAAGGGCGAGATCTTCGTCTCGACCTTTTCCGCGGTATCGCGAATTGGGCAATCTTTCTCGACCACATTCCGAACAATGCGGTCGCTTGGCTGACGACGAGGAATTACGGCTTCAGCGACGCAGCGGACCTCTTCGTATTCATCTCGGGGTACACGGCTGCGTTCGTCTACGCAAAGAGCATGCTCAAGCGAGGCTTCATTGCAGGAACCGCCCTTCTATTCAAGCGCGTTTGGCAACTGTACGTCGCGCACGTGCTGCTGTTCGTCTTCTATATCGCTGCGATTGGCTGGGTTGCTCAAACCTACAATCATTCGCATCTCCTGGACGAGTTCAACGTCGCAGGGTTGATCGATCATCCGATCATCAATTTGACGCAGGGGCTGTTGCTAAAATTCAAGCCCCTGAATCTCGATGTTCTACCGCTCTATATTGTCCTGATGGCAATGTTTCCGCCGGTGCTATGGTTGACACTTCGGCAACCAGACCTTGCGATCGCCGGATCGCTCGTCCTCTATTTCGCCGCACGGCAGTTTGGCTGGAATCTTCCCGCGTATCCGTCGGGCGTCTGGTATTTCAATCCGTATACGTGGCAATTCCTCTTCATGTTTGGCGCTTGGTGCGCTCTCGGTGGAGCGTCACGGGCGCGGATGATTATCCGATCCTCGGCGGCCGTATCGATCTGCGCTGGGTATTTGATATTTGCGCTGCTCATGACCGTCGCAGGCTATTTTGAACCACTGGGTGAGCTGATCCCCAAATGGTTGTTGAGCGCATTCAATCCCAACGACAAGACCAATCTCGCACCGTACCGGGTTTTGCATTTTGTTGCTTTGGCAGTGCTGGTCGTGCGATTTCTTCCTCTTGGCTGGGCCGGCTTGAAGTCGCGCTGGCTTCGGCCGCTAATAGTCTGCGGCCAGCGTTCGCTCGAAGTATTCTGCGTCGGAGTGTTTCTTTCGTTCGTGGGCCATTTCTTACTCGAGCTGATTTCGGACTCTTTCATCGCCCAGCTCATCGTGAGCGGCTCGGGAATCGGGCTGATGACGGCCGTTGCCTATTACCGATCTTGGTTGAAAGACCTGGATAAGCAACCCCAAGCCAGGTCGGTGTCGGAATCGGTCACATAGAAGTTCGTTTGGCGCAGGCAGTGTTTGGATTACTCTCAACAATAACGGAAACGGATCGCGACATGGATAACTCAAGCATATCTCCACGCCTTTTCACGCGACGATGTGCTTTAGGACTAACAGCGGCATTGCTGGCTTTTCCGCGTGGCGCTGTCGCCGCCGACGGGGCTGCGGTCTTGGTTCACAAGGACCCAAATTGTGGGTGCTGCTCGGGCTGGGTTCGCCATCTCAAGGAGGCAGGCTTCGCGGTTAAAGTCGATGAAACGACAAACCTTCACGTGGTCCGGACGCGTCTCGGCGTACCACCCGACCTGGCCGCTTGTCATACTGCCGAAGTCAGCGGATATGTCCTCGAAGGTCATGTCCCTGCAGCCGCTGTACGACAACTGCTAGAAAAGCGTCCCAACGCCGTCGGATTGTCGGTTCCCGGAATGCCCGTCGGATCACCCGGAATGGAAGGCGGCGCGCCCGAAAGGTATGAGGTCGTTCTTTTCGGGACCTCTGGCCGTCAAACATTTATGCGCTTCCTGGGCGGGGATATCGCTGGTTAAGGCGGTTCCCTTAATTAGGTTAACGTCGTCGCTCGCTCGTTCCCGGCCCATTGTGGTGGCGAATTTGTGATGTGATCCATCTTCACAAGTCCACGATCCTATGTGAGGTTGGACTATGGATTTTTGCCGACTCATCAGCCGGTTGCTCGCGGTCTTTGCGATTGTAGGGCTCATTGTTTCGCCGCTGACCACGCCGGCGGCGGCAAAACTGCTGTCGGCGGCAGAGATGAGTGATATGTCGACGATGTCCGCCGACATGCCTTGCTGTCCGGATACACAGAAGAGCAACGATTGTAAGGATTGTCCGCTCCGCGCGATGTGTACGTTGAACGTTGCCCAGGCGGAACCTCCTATGGCAGTTGGAGTCGTGACACCTCTGCAAACGCGCAAGTTATTTTCGGCCTTCGACGATAGGATCGCCGACGGTTTCGATCGTCCTCCTCCCGACCAACCCCCTCGAACCTGATCTGATCGGCGCCTCGGCGCCGTGTTGCCGCGCGACTCGGTCGCGCGGATCGACGCATGCCGCCTTGCGGCAATCATGATCATTCGAGGATTTTGAAATGAAGAAGTTCAATCTACCGCGCGCCCTCCGGGGGGCGCTCATCGGCATTGCTATCAGTGGCACAGTCACGGCCGCACGCGCCGACATCAAAGACTATGAGTTCCAGCTCGTCGACCAGACCGTTAAGGCCGGTCCGGACAAAACCATTACGGTCCGGCTCGTCAACAAGACCACCGGTAAGGCGGTGCCTGATGCGGTGATCTTCGCAACGCGTCTCGACATGGCGCCCGACGGCATGCAGGAAATGGCCACCAAGGTCGCTTCGGCTCCTAGCGCCGAGCCTGGCACTTACCGCTTCAAGGCCACGTTCGGCATGGCGGGCCGATGGCAACTTTCGCTCGGGGCCAAAGTACAGGGCGAGACCGGCACCGTCGAAAGCAAACTCGTCATCACGGCGCAGTGATGAGAACGGTCAGCCTGGCTATTGCTGCTGCCGCCGCATTGATCGCGGCGGCGGGTGGCGGATTCATCACCGGCCGCGGTCAACATCAGCCAGCCGAAGGGGCAAGCCCGGCGGCTCTGGCATCTGCGGCCGCGCAAACGAATGGCGCAACGATCTACTACAAGGATCCCGACGGCAGACCGTTTTACTCGCCAACACCAAAGAAGGCGCCGGATGGACGTGACTACACGGCCGTACCTGCGGCTGCTGATGTCAGTTTCGACGAAGCGCCAGTGATTGAGAGCGCATCAGCGACAGCGGCGGAGCGCAAGATCAAGTATTACCGCAATCCGATGGGACTGCCGGACACCTCGCCGACGCCGAAAAAGGATTCGATGGGGATGGATTACATCCCGGTCTATGACGGTGACGACAGCGACGATGGATCGGTGAAGCTTTCGCCAGGGAAGATCCAGCGTACCGGCGTCAGCTCCGAACCCGCAACATCGCGCGTCATTCGAACCCTCATTCGTGCGCCAGGCACGATCCAGCTCGACGAGCGCCGCATCTCCGTCATTTCGATGCGAGCCGAAAGCTGGGTACAGAAAGTCGCGAACGTCACCACCGGCAGCAAAGTCAGTAAAGGCCAGCCGCTGATGGAAATTTACAGTCCATCCGTGGCATCGGCGGCGGG
>CAZQMD010000004.1:0-49266 GCA_964594185.1 uncultured Afipia sp. | reverse complement strand
TTCATGTCGAAGGCGCAGGCCAGATGCAGCGCGTCGATATCGCCCATCCAGGTGAAGGAGAGCTGATAGTCGGTCCACTGTCCCTGGGTGAGGATCGTGATCTCGTCCTGGCCCGAGCGCTCGAACGACCAGTCGTGGGTCGATGCGATTTCCTCGACCACCGACAGCGGGCTGTTTCGCGAATCCGTGATGATGTCCAGATGGGACATGCTGCCTTCACCCTCTGCTTGGTGTGGGATGTGAAACGCCTGAACGAAACGCAAAGAACGAGCGACAACTGTCGCTGCAAGTTCTCCGTTCACGATCATGACGACCCGGCTTTCAGGACGTGCGCCGCAACGGCAACCTTGTGTCAGAATTGATCGGTGATTTGCGGAATCGGCGCAACGCCGTGCCGAATCCCGTCCACAGGCAATGGGTTAATTCCGTCAGTCTTCAACAGGAAGCGCAGAGCGTGACGACGGCCTGCGGATTTCGTTGCGTCTTCCGTCAATTCATGAGTCAGCGCAGGCCCTTACATCGGGCCGCGTTGCGTCCCGGCGATTGCGTGCGTGAGAACAAAACGGAATCGGATTCGCGGATTGCGAGTCGCGAAGATGCGTTGCGCGTGACGCGCGACCAAAAATATTTTTTGGCGTCAGGCTTCTTGGATTGAGGTCTGGTTCAGTCGAACAGGCTGGACACCGACTCTTCAGAGGCGGTGCGGCCGATGGCTTCGCCGATCAGGCCCGAGATCGGCAGCATGCGGATGTTCGGCGCCTTGCGTACCGCGTCGGTGGCCTGGATCGAATCGGTGATGACCAGTTCCTTCAGGCGCGACGAGGTGATGCGGGCGACCGCGCCGCCGGAGAGGACGCCGTGGGTGATGTAGGCGTAGACATCCTTGGCGCCGTTGGCGAGCAGGGCATCCGCCGCGTTCACCAGCGTGCCGCCCGAGTCGACAATGTCGTCCACCAGAATACAGGTGTAACCGGCGACATCGCCGATGACGTTCATGACTTCGGATTCACCGGCGCGCTCGCGGCGTTTGTCGATGATGGCCAGCGGCGCATTGATGCGCTTGGCCAGACCGCGGGCACGGACCACGCCGCCGACGTCCGGCGAAACCACCATGACGTTGGCGAGATCGAATTTTTCCTTGATGTCCTTCACCATCACCGGCGAGGCATAAAGGTTGTCGGTCGGGATATCGAAGAAGCCCTGAATCTGTCCGGCATGCAGGTCGAGCGTCATGACGCGATCGGCGCCGGCATGGGTGATCAGGTTGGCGACCAGCTTGGCGGAGATCGGCGAACGCGATCCGACCTTCCGGTCCTGCCGCGCATAGCCGAAATAGGGGATCACGGCCGTGATGCGGCGCGCGGAGGCGCGGCGCAGCGCATCGGTGATGATCAGCAATTCCATCAGGTGGTCGTTGGCCGGAAACGACGTCGACTGGATGATGTACACGTCCGAACCGCGGACGTTTTCCAGCACCTCGACGAAGATCTCGTTGTCAGCGAAGCGCCGCACGCTGGCCTTTGCCAGCGGCAGGTTGAGCCATGAGGCGATCTGCGCGGCCAGCTCAGGGTTCGAATTGCCGGCCACCAGCTTGATGGAGCCATTCTTCGCTGAAATCGCAGCTTCTCCTTTTGACGTGGGGGAAACGCTTTTCAACATGTCGCTGCCTATGAAACGGAACCGGAGCCTGATGCCTTCGCAGGCGCGCGTGATAACAAGGACATGACGAGGCTGGCAATACAAAGCCTCGGGTTCGAGCACGTTTTCCTGCAAAAACCGGCGCAGACCTGCGCCTGCATCCCTAATGGGCGCTGAATGCCAGCGTTTGCATTTGCCGGGGCGCCGATTCCGGCTGATTCTCATCCGCCTGCGCGATGGCGGGGCCTGATCGCGGCGCAACCGGGGCAGGGGAATCCGGAGCGCTGGACCCGCTGATCAGGCCGTTGAGGCCGTTCAGCCCGGCCAGCGCGATCCGGCGCATCATCTGGTCATCGGCCATGGCCCAGGCATCGCGGCCCTTGCCGGCAGGTTCCTCGCCGCTGAGCCGCAGCGCGCGTTCCTGATCCCGGTCGTAGACATCCCAGACCCAGGCAATGGTGGTCTTGCCGCGGCGGACCTGCGCCGAAAGATAGCTGCGGACCCGGTAGGAGGCCTGCGTTTCGCGGGAGACGATGGTGAAGCTGCGGGCGGTGGATTCGCTTTCCAGCGCACGCACCAGCTTGTCGAACACCTGCGGCGGCGGGCCGTCCACGGATTCGAAGGCAACCGTCGGGCCGAACGAGGCGGTGGTGGCAACCGGCCCGGACCCGTTGGTGGTGCAGGCGGCGGTCAGGCTCAGCAGGATTAGCAGCAGAGGCACCCGCGCAACCCGCAGCATCCTCCAAGAGGCTGTCCAAGTGATTGTTCGCCCAGTGAAATCCATGCCCGCCCCGGTGTCTCGCCGGCAGGTTGTGCCCTGCGCGGCGGGGATCGGTCCAGCGATATCGTTAATGAGCGTTAACGTCTAGGGCAGGCTGTGGGCAGGGTTTGCAACCGGCAACCCGCGCCAATCGCATTTGAGCCAAATGCTAACGGCAAACCGGGCCGTCAGGCCAGACGATGCCTCATGGCAGCGATAATCCAGTTCCACTCCCTGTTGGGGCTGGTTTCCGGCGGCTGGCCTCTCATGATGGCGACCAATTCCCAGTAACGCACGGCGCGGGCGTCGTGCGCGGCATATCGCGTGCGCAGCCATGCCTTGTAATCATCATCCGGCGTGCGGCCCATCACGTGCGCGGAGGTTTCCAGCCATTCCTGAGCAAGGGCCTGTGCCGTTTCCGACTCCGGTCCGAATCCCTGCTCGATCGCGGCTTTGGCTTTCGCCACAAACGGGTCTCCGGCGGCCTGCCAGGCCTGGAGATCGAAGTTGTTGGTGTCCCAGACCTCCTTCGCATTGGCGCGCACGTTGGCGACGAATTCCGGATCGTTGAGAATGGCCGAGAGTTCGATCCAGGCGTCGCACTGTTCCGGCGTCGGATTGTCGGGGAGTTCAGGCGTGCTGGCCTCGATCATCTGACGCATCCATTCGGGATCGATGCGGACGTCCTGCGATACCTGGCTGTAGAAGCGCTCGATCACATTGCGGCGTTCAACACGGGACAGATTGGTCATGGTCCAGAATCTCCTCAAATCTGCTTCGGTAAGTTCGGGGGATGAAAGCGCGGCGCGCAGCGTGGAGGCGACGCGACGCTGAGCGGCGATCTCGGCTTCAAGAGCGCGAAGCCGCAGCTTCAGCGCGTCGGTCAATGAGAGGTCGCGCGCAAGCACGTCGCGGATGGCGTCGAGACCGATGCCGGCGTCGCGCAGGCAGCGGATCAGATCGAGGCGGACAAGTTCTTCGTCCGTGAAGACGCGGTAGCCGCTTTCGGTGCGTCCCGCAGGCGGCAGCAATCCCTTGTCGGAATAAAACCGCAGCCGTCGCACTGAGATGCCGCTCAGGCGCGCGGCTTCGCCGATGGTGTATGTTCGCTGTGTCATGGAAGCCTTGTGGGGCTTCCACCAGGTGGAGAGTCAAGGCCGCTCGACGAGAATTCTAGCCGTCCAGCACAATGGCGTGGATGTTGCGGCCGTAGTCCGGTTCCTTGCGGTGGGTGGTGCGGCGATAGCTGAAGAAGCGCTCGTCTGCATAAGTGTCGACGCCGACATCGTCGATCATCAAGATTCCTGCGCGCTCCAGCCGCATCCGGATATAGCCTGCGAGATCGAACATCGCGTGATCCGCGCGCTCTGACGGCACAAAGAAGCGCGCGTTGTCCGGCGCGCCTTCGGAAAAGCGCGCGACAAATTCCGCGCCGACCTCATAGCTCTGTTGCCGGATCAGCGGGCCGATGGCGGCGATGATCGAGCCGCGCGAGGCGCCGAGATTTTCCATCGCTGCAATGGTGTTTTCCAGCACGCCGCCGATCGCGCCTTTCCAGCCGGAATGCGCCGCGCCGATCACGCGCCTGTCGGGATCTACAAACAGGATCGGTCCGCAATCTGCGGCGGTGACACCGAGTGCAAGGCCCGGAACATTCGTCACCATCGCGTCGGCGCGCGGACGCGTGTCGGTGCCCCACGGCGCGGTGGCGACCGCGACATCGGGGGAATGAATCTGGAATACGGTGAGGAATTGTGCTGGCGCGACGCCGAGATGCTCCGCCATGCGCCGACGGTTCTCGATCACATCCGCCGGATTGTCATTGGAGCCGATGCCGCCGTTGAGGCTCTCGTAAATCCCCTTCGACACGCCGCCTTCACGCGAGAAGAAGGCGTGGCGCAGGCCGGGCACGGCCGAGAGCAGGGACGACGAAAACGTCATGACTTTGCTTCCTGACGTGATCTGGCGTCCTGATGCGACTTGGCATCCTGATGCGACTTGGCATCCTGATGCGACTTGGCATCCTGATCGGACAGCGCCGCCAGCGTTTTAATCGCTGGATGCGAGATGCCGAGCACCTTGAACAGCGAACCCATGCCTTCGGGGCTTGGGCCGGTGAGGCGCGCGAGGCCCGCGGCGGTGAGCTTCTGGCTGTCCTCGGTGGCGTTCTTCATCAAGGCCTGCGCGCGTGTTTCTATCCCGAGTGTTTTGAGGAATATACCCTGCTCCACGGGTCCATGGGCGCGTGCGCCGACATCCTCGGCGGCGCGGCCGAGTGCCTGGAAATCGACATGCGCGGTCAGGTCCGCAAGACCGGCATTGCGCAGCGGGTTGGTGTAGTTGTGCCGCGCCACGGCCTGAAAGGTTTCGCCCGCATCGCTGCGAACATGGCCGTAATCGACGATCAGCGCCGCGCCACCCTGATCGCGGATGCGCCGCGCCAGCGTGATGATTTCATTGTCGGGGCGCCACTCGAAGATCGCGCCGACGGGAGCTGCGCGCACCACCGGCGGAAGCAGCACTTCGAAGCGCCGCATCGGATCGGGTGCGGTGCTGAAGGCGAGCGCATCGTCACCATCGATCACGATGGTGCGTTCGTGCCAGCCGGTCTCCTTGCGCACCGCCTGATGGATCGGCAGCGCATCGAAGAACTCGTTGGCGAGAATGATCGCGGGGCCTTCTGGAATGTCCTCGATCTGCTCGTACCATTCCACATGGGCGGCCTCGGCGAGCTTGTCGCGCTGCTTGCCGCGCAGGGTCGGACTCTTTTCGACAAGATGTACGCTGATGGCGTCGCGGAAGGCGGGCAGGATTTTCACCGCGCGCAACGCGTCGGCCATCATGGTGCCGCGGCCGGGGCCAAGCTCGATGAACTTGACCTCTGCCGGCATGCCCATGGCGTGCCAGACCGAGGCGGCCCACAGGCCCACCAACTCGCCGAACATCTGGCTGACCTCGGGGGCGGTGACGAAATCACCGTCGCGGCCGAGCGGATCGCGCTTGAGATAGTAACCGTATTCCGGGTGCGTCAGGCAGATCTGCATATACCGCGACACCGGCATCGGCCCATTGGCTTTGATCTGCTTCCGGATCAGGGTTTCGAGCGGCGAATAATCGGACACGGCAAACTCTCGGACAAATCGGGAAACGAAAATTCAAATATAACTTTACGTTATTAAGCTGCTTTGGCCGCGGCGTCACCCGCCGCGCGCGGTCCACGCCGCCAGGCCGCGGCGATAAAGGCGAGGCCGGCGAGGATCATCGGGATCGACAGGATCATCCCCATGGTCAATCCGCCCCAGAGGAATCCCAGTTGCGGGTCGGGCTCGCGGAAAAATTCGCTGATGATGCGCGCGCCGCCGTAGAGCGCGGCGAAGGCACCGATGATCAGGCCGGGACGCTTGAGCGCGCCGCCACGGATCAGCAACGCGAGGATGATGAACAGCACCACGCCCTCGAGGCCCGCTTCATAGAGCTGGCTCGGATGACGCGGCAGCGGGCCGCCGTTCGGAAATACCATCCGCCATGGCACGCTGGCGTCAGCCGCGCGGCCCCATAACTCGCTGTTGATGAAATTCGCCAGCCGTCCGAGCAGCAGGCCGATCGGGCCGACCGCGCAGGTGACGTCGCCGAGCGACAAGACCGAGATCTTGTGCTTCCAGCCGAACAGCAGCACCGCGATCACGCATCCCATGAAGCCGCCGTGGAACGACATGCCGCCGGTCCACAGCTTGAAGATCTCGGTGGGGTGTGCCGCGAAGAAACTGAAATTGTAAAACAGCACGTATCCGGTGCGGCCACCGAGGATGATGCCGAGCGTGACCCACAGGATGAAATCGTCGAAATCCTGCACCGTGAACGGGGCCTTGCCGCCCCATAGCTTCTCGCTGCGGATGATCCTGCGGGCATAGAGCCAGCCCAGCACGATGCCGCCGATATAGGCCAGCGCGTACCAGCGGATCGCGATCGGCCCGATGGCGATGGCAACGGGGTCGAAAACGGGGAACGCGATGGTGAGAAACATGGGCGAGCTGTTCCGGCGGATGCGAGGGCTTGTCTTAAGAATCGGGACGAGCAGTCCGCGAAAGTGGCACCGGTTTGCGACAGGAATAAGCGTTTACGATCCCGATGTTTACATCTTGCGCCCCGCCAATGTCATCACCATTGTCTGATCACGTTAACTGCGGTAATCGGCCATTCCGGAGTGTGATGATGACCCAGACCAGCAACCGCTTTTTCGATGAGATCGCTCGCCTGATGAATGACGCCGCGGGCGCCGCCTCGGGCGTGAAGCGTGAGGTGGAAACCGTCGTGCGCAGCCAGGCCGAGCGCATCCTGCGCGATCTCGATCTCGTCAAGCGCGAGGAATTCGAGGCGGTCAAGGACATGGCCCGGCTTGCCCGCGAGGAGAACGAGGCGCTGAAGACGCGCATCGCCGCCCTCGAGAAGAAGATCGGCCCCGTCGCCGAGACCTGAGGCCGCAAAGCGTCATGCGTATTGCGCGACGCCGTTGCCGAACGACCAGTTTTCCTTCGGAACTTCCACCAGACTGATGAACACGTCCTCGCGGCGGATGTTCAACTGCGTGTGCAGGTCGTCGGCGATGCGCTTGTAGAACGCCTTCTTCATCTCGACCGTGCGGCCCGCATTGAGCGTGATCTGGATGAAAACGATATCCCTGCTGTACTCGATGCCGAGATAGCTCTTCGGAAAGTTCAGTTCTTCCGGCGGATGCTCGGTGATGACCTGAAACTTGTCATCGGCAGGGACGTTGATGGTTTCGATCATCGCTGTGTAGATGATTTCGCCGATGGCCTTGCGGTGGTCGGCCGGTTTTCCCTTGGCAAGATCGATACGCACGAACGGCATGGTGAGGCTCCTTTGTGTTGATCGATAAATCGTGGGCTGATGTCAGGCTTTTCCGCGCTTGCTGCGCACGATGGCCGGTTCTTCGGTCTCGGTTGTACCCGAGAGCGCCTGAAGCTTTTCGAGCGTGTCTATCAGGGGGTCGCCCTTGCGGGCCGCGAAGATTTCCTTGGCGGACGCCAGAATCTGATCCTGCGCGATCTGCCAGCTGGGCGTCGCCGCGTCGATCTTCCTTGCTCCCGCGTTGCTGATACGGATTTTCTTCTCGCGGCCATCGTCGGTGTTTTGAAAGCTGACCCAGCCGTTCGCCGCGAGAACTTTCACATTTCGGGAAATGGTGGTGGTGTCGAGGACGACCTCTTCGGCCAGCTGGCTGAACGTCGCCGCGCCGCCAAGGCGACGGAGTGCCCGCAGCAGCGAGAATTGCGTGATGCGGATGCCGTGATCCTTGAGCGCAGCGTCGTACAGCCGGGTCAACGCCCGCGACGAGCGGCGGAACTGGGTGCAGTAGCAGTCGGTGAACATCGGTCTCGCTCAACGTGATGGCCTAGCCTATGCGATATTCGATGCATATACAATAAATAAAACTTGCATATGCATCTATATCTCGTCACGTTCCGCCGAGGCGGCCGCTAGGCGCGGTCGATGCGTCAAACAGGAGTAAACGATGCCGACCTACACCGTGACGACGGCAAACCTGCCGCTTTCAGCACATCAGAAAGGCCAGATCGCCGAGGCAATTACACAGGCCCATCACGTCAGCACGGGCGCCCCCGCTTTCTTTGCGCAGGTGATTTTTCGCGTCATCGAGAATGGAGAACATTTCATCGGCGGCAAACCGAACGCGCATCCGCACATTTTCGTCCATGGGATGATCCGTGCGGGCCGGGGCATCGACGTGAAGCAGAAACTCATGAGCGAGGCGGCTGGCAAGGTGCGGGCGATCGCGGGCGTCGGCGCCGAAGATCTCTGGTTCTACATTCAGGACATCGATGCACCGCAGATGATCGAATTCGGCCGGTTCCTTCCCGAACCCGGCGCAGAAGACGCGTGGCGAAAAGCCATCACACCTGAAAAGCAGGCGCAGCTCGACCGGGCCGGGGTCAAGGGGATGTGAGCCGGTTCCCGCGCGACGCCGAGCATTTGAATCGAAAAGCCTCCAGTTTGCGCCAAGGACGTTGACCAATCTGCGTTCAGATCGCGCGTTGGTCGCCTGGTGCAATCCGAATGAGGGGTGACGTTGCGAGGTGAGCCGTGGCTGCGTTCGACCGCACAAAGATTTCCGAGGTTGAGCACGTCATTAAGGCGCCCGCATCGCGATGGGACAAGAAGATTGCCGCCGACCTGATTTCCGAAATGGAAGCCTTCTTCGGGAAGGTGGATTCGATTCCGCAGATGAAGCAGGCCCTCGCCATTGCAGGCTATCAGGGGTTGCGGCGTCAGATCGAAAAATCGGTCCAGGGAAAAACGGATCTGGACGCCGTGCGCGCGATGGCGCTCGCCATGCGCAGTTTCGCGCTTGGCAGTCCGGGGCTGGCCATTGCGTCATTTCGCGATCCGGATGTCGACAACCCGGAATATCAGAAAGCCGCCGGGCAACTGGCGCAGACGGTCATGCGTGTCTTTTCCGAAGCGGGCCTCGATACCGAAGCGACCAAGCATGCAATCCGCATCCTCAAGAGCCTCGTGCGCGGATTTGTCATCAACGAGATGTCGGCCCCGGTGGCGCGCCCCTTTGAATACCAAAAGAGCTATGTCGTTGCTGTCGAAATGTTCGTTCGCGGCCTGAACGAGCTTCAGAATATTTCAGGTTCGACGCAGGCCTGACTTGTATGCATGATCGCGCGGCGTAGCGGCTGTATCAATCCAGCTTGATGCCGGCGGTCTTGATGACCTTCTCCCACTTCGCGGTTTCGGATGCGATATAGGCCGCCATCTCCTGCGGCGTGCTTTGCAAGGGATCGATCCCGGCATCGATTAGCTTCTGCTTGATCGCGGGATCGTTGATGGCCTTGAGATAAGCGTCGCGCAGTTTCGCGATGATCTCGGGCGAGACTTTCGCGGGCGCGGAAAAGCCCTGCCATGCCCATGCCTCGAAGCCGGGCACCGTGGCGGCAACAGCGGGCACGCCCGGAAGACCGTAGAACTCGCCGGGCGAACACACGCCGATGGCCTTGATCGATTTCAGATTCAGTTGTGAACGCGCGGTGGCGAAATCGACGAACATCATGCCGATCTGTCCGCCTGCGAGATCCTGCAATGCCGGTCCCGCACCCTTGTAGGGCACATGATTGAGCTTGATGCCCGCGGACTGCGCGAACAGTTCGGCCGCCAGATGGAACGGCGAGCCGACGCCGGCGCTGGCATAGTCGATGGCGCCCGGCGCTTTTTTCGCGGCATCGATCAGCGCCTGCGGCGAACCGACATTGAGCTTGTCGGTGTTGACCAGCAGCACGATGGCGAAGCGGCCGGTCAGCGAGATCGATGCGAAATCCTTCTGCGGATCGTAGGGCAGCTTTTGATAGAGGCTTCGGTTCGATGCATAGGTCGAGGTGTCGCCAAGCAGGAAGGTGTAGCCGTCGGGCTCGGCCTTGGATGCGGCTTCCGCGCCGATCTGCGTTCCGGCGCCGGGACGGTTCTCCACTACAAGCTGCTGGCCCAGCGTTGTGCTCATCGATGCCGCCACGAGGCGTGCGAAGAAATCTGTGCCGCCACCTGCGGCATAAGGCACGATGAGATGAATGGGCCGCGCCGGATAAGCCTGTTGCGCGAAGATTGGCGTTGCCAGCCCCACGCCAAGCGCCGCGGTGGCAGTCACGAACGAACGGCGGGTGAGCGGCGTATCGAGCGGCATGGACGTTCTCCCTGCGGGACCGATACATGCCGGTCCGCGCTTCAAATTAGTTGCAGTTGCATCTAATAGCGGAGACGTATCAAAAGCAATATCCTCTGCAGAAGCATCAAATTCTGAGTCGTCCCGGCGTTCGCCGGGACGACCAAAGCTGACTGCTGTTGCTTAGGTCCCCAGCGCCACCGGCCGAAACGCCTGACGCAAAGCACCGTCGAGCTTGCCGCCCATCAGTTCCATGATGCCGAAGGCCTGCTCCGGCGTCATCGCCGCTGTGGTCGCGTCGGGTTCGAGCAGGCTGGCATAGGTGTCCACCAGCGTCATGATGCGAACAATATCGCTGATCTGCTGGCCGCGAAGACCGTCGGGATAGCCGGTGCCGTCGAGCATTTCGTGGTGATGCAGGACGACGTCGAGCACTTCACCCGGAAAACCGCCCTGCTCTTTCAGCGCGTTGTAACCGAGCCGGGTGTGCTGGGCGAGGACGGTCTGTTCCTCGTCGGTCAGTTCGCCGCGCTTGTCGAGGATGGGCAGCGGCACGAACGCCTTGCCGACATCGTGCAGCAAGGCGGCGCGCGTCAGGCGGCGCTGGTCGTCTTCACGCATGCCGAGATGGTGAGCGAAGGCGACGGCATAGCCGGTGACATGCAGGGTGTGGCGATAGCTCTTGTTGTGATGCTTGTTGACCGCGATCAGCCATTGCCGCAGCGAGCAGCGCTTCAGCGCGCGCAGGATTTGCGTTTCGGCTTCCATCACGTCGTCAACCGACAGCGGGATTCCGGCAGGCAGTCTGCGGAAGATTTTGGACATCACCACGAGCGCGGCGGTCACGCCGGTGCTGAGGATGCGCGCGTCGGCGGCCTGCTCGTCTTCCGGCGTTTCCGGAAAAACCTGGCGAATCCGATGCAGAATGCTTTCGGGATGGAACGGCCGCTGGATCGTATCGGTCGCGCCGAGCGCCCAGGCCTGTGCCGAACCATGATGCAAGGCGTCGGCCAGCACGAACAGGCGAGGCAGCGCTTGATAGGCTTTGCCGGTGAGTTTACTGCGCACGCGCTGCACGGCGGCAGCCGAGGTCAGGTCGATGTCGATCACGACGCCGGCGAAATCGCTGGCCGGATGATCGGGCAGATCGAAGATCGAAATTGCCTCTACATTCCCGGCATTACGCAGAATGCGCGCAAGCTCCTCGCTCTGGTCTTCGCAGTCCGATGCGAGCAGCAGGCGCCGCGTCGATTGCGATTGTTCCAAAACCGGGAGTTTTGCCAAAGCGGCCATATCCGTCCTCTGCGGGGCGTTCGGTGGTTATCTACCCGCGCAGATGTAGCGAAAAACCGGTTCCCGACCCTTAACAGGTATCCTTAACGATGGGTGGCGAGGCCGTTCACGCATCCGTGGCTTTCGCGGACTGTACGTATCGGTGCAATTTTGAATCAAATCCGGCATTCGTCCGGATAAATTGCACACGTAAAGGGGCCACGCCCGGACATGCCGAAGCTTCTGTCGATTCAGTATCTGCGTGCTGCCGCGGCGTTGATGGTGGTGTTCTTCCATGCCGACGGCATGGCGCAAGAGTATTTCCATTTCAGCGGCTTGCAGTTTGGCGCAGCAGGCGTCGATATTTTCTTTGTCATCAGCGGCTTCATCATGTGGATCACCACCGCCTCGGAGCGCACCACGCCAGGGTCGTTCGCGCTGCACCGGTTCATCCGCATCGTTCCTCTGTATTGGGTGATGACGCTGCTGCTTTATGGCAGCTGGCTGATCTTTCGCGATCCGGCGAACTGGCCGCCGCTATGGAATCTGGTGCGATCGCTGCTGTTCATTCCATTCGTCTCGCCGCGTACCGGAGAGATCCAGCCGCTTCTGATTGCGGGATGGACACTGAATTTCGAAATGTTCTTCTACGCCGTGTTCGCCTGCGCACTTCTGACCGCGCGGCGTTATCGAGCGTTGGTGGTTTGCGCGATCCTCGGCGTGCTGGTGATCTTGCCGCTGTTTGTTGTGCCGTCAGGCGCAGTGGCTCTGACCTATACAAGTCCGTTGCTGATTGAGTTCATGATCGGATGCCTGCTGGGCGTGATGTACGAGCGCGGGGCGCTGCCGCGTCCGCAGGTTGCAGCCTTCCTGCTCGTAACCGGATTCGGTCTGTTGCTGACGTCGGGAATGCTGTCGGCGGCGAGCCTGGATGCTACGCGCTTTTTTCACTGGGGCGTCCCCGCATTCCTGATCGTGACCGGCGCGCTGGGGCTGGAATCGACATTGAAGACCTGGCGCGTGCCGATGTTGCTCGGCGATGCGTCCTATTCGATCTATCTCGTCCATGGTGCTGCGCTCTCTGTGGTGAAGAGCGCGGTTCTGTTGTCGGGGCGGGGGGCTCAGCCCTTCATATCCGGCGAATTCGTTCTCGCCGGATGCATCGCCAGCATCGTTGCGGGCGTCGGGGTTTATTATGCGGTTGAGAAGCCGTTGGTTACTCTGGGCAAGAAGTGGGTGCTGAGCCGGCCGCAGCCGGTTGCCATGAATCCGGTCGTCTGACGGTTATTCCGCGCCCTCGTTGGAATCGCCCTCGCTGGCATTCGGAGCCCCGCGGCGCAGAACGCCATAGTTGCTGGATTTCGATCCATCGGCGGTCACGCTGCTGGCCGAAGCCAGGCCGAACTTCAGCAGTTCCCGCACGGCCGCGGCCCGCGTCGGCATTCGGTGCTTGAAGCGGAAGTCGTCGATCGCGGACAGTTCTTCGGGTGAAAGCATGATTTGCAGGCGCTCCCCGCGCAAATCGCTCATCTTTTTCTCCTGTGACGACGTCCGGAGCGCTCCGGACGATCTGCTTTAACAAAGAGCAAAATAATCAAATCAATCATTTTACCAAAGTTCCGCTCCTTTTGCCAGAGGAATCAACTTAGTAAAAAACTCTTTTAAATTCAACTAGTTATACGTTGCGAGGAAGATCTGGAGGTGTATTCTGGTGGGTAACAGAATGTCCGTTTTTCCTTAGGTGCTCCGATGATCAACAACAGTTCAGCCGAGCTTCGCGAGTGGGCCGCCCGCTGCGAAGACCTAGCCGCTTCGACGTCCGACGATGCCGAACGGGCGAGCTTGCTACGGAAGTGCGAGGCGCTCCGCGCGCTGGCGGACTCCGAGGACTGGCTGGCGGGGTCGCCCTCGGCTACGTCATCGACCTCGGCCGGGGATTCGGTTCTCATGTGCGGCGACCGGGCGCAGGCCGCCGAATAGGCGCTATCCGCGCCTCCGGCCAATACTTTCAGGGCACACTTTTGACGCCAAAACCATCAACAAAATCGGCCGGTTTCCTTGTCTTTTGGGCGCTTTGGGGCTAAGAACCCGCCACGTTCGCGGCCCCCGCACCCCTGGAGGCTTGCTGCGACGTGAAACCGGGCCGCTTTGCGGCCCTTCACTTTTAAACTTCAAGGAACTCAACAATGGCGACCGTCAAGGAATTGAAGGCGACCGCTCGTCCGAAGGCCGGCAAGGGGGCCGCTCGGGCAGAACGTCGCGAAGGCCGTGTCCCGGCTGTGATCTATGGTGACAACCAGCCCCCGCTGACCATCTCGCTCGACGACAAGGCTGCGCGTCTGAGCATTTTCGCTGGTCACTTCCTCACCACGATTTTCAACATCGAACTCGATGGCAAGAAGCACCGCGTGATTCCGCGCGACTTCTCGCTCGATCCGGTGAAGGATTTCCCGCTGCACATCGATTTCCTCCGCCTCGGCGTGGGCGCCAAGATCCGCGTCAGCGTTCCGCTGCACGTGTCCGGCGCGGAAGTCTCGCCTGGCGTGAAGCGGGGCGGCACGGTGAACATCGTCAACCACACGGTCGAACTGGAAGCGGATGTCGAGCACATTCCGCAGTTCATCGAAGTCGATGTCTCCAAGCTCGAAATCAACAACTCGGTCCATCTCAGCGATGTGACCTTGCCTCAGGGCGTGCGTGCGATTTCGCGCGACGACCAGACCCTGGTCACCGTCGTGCCGCCGTCGGGTTACGGTGAAGAGACCAAGGCGGCCGGTGCCGAGGGTGCTGCTGCGCCTGCAGCCGGTGCTGCTCCTGCGGCCGGTGCCGCGGCTCCTGCGGCCGGCGCCAAGGCTCCGGCGGCTGCCGCTGCCAAGGCACCTGCTGGCGGCGACAAGAAGAAGTAAGCAGCCGAGAAGAGAACCCGCGCCATGCGCCTGTTCGTCGGACTGGGAAATCCCGGCGCGAAGTATCAGGGCAACCGGCACAATATCGGGTTCATGGCTGTCGACGAGATCGCACGGCGTCACGGATTCGGTCCGTGGCGCCGTCGCTTTCAGGGCGAGACCTCCGAAGGCAATCTCGGCAACGGGCGCGTCATTCTGCTGAAGCCCACGACTTATATGAACGAGTCGGGCAACGCGGTTGGCGAGGCGACGAAGTTCTTCAAGATGGGCGTCGGCGACATCACGGTGTTTCACGACGAGATCGAACTGCCGCCCGCGAAGCTGCGCGTCAAGATCGGCGGCGGTATCGCGGGGCATAACGGACTGCGCTCGATCTCCGCCCATGTCGGCAACGACTATCGCCGCGTGCGGCTCGGCGTCGGGCATCCCGGCGTCAAGGATTTGGTGCACCAGCACGTGCTCAACGATTTCGCCAAAAGCGAAATGCCGTGGGTCACGGCGCTGTGCGAAGCGGTCGCCGACAACGCGGCATTTATCGTCACCGGGCAGGACGCCTCGTTTGCAAACAAGGTGCATCTGGCGATGGATGCAAAGGGATTCACATCGAAGGACGATGCCGGCGGGAAATAACGCGCGCATCGCCCGGAAAATTCAGGGCAGGTTATGGGTTTTAAATGCGGCATCGTCGGACTGCCCAACGTCGGCAAGTCTACTCTGTTCAACGCGCTGACCGAAACCGCGGCGGCGCAGGCGGCGAACTATCCGTTCTGCACCATCGAGCCGAATGTCGGCGCGGTGGCCGTGCCCGACCCGCGTCTCGACAAGCTGTCGGCGATCGCGAAATCGCAGCAGATCATTCCGACCCAGCTGACCTTCGTAGACATCGCAGGTCTGGTGAAGGGCGCGTCGAAGGGCGAAGGACTCGGCAACCAGTTTCTCGCGACCATCCGCGAGGTCGATGCGGTGGCACATGTGGTGCGCTGTTTTGAAGATTCCGACATCACTCATGTCGAAGGCAAGATCGCGCCGCTGGCCGACATCGAAACCATCGAAACCGAACTGATGCTGGCCGATCTCGACAGTCTCGAGAAGCGCGTCGACAATCTCTCCAAGAAGGCCAAGGGTGGCGACAAGGATTCCAAGGAACAACTCGAACTGGTTGACCGCGCGCTGAAGCTGCTGCGCGACGGCAAGCCCGCGCGTTTCCTCGAGCGCAAGCCGGAAGAAGAGCGGGCCTTCCGCATGCTCGGCCTCTTGACCTCGAAGCCTGTTCTCTATGTCTGCAATGTCGAGGAAGGCGCTGCCGCCACCGGCAACAGCTTTTCGCAGCAGGTATTCGAGCATGCGAAAAAGGAAGGCGCCGTCGCAGTGGCGATTTCCGCCAAGATCGAATCCGAGATCGCGACACTGTCACGCGAGGAGCGCGCCGATTTCCTCGACACTCTCGGGCTGGAAGAGGCCGGCCTCGATCGCCTGATCCGCGCCGGTTACGAACTGCTTCATCTCATCACCTATTTCACGGTTGGCCCGAAGGAAGCCCGCGCCTGGACCATCACCAAGGGCACCAAGGCGCCCGCGGCGGCCGGCGTGATTCATACCGATTTCGAAAAGGGTTTCATTCGCGCTGAAACCATCGCCTATGACGACTACATCGCGCTCGGCGGTGAGGCGGGTGCGCGCGATTCCGGCAAGCTGCGGCTGGAAGGCAAGGAATACGTCGTCGCCGACGGCGACGTGATGCATTTCCGGTTTAACAATTGATCTTTCTGCTCCCTCGCCCCGCAAGTGCGGGGCGAGGTGAAGTCACTCCGCTCACATCCCCCGGTCGCGGCCCTGATCGCGAATGGCGCCGAGATTTTCGTTGATCCGGAACACGATCAGGATCAGTTCGGCGCTGATGCGGGACATGATGATCCCGACGACGATGCCGGCGAGCGCGGCCAGCAGCAGGATGAAGCCGCCGAACGGGCTGATCGCCATCATCGTCAGCGCAGAGAATATCCCTGAAATGCCGAACAGGATCACCAGCGCGATGGCCAGCCAATAGAACACCTTGATGATCGCAGGCGTGATGAATCTGTCCCACTGGAAGAGATCCTGAAACTGAAACATGGGTTTGTCTCCAGATGAACCGCAGAGATGGATGACGGCAGGCGAACGGACGCCTGAGGCCGTCAGGACGATTGGGCGAATCGGGACTGGCTGACTCGCTCCGGATGCCGAAGGTTGTCGCATATCGCGGAAACAGACGGAAGGTAACCAGCGAAACGCCTCGCTTGAGGTGTCTCCAAATAACGGCCAAACTGCGCCTATCCACAACGCGATTGAAATGATGAAACTCACATTCGAAGACTTCAAGCCGGGTCATTTCGGCACATTCGGCCCGCACCATGTCTCCCGCGACGACATTATTGCGTTCGCTACCGAGTTCGATCCACAGCCGATGCATCTGGACGACGAGGCAGCCAGCCGCTCGCTGCTCAAGGGGCTCTCCGGCTCCGGCTGGCATATGTGCTCGCTGCTGATGCGCATCTGCTGGGACGGCTTTATCCATAACATTGCCTCTGCCGGTTCGCCGGGTGTCGAGGAAGTCCGATGGGTCTCGCCGCTGCGGCCTGGCGATGATTTGAGCGTTTCGGTCGAGGTGCTGGACACTCGTATGTCGAAGAGTCGCCCCGATGTTGGCTTCGTCCGCATCAAGAACGATATGCGCAACGCATCCGGGCAGACCCTGCTGCTTGGAACGCTGCCGCTGATGGTGCTGCGGCGCTCGGCGACCGGCGCGAGTTGAGGAATCCCGATGCCATACTTTGAAGACATCAAGATCGGCACACGCCGCGAGCTGGGCTCGTTTACGTTCCTCGCCGACGATATCAAGAAATTCGCCGCGAAGTTCGATCCGCAGCCGTTTCATCTCGACGAGGAGGCGGGGCGCAACTCGGTGTTCGGCGGTCTCGCAGCGTCCGGCTGGCATGTGTCGGCGATTTTCATGAAGCTCACGGTCGCGAACTTCAAGCGCGAAGCTGAAGAGGCTCTGGCGCGCGGCGAAAAGCCTGTCGCTTCGGGGCCGTCACCGGGATTCGATAATCTGAAATGGATCAGGCCGGTGCTGGCGGGCGACACCCTGACCTACGTGTCCGAAATCTCGTCGCTGCGCGAGCTTGAATCGCGGCCGCAATGGGGGCTTGTGGGATTCCTGAACACCGCCACCAACCAGCGTGGCGAAGTGGCCTTCTCGTTCGAGGGCAAGGCGTTCGTGCCGCGGCGGCCTGCGTAAAACACCGGGCATGCGCCGCGCATAAAAAGTGCCGCCCACTCGTGTCATGGAGAGGGCGGCAGCAAGTCTCAGGGAGAGCCTGTGCGCACGATCCTGCGAGATCATGCGCACAGGAAGTTCGTTCAGTCAGGTTTAGTCCTGGCGCGGCTCGGGAGCGGTGCGCTTCCACTGCGCCAGATTGTCGGCGATCATGCGCGTCGATTTCATCGCGGTCTGGCCGAGTTGCGCATAGCCGGCGAGTTCGCGCTGAATGCGCTGGCCTTCATTGTGCATCAGCGTGCGCAGACCTTCGAGCTCCGCGATCAGATTTTCGATTTCGCCGAGCGATGCGCCTGCGACGCGATGGATCAGCGTGTTGACGCTGCTGACCGCAGCTTCTGCGGATGTATCGGTCGGCGCATCGGCCGGCGGTGTCGCCGGGTTGCGGCGAAGATAAGCAACATCCTTGCGGACGAAGTCACGAATGCCGGCTTCCACTTCGGTGACGGCGGCGAGATTCTTGTCCTCATCGGTGATTTCGGACTTTTCTGCCTGAAGAGCGTTCATCGGCTGTTCCTTGTTTCGCAGGTTGAGCGAGCGCGGATGTCCCCCGCACGACGATTTACCGGTACATCAGTCCAGCCGATCGTGACCGAAACGCGGCGACGATGCGGCAAATGGCAATTCATACCGTGGACAAAGCGGGAAAACGCGGAATGGTAGCCGGGAGGTTAAGTGGAACTCACCACTGGGCCTTGAAGCCCGCGCTCACGCTGCGGTTCGCGAACCCGCTTGGCGTTTCGGCGACCGAGCCTGTGACGGTGACGCCGCCGAACAGTTTCTGTTCTGCGCCGATGCGGCGCAGCCATTTGTCGTCGGATGTCGAATGGCTTTGTCCGGCCATGAAGCTGGTGCCGGTTTCAGCAATGCCGAGCCTGGCAGACTGCTCCGTTTCGTAAATCCGCGACGATGCGCCGAGACCGAACACCGGCACCAGTGTTTGCTGCGTGACATTGTAGCCTTGCTGCAGCGTCAGCGCGTAACGATCGCCGCCGAACGGCAGAGACTTGGTCAGCGATGTCGCAAGTTTGCTCTGTTCCTGTGTCGGATCGGATCGCGCCTCGATCGCGGTCTTGTCCCAGATCGAACCGACGCCCGGCGCGGTGATCGCGGCCCACGCGCTGCCCGACGATTGCATCAGATGATTGTCGTTTTCGATCTTCTGCAACAGAACTTCCGACGAGGTCGTCGGCGTTCGGGTCGCGACATTGAGATCGGCGCCAACGCGCGTGTTCAGGAACGGACTGATCGGTTGCTTGATGGCGACGGCGGACGATCCGTCGGGCCTGTCGTTTCGGCTCCACGACCACGGGTCATCGAGCGCGGCGCGAACCCTGCGATCGATAGCCGCGGGCGATTCTGTTTCGTAGATGGATCTCGGATCGCTGTTGAGAATGCTCCAGTCGATTTCCGATTCTGGGGGCACGACGACATCGGTCGCCGCGTTTTCAGCCGCTTCAGGTTCAATGTCCTCTGCCTGTGCGATATCGGCGGCAGCAACAGTGAAACAGCATGCAACCGCCAGCGCGATCGTCATCCGGCGGTGCGGCGTCGTTTGCGGCATCATGACATTTGCGTCCCGCATTCCAGGCGTCCGGCATTCCAGGTCATTGACGGCTGACCGGGGGCCAGCATTTCAGGCAAGCTTACCGGCTTTCGGCGGCATCGTCTTGCCATGCAGTGATCTTGTCTCAATTGTGTTTGTCGCAATTGTGACTCAGCCGGTTCAAGGCACAGTGATCCCAATCGCTCGCTCAAAACGAAAAGCCCCGCAGGAGCGGGGCTTTGTCAGGATCGGGATGTGATCTAGGGATCAGGCGATCTTCGGGAGATGAATCTGGCGGCCAAGCGCCTGTTCGACCAGATCGAAGGTGTCGATCACAGCGCGGAGGCTGATCAGGCGGCCCGCGTTGAAAGTCGCGAAAATGGCGATCCGGACGCTGATCGGCTGGCCGGAGGCGGTCGGTGTCAGCGAATAGCGCATCAGCGACGCCGCCGAGTTCTCGCTCAGCATGACCGATTCCCGCTCGAAGCGGTGAAGGTTCACGATGTCGGAAATTTCGCGAACGACATCAACGACGGCCCGCTTGCCATGGCGCGGTCCGAGAAAGGCAAACATGTCGATCGGGCCATAAATGGCCCAGTCGATGTTCTCGTCCAGAATCGCTTCGAGATGATCGGTCTGGCGCTCGTTGAGCGCGCGATGAAACGCGCGCGAAAAACGCCAGAGGCTGTGCTCTGTCATTCTGAGGTCCTGAAATGTCTTTTAGCAGCAGCAAATGGCCTGCGTTGCGTCGTCGGTGACGCTCAGGCTGAAATGCTGGAATTTCATTGTTGGGATGTGAAATACCAACTTACTTCAAAATGACAACTCACAATATTGCAACGCACAAATGTGAGAAGCGCGGGATAGGCGCTCAAAGTTCAATCAGAACGTGCGTTCGCACAAAGCAGCGGCAGGCCAGAGCCTCAGGCGCCGTCCTCGATGCGCAGGCGTTTGCGGGAAGCCGCGTAGGCCGCCCAGATCGCTCCGATCAGGCCGCCCAGAACCGCGCCGATGGGCGCAAAGGTAAAGAAGACCAGCATCGCGCTGTAGCCTTCGAAATCGGTGGTCTTGAAAATGCTGGTCCAGGCGAGGCCCGCCAGGATGCCGACCGCTGCCCCGAGAATGAGACCCGCAATGGTCCCGAGAGCAGCCAGAAAAAAAGTTTTCATTAATATTCCCCGTGATCCGGGACCGTGTCCCGGCGAAAGCTTTGTCGCGCGGCAGCGCCAACAGGTTCATCGCCTGAACGGCTTGAACGCCCTGTCGTCCCGAGCGATCCTCGGTGCAAGAGCTGACGCCGTCCCCTCATAAGAAATGTTTTGGAAACGCCGATGACTTGCCGATCCGTTCTGCACCGGCTGCGCGTGGCGGTGGGCGTTTGCAGTCTGCTCGCGGCCGGCGGGGCGGCGGCAGAGGTATCCGGGGAATCCGCCAAGACCTGTGCTCCGGCGTTCTCCGGTTCGGGACCGGATGCCGCTGCTTACGGTGCCGGACGGAATTACCCGCTCGGCACCATCGCCGACCGGACCAAGCAGGACTACATGGTCGCGACCTTCAGCAATTTCGACAAGCTGTTGCCGGCGCATGCGGTCGCGCCGCCGGTTGCGCCGTCGCCACTGGCGCGCGCATGTGATGGCGCTGTCTGGCGCTACCAGTTCGAAGGAGAGAGCCGCACCGTCGACCAGTATCTGGCGCGGCATCCGGCAACCGGCCTTTTGATCGCACGGGATTCCACCATTCTGTTCGAGCGCTACCAATACGGACGGCGCGACACCGATCGCCTGCTGTCCAACTCCATGGTCAAAACCATGGTGGCGATGCTGGTGGGCATCGCCATCAAGGAGAGCAAGATCCGTTCGATTGAAGACCTCGCGCAGGATTACGTACCCGAGATGAAAGGCAGCGCCTACGGCCAGACCTCGCTGCGCGCGCTGCTGACCATGAGCGCGGGGATCGAATTTTCCGAACGATACGACGGCAGCGACGATGCCTTTGCGTTCAGCCGCGATTTGCGCCGCTCCGATCTGCCCAGCGCCGCCAATCTGCTCCGCCGTTACAACACCCGCACCGCGCCGCCGGAAACCAAATTCGCCTATGCCGGATCGCAGACCGAAACACTGGGCCTTGTGCTGATGGCTGCGACGGGAAAACGCCTTGCCGATTATCTCTCCGAGAAAATCTGGAAGCCGATGGGCGCGGAGGACGAGGCGAGTTGGACCGTCGATGGCCACAATCAGGAGCAGGCCTATTGCTGCCTCGCCGCGCGGCTGCGCGATTACGCGCGCTTCGGCCTTCTGCTCGCCCGCGACGGCGGCGGCATCATTCCGGAAGCATGGGTGATCGAGGCGACCACGGCGCCCGAAGGTTCATTCCGCGCGCCGCGCGTGGCGACGCCGTTCTACGGCTATGGCTATCAGACCTGGATCATGCCGGCGAAGCGCCGCATGTTCGCGATGCTGGGCACCAATGGACAGGCGATCTTTGTCGATCCGGCCTCGAAACTGGTGCTGGTGCACACGGCGGTCCGCCTCAAGCCCAGTCAGGACCCTGCGGCACGCGAATTGACCGCGCTGTGGTTCGGCCTCGTGCGTGAGCTCGGCGTTTCGGCGGCGCGCTAGGCATAATCCCGAAAAGTAGAAACCGGTTTTTGGAAAAGATCATGCCCAAACAAAAAGATGGGCGAGAAGTGTGATTCAGCGAAGCTGGATCACACTCTAGGCGTCGCCCCGCATCGCATGTTTCATGCGCGCGGCGAATTCGTCGGTGAGATCGCGCCCCAGCAACTGCTGGATCAGATCGAAGGAATCGAACATCGAGCGGTGCTCGGTGATGAGGCCGCCGCGCAGCGTGAAGAATTCCCCGACATGCATTGTGATGACGCGCTGATCGCTGCGTTTGGTGAGCGCGGCCTGCACCAGCGTTGCCGCCTGCGTTTCGTCCGCGACCACGAATTCAACCGTGTGGCGGCGCTCGGAATAGCGCTCCCGCTGAATCCGGATCGCCTGCGCGATCCAGTCCTTGCCTTCGTGGAAACCGAGATGCGGAAAGACTTCGACCGGCGCATGTGTCAGCGACACAAACGCATCGTCGCAGCATTGCTCCATGCGCGCGACGTCACCGGCATAATAGGAATCAATAAAAGTCCGAACGCATTCCTCGGACTGCGGATTGTTCATTGCATGGCCCCCACACGTGCGGTTCCGTAAGTGGAAACCAGTCGGGGATCAAGCCGCATGCGGCGAGAGGTTTAATGAAATCTCTCCAAGGTTGCGATCATTGTTCGCGCCGGATTATTGAGCGTAAAGACAACGGTAATCCGCCACGTCAGCGGTAATGGATGCTCCATTGCACGACCTGCGGACGTACCCTGCGCAAAATGAGATTGGTCGAGGCAATCAGCACGTCGCCTGTGACGGAGGCGAAGCGGGGCGGCAACGGACTGGCGATGCCGGGCTCGAAACGAATCGTCAGCGTACAGTCGCCGGGCAGGTTCACCAACGGGCCGCCGAGCTTTGAGGCTTCGCCGCCGCCGATGCCGCCGAATCCGGTCACGCTGAAATTTCCGCCGTTGAGTTTTTCAAGGTCCTTCAGCGTCAGGCCGTTGCGGACGCCGCCGGGGCCGGTCCAGGTCGAAGGCGCCTCGATGGAGATCGCCAGCGGCCTGGTGCGGGTCTTCTCATCCTTCCAGAACACCACCACGCGCCGGGTCGGGTCGGCATCGAACAGCACGGTGGCCTTGGTCAGCACATTGCTGGTGACGTCCACATCCTTGAATGTGACGTTCTTGATGCCGAAGTCGGCGACGAGCTTGTCGTGCGTGGTGTCTTTTGCGAACGGACCTTCGCAGGCCAGCGACGCGGGCTTCGGCGCATCCTTCAGGTTGTTCAGCGACGTATCCTGCGCCAACGGCTCCGCCGGTTTGGCGGATTTCTTCGCAGCCTCCGCGCCTGTCATCGTGACAGCGCAGATCAGGACAAGAAGCGCGGCGAGGCGTACCGACTGCTGATGCATTTTCATATGTCCGTCGAAGGCCGCAGAGCACAAGTCATATGAGGAGCCGGTGCTTCTGCCAATGCGAGATGATGTGACCGGCCATGATGAAACCACAACTTCCGGACAAACCCAATTGGCGCTTTATTATGCGCCGGTCAAAGTGCAAGCTCTGTACTTCGCAATTCCAAGGGGTCTCATGTCCGATACTCTCGATTTGCCCACACGCGAACTCATTCAGCCTCCAGAAATAGACCTTCGGCGCATCGGCTCCCATCCCGATCATTGGTATCCGCTGGCATGGTCGAAAGAGCTCAAGCCCGGCAAGACCTATGCCGCCCAGTTCGCCGGTGAACCCATCGTCCTGATACGTCCGAAGGACGGCAGCGCGGTTTTTGCCCTCGAAGACCGTTGCGCCCATCGCCAGGTACCCCTGTCCAAGGGCGTCGTGGAAGGCTGCGCGGTGCGCTGTTGCTACCACGGCTGGACCTATGACGCGTCAGGCAAATGCATCGATGTGCCGTATCTGGGCAAGGACAAGTTGCCGAACGGAGTTCGCGCCTATCCCTGCCGCGAGCAGGATGGATTGATCCTGATCTGGCCGGGCGATCCAAAGGCGGTGACCGAACTCGGTCCGCTCGGCTCGGCGCAGGACAAGGCCTTCAAGACCCGCCGCTTCGGCAAGCAGGTTCGCTGTCACTATACCTTCATGCATGAAAACCTGATGGACATGAACCACCAGTTTCTGCATCGCCGCCAGATGGGCAAGATCGCGCCGCGCTATCTCGGCCGCCGCAAGGGCGACGACTGGATCGAGGTCGACTACAGTTTCGCGCGCACCGAAGGCAGCCAGCCGCTGGGCGAAGCTTTGATCCTGTCGAGCCGCCGCGGCGCCGACCGCGTCAGCCGCGACCTGATGACGATCCGCACCGAATATCCGTATCAGACGTTGCGGATCTGGACCTCCGGCGACGAGCCGGTGATGCATCTGTGGATCGCCTATACGCCGGTGGATGCCGAACAGAAATTCAATCGGACATTCGGGTTGCTGTCGGTGCGCCGTCCGAAAATTCCCGGCCTGCTCGATCTGGCATGGCCTGCGCTGGTCTGGTTCACCGAGCGGATTTTCGCGGAAGATCGCGAGATCGTCGAAATGGAGCAGCGCGCCCACGACGCCCAGGGATCGGACTGGAACGTCGAGGTGTTTCCGCCGATCCGCGATCTGCGCGCATTGCTGGCCGCCAATGGCCAGCCGATGGTCAACTCCGGGAAGTCTGCCTAGATCCCGCGCAGGAACTGCCGGTGACGTTATGCGTTGTTCTCCGGTGCAAGGGGACGGCGCATCTCGTCGCCGAGCGCCGATTGCTCCATGGCGCTTGCTCCATAGCGATCATGGCCCACGGATGGACCTTCTGCTCATCGCATCATAAAGTTCCTTCATGAAATCAATTGCGATCCTGACCAGCGGCGGCGACGCTCCCGGCATGAATGCAGCGATCCGCGCGGTGACGCGCAGCGCGCTCAATCGCGACATCGCGGTCTATGGCGTGCGCGAAGGCTGGCAGGGCCTGATCGACGATCGCATGACACGGCTGACCGCGCGCGATGTCGGCGGCATCATTCAAATCGGCGGCACGTTTCTCGGCAGCGCGCGATCGAAGGAATTTCGCGAGGAAGGTGGCCGCTCGAAAGCGCTGCGCAATCTGGCGACGCGGGGCATCGATGCGCTGGTGGTGATCGGCGGCAACGGCTCGCAAACCGGCTCGGCCGCGCTGCATGCGCTTGGCTTTCCGGTCGTGGGCATCGCCTCGACCATCGACAACGATCTTTATGGCACCGATGTCACCATCGGATGCGACACCGCGATCAATGTGACGGTTGGCGCCATCGACAATCTGCGCACTACAGGGTCGTCGCATACCCGTGCGTTTCTGGTCGAGACCATGGGGCGCAATTGCGGTTACCTCGCCATGATGGCGGGATTGGCCGGAGGCGCCGAGGTGATCTCGACACCGGAGTTTGAAGTTTCTGCTTTCGAGATCGCAGAGCGGCTGCGCGCGGCTTACGAGCGCGGCAAAACCCATGCGATCGTGGTGCTCGCTGAGGGCGTCAAGGAGAACGCTGCGCATATCCTGAAGCACTTCGAGAGCAACCGCGGCATGGCAGGATTCGAATTGCGCGCCACCGTGCTCGGCCATGTGGTGCGCGGTGCACCGCCCACCGCATTCGACCGGCTGCTGGCGACGCGGCTTGGGGTAGCGGCGCTGACCTCGCTGGCGGAAGGTGTCTCCGGCGTTCTGGTCGGCGAACAGCGCGGCGAAATCACGCGCACGCCATTGGCCGAAATCGCCGGGCGTACCAAGCCGATTTCCACCAGCCTGATCGATCTCGCCCGCGTGCTGGCGCAGTAGACTGCGGGGCGCGTCAACACATCGCGCATCGCAAGCCGGCGGAACATCGTTGTTCCGCATAGACAGCACGATGTCCGGTGCTAGTATGTGTGCGCTCCCGACGGGACGATGGGACCGCTGTCCTTCATCAGAGACAGCATGATCGCTGCAAGACGTCCCTGTCCGGTGCACCGAGTTTTCTCGGAGCAAGCCCGCGATGACGCGGCGCGAACTGAGAGCTTAGGCCAAAAACGTGGCGACGAAAAACGTCGGCGGCGGGATTTGTGATGAACGCCGGACTGATCGCGCAGGCCGGAGAATCCCGAAGCGCGCGCGTCCCTTACGCTTTCTTTGCAGCCTTTTTCTTAGATGCTTTCGGCTTGGTAGCTTTCGCGTCCGCCGCAATCTTCTTTGCAGCCTCCTTGGCTGCTTCAGTCGCCTGCCGCATCGAGCGTGCGTGACTGTAGGCGGCGTTGTCGGCTGACATCTGCAGCCGCTTCACGGTCGCGGTGCCGATCTCCAGCGCGTCCTTTGCGAGTTGCCGGTTGAGCTGCTTGCCCTGCGCATCCTTCGCCTTGGCGGCGAGCGACGCGTAACGGTCCCGCTGCTTCTTTACGGCGGCGGTGAGAGTCTTGTGCTGCTGCTTCGCAAGCTGCCGGATGATCGCATCCAGATCGGCGTCGGCCATTGGTCAGTCCCCCAAGTCTTGCTCAGATAAGTCACATTCGGAAATCCGATGATGACCTAGCAGGAGGCGAGGGGGCTTTGCAAATGGGCGATCCGGCGGGCGTGCCCGCCCATCATGCACAGCGTTAACGAACCGCGTCGGCGATCATCTCAAAGGACTTCAAGCGCGTCGGATGGTCATAGACGTCCGAGACGACGATCAACTCGTCGGCGCCAGTCTCTTTGACCAGCGCATCGATCCCGGCGCGAACGGTGTCCGGCGATCCGACGATGGAGCGCGCCAGCATCCGCATGGCCTGTGCCTTTTCGGACGACGACCAGTATGTCTCGATATCGTCGATGGGCGGCTGGCTGAGGCCGCGCGCGCCGCGGAAGAGGTTGGTGAAGGACATCTGCTGTGTCGTGGCCAGCCGCCGCGCTTCGCTGTCGCTCTCGGCCGCGATCACGTTGACGCCGACCATGGCATAAGGCCGGTCGAGCTGTTCGGACGGTTTGAACCGCTCGCGATAAATCTGCAGCGCCGCAATCAATTGGTCAGGCGCAAAATGGGATGCGAATGCATAAGGCAGCCCGAGTTCGGCGGCCAGCATCGCGCCGAAATGGCTGGAGCCCAGAATCCACAGCGGCACGTTGGTGCCCGCTGCGGGCACCGCCTGGATGCGCTGGTCCGGACCGGCCGGCGCCAGGAAGGCCTGCACTTCAAGCACGTCCTGCGGAAAATTGTCGGCGGCTTCCGGCGAACGCCGCAAGGCGCGCAGCGTGAGTTGATCGGTGCCCGGCGCGCGCCCCAATCCGAGATCGATGCGTCCGGGAAACAGCCGCGCCAGCGTGCCGAACTGCTCGGCAATCACATAGGGCGCATGGTTCGGCAGCATGATGCCGCCAGCTCCGACGCGGATGGTCTTTGTTCCGGCGGCGATATGCGCCAGCACGACGGACGTTGCGGCGCTCGCGATCCCCGCCATGTTGTGGTGTTCGGCGACCCAGATGCGGCGGTAGCCCCAGCCTTCGGCATGAGAGGCAAGATCGCGGGCATTATCGAGTGCGCCGCGCGCGTCGGTTTCTTCCGTGACGCGGACAAGGTCGAGAATGGAAAGGGGTGTCATAGAGACTTTCGGACTGAAGCGGTTCGTTATGCGGATTCGCCGAAGCAGTGCTCAGCGAGAGAAGCAGGCGGGGATATCCTGATCTGCTGCTCCATATGGAGAGAGATTTCAGAATCGCCATACCGTGTGTCTGGGTCACATCGCCCGGAGGCGAAGCTCACTTACCGCTTCTTCCATCCGCCCCTGTGACCCGGCGCGCCGCCGGTGGAGCGGCCTGAGAATTCCGGGCCGGACTGGCGCGAGTTGGTCGGCTGGAAGATCTTGCTTTCCATTCCCGGTCCCATCTCGTCCAGCGTCGGCTTGCGCGCGCGGGATTTGTTGCGCGCGGCCGCCTTGTCCAGTTGCGCGGGAAGGTTGGCGGCATCGCCATACTTCCTTTTACCTGCGTAAGCGCCAGCTTTTGCCGCTACGCCGCGTTGCTTGATGGTCGGATCGTCCACCACGGCCAGTTCGGTGGCGCGCAGGCGTTTCACCTCGTCGCGCAGTCTAGCTGCTTCCTCGAAGTTGAGATCGGCGGCGGCTTCGCGCATCCGGGTTTCGAGATCGGCCAGCACCGCCTCGAAGTTATGGCCGATAGCGACCGCGTCATCGGCCATGCCGCCATCGCCGATTTCTACCAGCACATGGTCACGCTCGTAGACGCTGCCGAGAATATCGCCGATGTCGCGCTTGATGCTCTCCGGCGTGATGCCGTGCAGCGTGTTGTATTCGACCTGTTTCTCGCGGCGGCGGTCGGTCTCGGCGATGGCGCGCTCCATCGAGCCGGTCATCTGGTCGGCGTAGAGAATGACCTTGCCATCGACGTTGCGCGCGGCGCGGCCGATGGTCTGGATCAATGATGTCTCGGAACGGAGGAAACCCTCCTTGTCGGCATCGAGAATGGCGACCAGCGCGCATTCCGGAATGTCGAGACCTTCGCGCAACAGATTGATGCCGACCAGCGCGTCGAACGCCCCCAGCCGCAGATCGCGGATGATCTCGATGCGCTCGATGGTGTCGATGTCCGAGTGCATATAACGCACGCGAATGCCCTGTTCGTGCAGATATTCGGTGAGATCTTCCGCCATGCGCTTGGTCAGCACGGTGATCAGCGAGCGATAACCCTTGCGCGCGGTTTCGCGCACTTCGCCGACAAGATCGTCCACCTGCGTGCGCGCGGGGCGGATGTTGACCGGCGGATCGATCAGGCCGGTCGGGCGGATGACCTGCTCGACGAACACGCCGCCGCTTTCGTTCAATTCCCAGCCGCCCGGCGTCGCGGAGACTGCGACCGATTGCGGACGCATCATGTCCCACTCTTCAAAGCGCAGCGGGCGGTTGTCCATGCAGGACGGCAGGCGGAAGCCATATTCGGCCAGCGTCGCCTTGCGCCGGAAGTCGCCTTTGAACATGCCGCCGATCTGCGGGACGGTGACATGGCTCTCATCCGCGAACACCAGCGCGTTGTCCGGCACATACTCGAACAATGTCGGCGGCGGCTCGCCCGGCTTGCGGCCGGTGAGATAGCGCGAATAGTTTTCGATGCCGGCGCAGCTTCCGGTGGCTTCCATCATTTCGAGATCGAAGGTGGTGCGCTGCTCGAGGCGCTGCGCTTCGAGCAGGCGGCCCTGCGCGTTCAGCTCGTCAAGCCGCCACTTCAATTCGCTCTTGATGCTCTTCATCGCCTGAATCAGGGTCGGGCGCGGCGTCACATAGTGCGAGTTGGCGTAGATCTTGATGAACTCGAGCTCGTCCTGCTTGTGGCCGGTGAGCGGATCGAATTCCTCGATGCTTTCGATGGTGTCGCCGAACATGTTCACGCGCCATGAGCGATCCTCATAGTGCGCCGGAAAAATGTCGATGGTGTCACCGCGCACGCGGAAAGTGCCGCGGGTGAAGTCCGCCGAGGTGCGCTTGTATTGCAGGGCGACGAGATCGGCGATGAGCTGGCGCTGGTCGACGCGTTCGCCCTTTTTCATCGCGAAGGTCATCGCGGTATAGGTTTCGACCGAGCCGATACCGTAGATGCACGAGACAGAGGCCACGATGATGACGTCGTCGCGCTCCAGCAGCGCACGCGTTGCCGAATGGCGCATGCGGTCGATCTGCTCGTTGATCGACGAGTCCTTCTCGATATAGGTGTCGGTGCGCGGCACGTAGGCTTCGGGCTGATAGTAGTCGTAGTAGGAGACGAAGTACTCCACCGCGTTGTCGGGGAAGAAGCTCTTGAACTCGCCGTACAGCTGCGCGGCCAATGTCTTGTTCGGCGCGAGGATAATCGCGGGCCGCTGCGTGGCCTGGATCACCTGCGCCATGGTGTAGGTCTTGCCGGAGCCGGTGACGCCGAGCAGCACCTGGGTGCGGTCGTTGCGGTTGACGCCTTCGACCAGTTCCTTGATCGCGGTGGGCTGATCGCCCTTCGGCTCGTAGTCGGATTTCAGCTCGAAGCGCACGCCGCCTTCGGATTTCTCCGGGCGCGGCGGGCGGTGCGGAGCCCAGACCTTGACCTCGCCGCCTTCGCCGCGGAATTCCGGGCGGCCCTCGCGGATCAGATTTTCCAGCGCATCGGCGGTTGCCTTGACGCCGAGGGATTCCATCTTGTTGCGCGCGGGACGGAACGAGTCGTCGTCCTCGACATCGTAGCCGAGTTGTTTGGCCAGTTCGGGATCGAGGGTCGGAATCGGCGCGCTGGTGCCGTAAGTCGCCTGCGGGGCTTCCTCGAAGCCGCGTTGCTCGCTCAGGCGTGCGCCGGGCGGCTGCGGAGCGGGCTGCAGCGGGGTCGGGCGCGGACCGCCCTCGACAAAATCCCTCGGCGTCGATTTCCGCGCGCGATGAATCGCGGCCTCGCCACCGGAACGCCGGTCCTTCGAATTGTCCGGCGGCGGCTGCAGACCCGTGCCGGAGCCCATGCCTGCATCGCCGCGGTTGATCGCGGGGTTGAGCAATTCCGCCAGCGCAGGGCCGATCGGCTGCACATCGGGGCGATGAGCTTTCGATTTCGGGGTTTTCGGGGGCTTCTTCGAGGAATCGGGGTTCTTCGCCATGAGCGGAATATGGGGCGCGCAACGTGGAGAGAAAAGGGCATTTTCTTCGGCGCGGTCCATGAAGTTTGCGATGAAACTTACGCATTTCCCCTGATAGGCTGGAACCAACGCGTGGCACATGCCGAGGACCACGCGGCAGTCCGGGGAGGTCCCATGTCGTCAAAATGCACCGCCAGCCTGCTGGCCGCGGCCTTGTTTGCCATTGCGCCGTTGTCGTCGTCGTTCGCCCAGTCGAAAGACGCGGAGCCCGCCAGCCGGGCGGTCAATGATACCTTCCTCAAGACGCTCCCCTTCAGTGATCGCGCCGATTTCGAGGATGCGAAGCGCGGCTTCATTGCGACACTGCCGGACGGCATTATCCCCGGTCCCACCGGCAAGCCGGCATTCGACACCAGGCAATACGATTTCCTGAAAAGCGATCAGGTCCCTGCGACGGTCAACCCCAGCCTGTGGCGGCAGGCGCAGCTCAATGCCATCAATGGCCTCTTCAAGGTGACCGAGCGCGTCTATCAGGTGCGCGGACTGGACATCGCCAATCTCACCATCATCGAGGGCGACAGCGGACTGATCCTGATCGATCCGCTGCTTTCCAACGAGACGGCAAAGGCCGCGCTCGATCTTTATCTGCAGAACCGGCCTGCGAAGCCGGTCGCAGCGGTGATCTATACCCACAGCCATGCCGATCACTTCGGCGGAGCGAAAGGCGTCATCACCGAGGACGACGCCAAGTCCGGCAAGGTCAAGGTGATCGCGCCGGACGGCTTCATGGAACATGCGGTGGCCGAGAACGTCATCGCGGGCAATGCGATGTCACGCCGCGCGCAATATCAGTTCGGCAGCGCGCTGCCGGTGGGCGACCGGGCGCAGATCGATACGGGGTTGGGCAAGGCGCTGGCGCGTGGCTCGATTTCGCTGATCCCGCCGAACGATGTGATCAAGCAGGCTTACGAGACGCGCAAGGTCGATGGCGTCGAGATCGAGTTTCATCTGGTGCCGGGCTCGGAAGCCCCATCCGAGATGATCATGTACTTCCCGCAGTTCAGGCTTCTGAACATGGCGGAAGACGCCACTCACAACATGCACAATCTCTACACCATCCGCGGTGCGGAAATCCGCGATGGCCGGTTGTGGTCTCGCTACATCAGCGACGCCATCGAGCGTTATGGCGACAAGACCGATGTCGTGATCGCGCAGCATCACTGGCCGATGTGGGGCAACGAGCGTATCGTCTCGTTTCTCGGCAAGCAGCGTGATCTCTACAAGTTCATTCATGACCAGACCGTGCGGCTGCTGAATCATGGCCTGACCTCGACGGAGATTGCCGAACAGCTCAAGCTGCCGCCGTCACTGGCGAATGATTGGGCGTCGCGCGGCTATTACGGCACGCTCAGCCACAACGCCAAGGCGGTCTATCAATTCTATCTCGGCTGGTATGACGCCAATCCCGCCGATCTCAATCCGTTGCCGCGAGCCGAAGAGGCGAAGAAGACGGTGGAATATATGGGCGGTGCGGATGCCGCGATCAAACGTGCGCGCGAGGACTACAAGGCCGGACAGTATCGCTGGGTCGCCAGCGTGATGAGCAAGGTGGTGTTCGCCGATCCGGCCAACAAGGAAGCACGCGATCTCGGCGCCGATGCGCTGGAACAGCTCGGCTACCAGAGCGAAGCCGCGACCTGGCGCAATGCCTATCTGCTGGGGGCGCTGGAATTGCGCAGCGGTGTCGGGCCGCAGCCGCCCGCGCTGGTGAATGCCGAACTGCTGAAAGGCATTTCCATCGATCTCGCGTTCGATTTCCTCGGCGTGCGGCTCAATGCTGCCAAGGCTGAAGGCAAAAAGATCGTGATCAACTGGACCTTCACCGATCTCAACCAGACCTATGTGATGAATCTGGAAAACTCCGCTCTGACGCATACGGCGGGCAAGCTCTCGGATAACGCAGACGCCAGCGTGACCCTGACCCGCGCAGCGCTCGACGCGATCACGCTCAAGCAGCGGACGTTCCTCGGCAGTGTGCTTACTGGCGATGTCTCCGTCGGCGGCAATCCGCTCAAGCTGCGCGAACTGTTCGGCCTGCTCGACGAGTTCTCGACCGGCTTCGAGATCGTAGAGCCGAGAAAGGCCGCGGTGGAGTAGGGGCGAAGTTGCAGCGCGTCATCCTGAGGTGCGAGCCGTCTTCGGCGCGCCTCGAAGGATGTCGCGCATGGCTATGTCGCCCATGCTTCGAGGCGCGCAAAAGCGCGCACCTCAGGATGACGACAGTGCATTTCTCGCAACCGCTTAGCGCTCGGCCTTGCCATTGAGATGCGGCCGGATCATCTCGACCAGCCGCGGCGCATCGGTGCCGGGTGGAAAGAAACCGAGATACTTTCCGTCGCGATCGACCAGATAGACGAAGGCGGTGTGATCCAGCGTATAATCGTCCGGCTTGTCGCCGGTTTTCACGCGTTTGTAAAAAACCCGGTAGGCATCCGCCGCCTTCGCGACATCTGAAAGACTGCCGGTCAGGCCGATCAGGCGCGGATGAAACAGCGGCACGTATTGCGCGAGATGCTCCACCGTGTCGCGTTCCGGATCGAGGGTGACGAACAGCGGCTGCACTTTTGCTGCGTCCGCGCCGAGCTGATCCATGGCGAGGCTGATGGCCTGCAGATCCGTCGGGCAGATATCCGGACAATAGGTGAAGCCGAAATAGACCAGAAGCAACTGGCCGCGGAAATCCGCATCGGTTCGTGTTTTGCCGGTCTGGTCCTTGAGCGAGAATGCGCCCCCGATCGGTTCGCGATTCCACATCACCGCGTCCATCAGTTCGGCGGCGGAGCGCGACGAGCCCTGTGCAGATGCAGGTGACGTAACCAGAAAGCTCAACAGCAGCGCGGCCACGAAGGCCACGCTGCGTGTCAGAGGACGGCGCGTGCTCACGCGCTGAACGTCAGGCGGCTGCCGGTGGAAACGTTGATGACGTTGCCCGGCATCTGTTCCCGCGCTTCGAGCAGAAAGTTCAACCCGCTGCAATGCATCGGGATCACCACGTCCGGCTGCAGCGCCTTGATCTCGCCGACGATCTGCTTGAGGTAATCGGCGGGCGCGGGTCCGAGATGGAAACCGCCGACAATGGCATGAACCTTTTGTACTCCGGAGACTTCCTGCGCCTGCCGCACCGAATTGACGATGCCGACATGGCCGCAGGAACTGATGACAACAAGGCCCTTGCCGCGGATGTTGAAGCAGGTCGCATGCTCATGGACGTGTTCGTCCGGCGTGAACTTGCCCTGCAATTCCGCGGGTGTGTAATGGCCATAGTCGCAACCGGCACTGGCCGGTGTGTAATCGACAAAGCTGTTCGGCAGGATTTTCTCGACGCTGTTGCGCTTGATCTTGCCGGTGGTGAAGGCGTGGCCTTCGATCACGGTCGGCGTCTCGCACAGCACGGTCTGCACTTTTTGCGCGGTAATCTGCTTGCGGTCGAGAATACCGAACTCGCCATACTGTCCGGTGGAGGTGCGGCTGACGCGATGACAGAAATTGTCCTCGCCACCGGCATAGAGTTTCACGTCGGCGGGAAGCACATTGCGATACTTGTCGAGGAAGCCGATCAGGCCACCGTAATGGTCGATATGGCCGTGGCTGACGATCAGCGCGTTGATCTTCGCAGGGTCAACATTCAGTAGTCCGATATTGTTGATGATCGCAGGCGAGGTGTAGCCGAAGTCGAGCAGGATGTTGCGCAATTCCTGCTCGCGTTGCGATTCCAGAAACAGCGACAGGCCCCACTCATTATGCAACACGTTGCGCGCATCGGCGCTGCGGCCGCCGCCCGGCGCGTCGTGAACGACGCCGTTCACGGTCGAGCCTTTCAGGAACTGGTCGTGCTGCTGATCGACCAGCACGCGGATCGACAGCTTGTCGATGGTCGGCACCTGGATCGGCGCTGCGCCGGCGACACTGACGCAGGAGAAGCCGCCGGTCGCGGCCAGCCCCATGGCGGTGGAGAGTTTGAGAAAATCACGCCGTCCGAATTCTTTTGTCATTGTCGGCCTTTCCTGACCCCAAAATTTCCGAACCCCAGTTCGGATTTGCCGGAACTCTATCTTTGGGACGCGAGAGGGACTCTTCTTTGTTTGCGTCTGAGCGATGAAAATCTTTCACGCACGCGGCTGGAGAGCGAATGAAATATGCTTGATATGCGCGGCGCGGCATTGACTTCGCAGACGCGAAGCGCAAGGTTCATGCAATCGCATTGACTTTGCGCCGCCGCCTTGGCGTTCTCATTCCAAGCGGAAACAAGGATAGCAAGATGATCGACCTTTATTACTGGCCGACGCCGAACGGCCACAAGATCACGATGTTTCTTGAAGAGACCGGCCTTGCCTACAAAATTCACCCGATCAATATCGGCACCGGCGATCAGTTCAAGCCGGACTTTCTCGCGTTTTCGCCGAACAACCGCATGCCGGCGATGATCGATCATGCGCCTGCCGATGGCGGCGAGCCGGTGAAGATTTTCGAATCCGGTGCGATCCTGATCTATCTCGCGGAAAAGACCGGCAAGTTTTTGCCATCGGATCTGCGCAAGCGCTTCGATGTGATCCAGTGGCTGATGTGGCAGATGGGCGGCCTCGGTCCGATGCTCGGTCAGAACCACCATTTCAGCAACTATGCGCCGGAGAAAATTCCCTACGCGATCGACCGTTACGTCAACGAGACCAACCGGCTTTACGGCGTGCTCAACCGGCGTCTTGCGGATCGGAATTACGTTGCGGGTGATTACTCGATCGCGGACATGGCAGCGTATCCGTGGATCGTCCCGTATGAGCGGCAGGGTCAGAAGCTGGAAGACTTTCCCCATCTCAAGCGCTGGTTCGAAGCGATCAAGGCCAAGCCTGCGACCGTGCGCGCCTATGAACTTGGACCGAAGGTCAATTCAAACCTCGGCAAGACCTTCACCGACGAACAGAAGAAGGTGCTGTTCGGACAGACCGCCGCCGTTGTGAAAGGTTGAGGCCATGGCTGTGGCGCGAAAGCTGTTCGAACTCTGTGGTACCGAGACCGAGCGCGTGTTCAGCCCTTATTGCTGGCGCACGCGCATGGCGCTGGCTCACAAGGACATCAAGGCTGAAACGATCCCGTGGCGGTTCAGCGAAAAGGATGCCATCGCGCCGCATCAGTCGGACAAGGTGCCGGTGTTTCTCGACGGCGAAACGTCTGTCGCGGATTCATGGGCCATCGCGAACTATCTGGAAGATACCTATTCCGATCGCCCGTCGCTGTTCGGCGGGGAGGGTGGCCGCGCCATGGGGCGGATGCTGAACTGGTGGGGTGACACGGCTGTCCTTGGGGGAATCTTCCCGATGATTGCCGCCGACATTCATGGCCATCTGCGGCCGGCCGATCAGCCCTATTTCCGCAAGACCCGCGAAGCGCGTCTCGGCAAGTCGCTCGAAGAAGCGGCCGCCAATCGCGATGAGGCGGTCGAGGTGTTTCGCAATACGCTCACTCCGATGCGGCTGACGCTCAAGACGCAGCCTTATCTCGGCGGCGCGTCGCCGAACTATGCCGACTACATCGTGTTCGGCCCGTTCCAGTGGGCGCGCGCCATCAGTTCGTTCAGGCTCTTGAAGGAAGACGATCCGATTTATGCCTGGCGCGAGAAATTGCTCGATGCATTCGGCGGCATGGCGCGGAATTCACCGGGATATGCGGTGTAGACGATCTTTATTTCGTCATGGCCGGGCTTCGTCCCGGCCATCCACGCCTTTTCGTTTGTGGATTTGATGAAGACGTGGATGGCCGGCACAAGGCCGGGCATGACAGAAAATGAAGTTCTGACGTTTCAGTCAGTTGGATTCTCCGCTGCCGCCCGCAGGCACGCCTGACACAGGCAGTCCTCGCCCTCCGCGGGCATCGGCAATTTCGCCGTCTCGTCCATGCACCAGCAACGGCCGGAAAGGTCGCAGGTAAACGGCGTTCCGCAACGCGCGCAACTCATTGTCCGCTGCGCTGCGGGACTTTCTGACGGTTTTGTCACGATCCCGTTCACGATTCTGCCGAATCCTTCATGTGACGTTCATGCGCCGAAGGCGCATATTTGGGTGGCCGATTCATCCTCGGCCAACCTGCCTCTGAGATCAATTGTGAGTTCCAGCAATGGCGCGTGACCCGCAAGGCGCTCTGGTCGCACTCAACCGCTTCGGCTTCGGTGCACGCGGCGGCGCGGCCAGCGATTTTTCCAGCGCGGCCTCCGATCCGCGCGGCTTTGTGAAGGCGGAACTCGGCCGGCCCAATGCCGCGCTGCTGGATGCACCGGGCCTGCAGACGACTCCAGCGCTGGCGCAGGCGGTGTTCGACTATCAGAAGGACATGAAGCAGCAGCGCGAAGCTGCCGCGATGATGACGCAGGCGATGTCGGCTATCGGTAACGATCTGACCAAAGACATGCCGAAAAATTTATCGAAGGGTTTGTCGGCAGAGCCGGGAATCGAGATGAAACCCGGCGCACCTACGGCGATGACATCACCCGACGCGATGGCGCCGACCCTGACTCCGCCCAAAGAGCCGCCGAAGCCGCTCAACGTTATCCAGAAGACATTCCGCGCCGAGGCGCTGGCGCGGCTGCAGCGTGCCACCATGGCGGAGTGCGGCTTTGTCGAACGGCTGGTGACATTCTGGTCTAACCATTTCTGCACCTCTGCGAACAAAGGCGAACTGGCGCGGATGTGGTCCGGCGCGTTCGAGCGTGAAGCGATCCGGCCTTATGTGCTCGGAAACTTCGGCGAGATGCTGCGTGCGGTTGAGCAGCATCCAGCCATGATCTTCTTTCTCGATAACCAGCAGTCGATCGGGCCGGACTCGCGGGCCGGGCAAAACCGCAAGAAGGGTCTGAACGAAAACCTCGCCCGCGAAATCATGGAGCTGCATACGCTCGGCGTGAACGGCGGCTACACGCAGGCCGATGTCACCTCGCTGGCGCGCATCATCACCGGTTGGAGCTTTGCGGGACGGCAAGCGAAGCTGGGGGCACCGGGCACATTTGTCTTCAATGCCAATGCGCATGAGCCGGGACCGCAAAAGCTGCTCGGCAAGACCTATGAAGACACCGGCTTCGCGCAGGGCGAGGCAGCGCTGGCGGACATCGCGCGCCATCCTGCGACGGCGAAGTTCATCGCCACAAAATTCGTGCGTCATTTCATAGCCGACGATCCGCCGCCCGCGCTGGTGGCGAAGCTGGAAGCCACGTTCAAGAAGACTGGCGGCGATCTGCGCGCCATGACACTGGCGCTGGTCGATGCGGACGACGCCTGGCGTGCGCCCATGACCAAGATCCGGATGCCGTATGAATATCTGGTGGCGAGCGGACGCATGATGGGCCGCATTCCGGAAGATCCGCAGCGTTATCTCGGCGGACTCAATGTGCTCGGCCAGCCGTTGTGGACACCCGCCGGGCCGAACGGCTTTGCCGATACCAATGCAGCGTGGGCCGCGCCGGAGAACATCAAGCTGCGGCTCGACATCGCCTCGCAGATTTCATCGCGCATCGCCGACAATATCGATCCGCGCGCGCTGCTCGATGTGGTGGCCGGAGATGCGGCCTCAACCGAAACGCGGCAGACCGTTGAGCGCGCTGAATCCAAGCAACAGGCGTTTGCGCTGCTGCTGATGTCGCCCGAATTCCAGAGGAGATGAGCATGTCCGGCTTTTCATCCGATTGCTGCGAAGGTCATACCGCGCAAGGAGTCACGCGGCGCTCGCTGCTGATGGGGGCCGCGACTTTCGCCGCCTGGGCTTACCTTCCGAAATTCGCGCGCGCAAAGGACGGCCGCGATCCGCGCTTTGTCACCATCATCCTGCGCGGCGCGCTCGATGGTCTCGCCACCGTCGCGCCGGTCGGCGATCCCGATTACGCCGCCCTGCATGGATCGATTGCGCTCTCGCTGGATGGTCCGCATGCCGCGACCGCGCTCGATTCCTTCTTCGCGCTGCATCCGGCGATGCCCGAGTTCGCGCGGATGTATAAGGACAAGAAGGCCGCCGTGGTTCATGCAGTCGCGACGTCTTATCGCGAGCGCTCGCATTTCGACGGACAGGATGTGCTGGAAAGCGGCTTCGCCGGTCCGGGCCGTGTGCAGAGCGGCTGGCTCAATCGCGCGCTGGAAGCGTTGCCGCGCGGCGAGCGTGTGATGAGCGGACTTGCGGTCGGTCCGACCACGCCGCTTGTGCCGCGCCGACGGTCGGCTGGGTGCCTCCGACATTGCCGCAGGCCGCCGACGACACCGCGATGCGTCTGATGAATCTCTACACGCACCGCGATCCTGCGCTGGCGGCGGCGCTGTCGCAGGGATTGCAGATTGACAAGATCGCATCGCGCGATGACAGCATGAAGCCGAAGCCCGGCATGAATGGTGCCGGTGCGATGCGCCTCGCGGCCAAGGGCGCGGCGCGGTTGATGGCGGCGGACGACGGTCCCCGCATCGCGGCGCTGGCCTTCGACGGCTGGGATACTCACGCCAATGAAGGCGGGCCGGTCGGACGTCTCGCGCAATTGCTAGGCGGGCTCGACGGCGCGCTGGCGGAATTCGAGAGCGGTCTCGGAGACCGTTGGAAGGACACCGTAATCGTTGTGGCCACCGAGTTCGGCCGCACCGCGCGGATCAACGGCACCGACGGCACCGATCATGGCACCGGCACGGTTGCGCTGCTTGCCGGCGGCGCGGTCAATGGCGGCCGTGTGATTTCGGACTGGCCGGGACTGAAACCCGCGAATCTTTATGAAAGCCGCGATCTCAAGCCGACCACCGATCTGCGCGGCGTGATCAAGGGCGTGCTGCGCGATCACCTCGGCCTCGGCGAGCGCGTGCTGGCGGAAACGGTGTTTCCGGACAGCAGTGCCGCGAAGGCGGTGCAGGCACTGGTGGTTTAGGCAGCGAAAAATCAGGATTGCAGCAAGCACGGTGTCGTCCCCGCGCAGGCGGGGACCCATAGCCGCCAAAGTTGATGTCATCCTGAGGTGCGAGCATTTGTGAGCCTCGAAGGATGACGGAATGGTCTACATTTTATGCGCGCATCCTTCGAGGCTCGCCGCAAATAGCGGCTCACACCTCAGGATGACGCGACATCAATTGAGGTCGGACCAATGGGTCCCCGCCTGCGCGGGGACGACGCCGAACATAAGCCGCCGTGGTCTTATTTCTTCGTGATCCGATCGATCTCCGCCATATCGTCCGCCGTCAGCTTCCAGCCGATGGCCTTGGCGTTCTGCTCGACTTGCTCGGCGCTGGAGGCACCCGCGATCACACTGGAGACCTGCGGCCGAGCCGCGAGCCAGGAGAAGGCCAGTTCGATCATGGTCTTGCCATGCGCCGTCGCGAAGTCCTGCAGCTTCGCGACCATGTCGAAATTCCTGTCGGTCATGTAGCGATCGCGCAGATAATCCACCTTGCCGAAGCGCGAGTCGGCGGCGGGTTTTTCGCCGCGCTTGTATTTTCCGGTGAGCAGGCTCGATGCCAGCGGGAAGAACGGCAGCAGGCCGAGGTTGTAGGCCTGTGCGGCGGGTAGCAGATCCTTTTCGATATCGCGCACGATCAGGCTGTATTCATCCTGGCATGAGACGAAGGCATGGGTGTTGATGCCTCGGGCGGTGAACTGCGCCTCGGCGATGCGCCAGGCCGGAAAGTTCGAGCAGCCGATGTAGCGCACCTTGCCCTGCCGGATCAGGTCTTCGAGCGCGCGCAGGGTTTCTTCGATGGGCGTCAGTGGATCGAACTGATGCTGCTGATAGAGATCGATGTAATCGGTCTGGAGGCGGCGCAGGCTGTCTTCCACCGCGCTCATGATATAGCGCCGCGACGCGCCCTGTTTGGTGCCGTCGTCGGACATGGCCGCGGCGTACTTTGTCGCGAGCACGATATCCTTGCGGCGGTTGCCGAGCACTTCGCCCAGCACGGTTTCCGAGCCGCCGCGTCCGGCATAGATATCGGCGGTGTCGAACAGCGTGATGCCGAGATCGATGGCCTTGTGGATGATCTTGCGCGAGGTTTCGAGGTCGCTGCGCTGGCCGAAATTGTTACAGCCGATGCCGACGGCGGACACGCGCAGGCCGGAGCCGCCCAGATTTCTGATTTCCATGATCTTTCCTGTCAGGTTTGTTGGAAGGCCGGAACGGCAGACGCCGCTGCTTCCTCACTACCCGACGGCTGCGTCGCAGGCGAGCGCAAAGCGCGCGCCGTCATGCGCCGCACGGCATTCTCTGCCTCCCGCGCGATTTCCTTGCGGTTCGCGTCCATGCCGTAGCTGACCGGTGCGCCCCAGCTTACCGTGACATCGACGGCGCCCGATGCGAACACGCCGAGCAGATGCGGCACCAGATCAACATCGCCATACCACGCCACCTTGTCGCGCAGGGCGCGGCCGACCGGAACGCCGCCGAAGCGGACATAGGCCAGCGATACCGGCTGCACGGTGACGCGATCGTGATGCGTGGAATCGCCGATGGCGTGATGCACCGCGCCGATCAGCGCGGAGCGAAACGGAAGGATGCGGATGCCGTCGCTGGAGGTGCCTTCCGGAAACAGCACCACGGCATCGCCGCCAATCAGGCGCTCGCTCATAGCGCGCGCCGCGTCGCCGGTCTTGTGGCGGCGTTCGCGCTCGACGAACACCGTGCGTTGGAGCTTTGCCAGCTGCCCGAACAGCGGCCAGTTCGCGACTTCGGATTTGGCGACGAACACCACCGGCGCGACGGCGCCAAGCACGATGATGTCGAGCCATGAGGCATGGTTGGAGAGGATCAGCACCGGGCTTTCGCGCGTGCGCTCTCCGGCCTGCGTGATCTTGATGCCGATCACCGCACAGGCCGCGCGATGAAACAGGTTCGGCACAATGCGCTGAAGCCGGTTGTTGAGCAGGATGCCGGCGAGCTGGAACGGCAACAGGACGAGAGCGACGACGGCCATGACGATGGCCACATAGAGACAGCGGATCATGAAACCTGTGCCGGTATCGAAGAGGAGGCAGTCTGCAACTGTGGCCCGTTATAGCGGATGCGCGGCGATGATCGAAAGCGCTAACGCGAGGGGAACATCAATACTTCGGCGAAGAAAAAATGCGGCCCCGGCTGGATACAGCGCAGAGGGGATTTACGCAGCCGGGGACCGCCCGAAATGCGCGATCCGTGACGGGGGCGGATCGTGCCGCTGAACGCTAGGCGACGAGCGCAACACTGATGTGACAGGAGGAGTTGTCCACAGGGTGGTGGAACCTTTCCCGCCACCGGACATTTTCGATGGTCCGAAAGAGGAAGCGACCAGGTGCTCCCAATTGCTGCCCAGCAAGCCCAGCGGCCTCTGGATGCGCTGAATTTTTTTCTGGCCGATGTCCGCGATGGATTGGGCCCGTATCTCGCGATCTATCTCCTGACCGAGCAGAAGTGGAATGAGGCCAGCATCGGCATTGTCATGTCAGTGGCCGCACTGGCTGGCATCGCCGCGCAAACGCCTGCAGGCGCGCTGATTGATGTGAGCAAGGCGAAGCGGGGCCTCGTGGTTGCGGCCGCTGTGATGGTGACGATGGCCTGCCTGGTGCTCCCACTGACTCGGCAATTCTGGTTGGTTGCCGCAACGCAAGCCATCGGAGGCGCATCGGCATCCATCTTCGCACCGGCGATTGCCGACATCGCATTGGGTGTCGTGGGGCCGAAAGCATTTGCCGCACGGATCGGTCGCAATGAGGCTTTCAATCACGCGGGCAACGCGGTGTCGGCGATCCTCGCCGGCGGTCTGGCTTATTTTTACGGGCCGGTTGTCGTGTTCTGGCTGCTCGCGGCGATGGCCGCGGCCAGCATTGTTGCGACGCTGTCGATCCCTGCTGCGAGCATCGACGATCGGCTGGCGCGAGGGTTGGGAGAGGATGAAGAAGCAGATGGAAAGCAAAAGCCGTCGGGTTTTCGCGTTCTGCTGACATGCCGTCCGCTTCTGATCTTCGCGGTGGCCACCGTGCTCTTTCATTTTTCAAACGCTGCGATGTTGCCGCTGGTCGGCCAGAAACTCGCGCTCGCCAATCCTGCGCTTGCGACGACACTGATGTCTGCGTGCATCGTCGCCGCGCAACTCGTCATGGTGCCGGTTGCCGTTGTTGTCGGGCGCAAGGCCGACGTCTGGGGCCGAAAGCCGATCTTTGCGGTGGCGCTGGCCGTATTGGCATTTCGCGGGGCGATGTATCCGCTCTCCGACGATCCGGCGTGGCTGGTCGGCGTGCAACTGCTCGATGGTATCGGGGCCGGAATCTATGGCGCGCTGTTTCCGTTGGTGGTTGCGGACCTGACAAAAGGCACCGGTCATTTCAATGTCAGCCAGGGCGCGATTGGCACGGCGGCGGGGCTGGGCGGCGCGCTCAGCACGGCTATAGCCGGAGCGATCATCATGGCCGCCGGATATAATGCGGCGTTCTATTTTCTGGCGGCTGTTGCGGGATGCGCCCTGATCCTGTTCTACATATGGATGCCGGAAACGCTTCCAGACCAACCCGTTTCTGCAGGACCGCTTAAGCCTGCAGTTCAGCCTTAGCTCGCCCGACAGTTCACCCCGAAAGGACTTCCATGCCCACGACGGTCTCGCCGTTTCTGCTGCCAATCCTGATGTTGCTGCTCTCCAACATCTTCATGACCTTTGCCTGGTATGGGCACCTGAAGTTCAAGGAGCATTCGCTGCCGCTGGTCATCATGGTGAGCTGGGGCATCGCGTTCTTTGAGTATTGGCTCGCGGTGCCGGCCAATCGCTGGGGAAGCGCGGTTTATTCGGCGGCGCAGCTCAAGACGATGCAGGAAGTCATCACGCTGGTGGTGTTCGCCGGATTTTCGGTGCTGTATCTGAAAGAGCCGCTGGGCTGGAATCACGCCATCGGTTTTGCGTTTATCGCGGCAGGCGCGTTTTTCATTTTCCACAAATGGTCCTGAGAGTCGTGTCCGCGCGCCTGCGTCGCGATCAGAAATCCTGCAACGAGGACGATCGCGAGCGTCAGGGTCGCGGAGACCACGACAAGCGGTGTTTTCATTCCTGTCTCCATCGCGCGCGCCTCTGTGCGATCGAAGAAATGTTCTGATGATGCGAAGGGATTAGGTGGCCTCAGCCGGCAATCGGCATGGCGGCAACGACCTTGATCGACAGCACTGTGACGGTCACGAGCAGACACACCGACAGCGACGCCACCGCGAGCGAGGCGGCAAGCGCATTCGACAACCGGGCGGACGCAACGCGTGCGGACCGCAATCCAAAGCCAATTCCTGAAACGGGCGACCGGAGCATGGTCGTGAATCCTCAAACAACGGCGAATCACCCCGTCGCGAAAATCTCAGGAATCGCTGTCAACATTGCGGCACAGCCCCACCAAACATGGCAGAAGCGGGGCAGGCTCTGAAAAATCGGCAGTTTATGCCCGATATCCCGCGGCAAACCGGGCTGTCAGGCCTCGGCCGTCAGATCGGTGTCGGTTCCCGGCGCTGTTTCGGGGGCGGCCACTTCGGCGGGCTTCCACGCCATCGAGACGAATTTCGGCTCGCTTTCGACCCGCTTCAGCCAGGCTTTCACCGACGGATAGCCGGTGAGATCGAAATCGCACTGGTTGGCGACATGGGTGTATCCGTACATCGCGATGTCCGCGACGGTGAGGTGTCCCGCCGCGAAGTAATCATGGGTCTTGAGATGGTTTTCCATCACCCGCAGCGCGGCGTAGCCCCGCTCCATCCAGTCTTCCAGTGAATGGGTCTGCAGGTCGCGGCCGCCGCGCACCAGCACCAGCCAGAAATACGCGGCGCCGACACTGGGCTCCAGCGCGTGCTGCTCGAAGAACATCCATTGCAGGGCCTGTGCGCGATCGATGCGGTCTTCCGGCGCCAATGACGTGCCGATGGCGACGTACCACAGGATCGCGTTCGACTCCGCGAGATAGCGTCCGTCGGCCACTTCAAGCAGCGGCACTTGTCCCGACGGATTGCGCGCAAGAAATTCCGGCGTGCGGCTCTCGCCGCGCAGAATGTCCACCTCGATCGCCTTGTAAGGCGCGTTCAACAGCGCCAGCGCAAGGCGAACCTTGTAGCTGTTGCCGGAACGTTGCATCGAGTAGAGCTTGTACATGCGGGCTTTCGAAAGCGGCGCTCAGCGACTTCGCCAAGCGCGGTCCGGCCCGATCCATAAGGCCGATGTAACAATGAGGTTCGGCGCCCTTCGCCGCAAGGCCTTGGCGTTAGAAAAAGTCAAATCGATCACAGCTATAGACGTGCTGACGATTTTATTCTGCGGAACGCGGGCGGGCGCGTCAATTTCGCGCAATTCGGCGTGAGGAAAATACCGCCGATCCGTGATCGTCAGGCCTTGTTCGCAACTGCGTCAAGATCGAGATAGCGCATGCGCTTGGCCTCGCGGCGGCCCTGCGCGATGGCTTCGAGCACAAGGCCGATGGCGAAGGAGAGAAAGCCGAGTTGCGCAATGGCGGCGGCGAGAATCGCGGTCGGAAAGCGCGGCACCAGTCCGGTTTCGAGATAGGTGACGATCAGCGGCGCGCCGAGACCGGCGCAGATGATCAGCAGCATTGCGCCGATGGCGCTGAAGAAGCGCAGCGGTCGGGTTTCCTTGTAGAGCTTGATCAGCGTCAGCAGGATGCGGGTGCCGTCGCGATATGTCCGCAGCTTGCTCTGCGATCCTTCTGGCCGCGTTGCGTAAGGCAGCGGCATTTCTCCGGTCGCGATTTTCAGATCGAGCGCATGCACCGACAATTCCGCTTCGATCTCGAAACCGCTCGAGGTGACCGGAAACGATTTGGCGAAGCGCCGCGACAGCACGCGATAGCCCGACAGGATATCGGTAAATCCGGCGCCGAACATGTGCGTCATGATGCGATTGAAAAGCTGATTGCCGAAACGATGCCCGCGCGGAAACGCGCCGTCGCCGCCATTGCGGGTGCCGACCATCATGTCGAGATTGCGCGTGACCAGCGCCTCGATCAGCGCGCCGGCTGCGGTCGGATCGTAGGTCGCATCGCCGTCGGCGAGGATGTAGATGTCGGCATCGATGTCGGCCAGCATGCGGCGCACGACATTGCCTTTGCCCTGAAGCATTTCGCGCCGGACGATGGCGCCGGCTGCCGCGGCGGCGTCATAGGTACCGTCGGTGGAATTGTTGTCGTAGACGTAAATCCGCGCGCCGGGCAGGGCACGCTGAAAGCCCTCGATCACCGCGGTGATGGCGGCTTCCTCGTTGTAGCAGGGCAGCAGCACCGCAATTGAACGGTTGCGTACCATCGCGCTCTGCGGAAACAGATCGCCGATTTCGTCGCGGACGCGATCAAGCTTTGACAAGACGGTGGCTCCCGAGTTCATGAATGCCAAGGTCACTCGCCGCGCGCCGCAGCGTCATGGCGTAGAGCGCAAGCATGACGATGAGACCGAGCGGAATGCCGCTCAGGCTCGCGATGCTGCGGGTGAGAAATGGTGCGGCCCAGGCCAGCGCCAGCAGCGAGATTTCATAAGCGTGAAAGCCGCGTGCGAAGCCGTGACGGACAAAAAATGCGATGGCGATGCCGAGCACCACCATGTCGTAATCCAGCACGTAAGGCGTCGCGAGCAGGCACGCGATGGCGAGCGCCGCGGCCTTGAGTTCGAAGGCGGCCTGCGAACGCCACAGCCAGACGATGCTGGCGGCCAGCGTCAGCGCGAGCGCGCCTTGCGCCGCATAGGCCACATCGGTACTGCCGCCCCACATCCGCACCGCGGAGAACAGTGACTGGATTTTCTCCCACCCGGTGCCACCGGCCTCCAGGACGACGGTTCGCGTGAATGTCGCGGACTCGGCGAAGGCGTGCCAGACGCTCATGCCGAACAGCAGCGTCGATGCACCGATCAGCACGGCAACGGTGGCCGCTGCGCTGAGGATCGTGGTCCAGCGTCCGGTGACGAGCAGCACCAGCGGGATCAGCAATCCGAATTGCGGCTTGTAGGACAGAAGCCCGAGCAGCACGCCCGCGATCACCGGGCGGCGATTCAGCAAAGTGAGGAATCCGCCGAGCAGGGCGGCGGTGAAGAATGCGTTCTGGCCGTGGCCGACATTGACGAACACGGCGGGAAACGCGGCGGTCACAAGCCATGTCTCGCGCCGGGGCACGATGGCGTGAACGGCGGCCATGAAGGCGGGGAGGGAGACTGCAAGCCAGCACAGCAGCGCCAGCGCATAGGGCATCAGCGCCAGCAGGGCGGCGATCATCAGGAAGAACGGCGGATAGTGCCAGCCGAAGAAGGGTACATCGCGGCCTTCGAACACCGCGATTTCCGCAGCGTGCTGGAGTGCGGGATCGTAGGCATCGGGGGCCTTGCCGGACAGGGTCAGGACGCCGGCCGCATAGACATTGGAGAAGTCGGTTCCGATCGGCTTGCCATGGCGGTCGATCAGATGCTCCGAGGTCGCGACCAGGCCGATCAGACCGGCCAGCGAAATGGCGAGGACCAGCAATGCATAGTTGCGGATACGGGCTGGCGTCAGCCAGCTTCCGGTCCGCAGGGCTTGCCAGATATGGCTCATTTTCTCGCCAGAATTTATGAATGTTGCAGGGAGCGTTTGTGCGCTTCGACCCTATGCGGCGCGTTTTAAGGTTTCCTTAGTCCGGCGTGCAATTTCCCGTGTTTCCGGCAAAGTTTCTTGCGATGCAGCGCAGCCCGCTTTAGGGTGCCCCGCCCACCAAAATCCGCGAATCCGGGCCTTCGCGACCATCACATCCTTCAGGAGAACATGATGCCGTTTCTGTCCGCTGCGCTTGACCGTGTGAAGCCGTCCGCGACCATCGCGGTCACGGATAAAGCACGTCAGCTCAAAGAGGCGGGCCGCAACGTCATCGGCCTTGGTGCTGGCGAGCCGGACTTCGACACGCCCGCCAACATCAAGCTGGCGGCGATCCACGCCATTGAGGCCGGCAAGACCAAGTACACCGCCGTGGACGGCATTCCCGAGCTGAAAGACGCGATCATCGCGAAGTTTCAGCGCGAGAACGGCCTGACCTACAAGCGCAGCCAGATCACGGTCGGTACCGGCGGCAAGCAGGTGCTGTACAATGCGCTGATGGCGACGCTGAACCCCGGCGATGAAGTCATCATCCCGGCGCCGTATTGGGTGAGCTATCCGGAAATGGTGTCGCTGGCCGGTGGCACCCCCGTGCCGGTGGTCTGCACCGCCGAGTTCGGTTTCAAGCTGCAGCCCGCGGCGCTGGAAGCTGCGATCACGCCGAAGAGCAAGTGGATCATCCTGTGCTCGCCGTCGAACCCCACCGGCTCGGCCTATACGCGCGCCGAGTTGAAGAAGCTCACCGATGTGCTGGTGAAGCATCCGCATGTCTGGGTGATGACCGACGACATGTACGAACACCTTGTCTACGACGATTTCGAATTCACCACCCCCGCGCAGGTCGAGCCGAAACTGTTTGATCGCACGTTGACGGTGAACGGCGTCTCGAAAGCCTACTGCATGACCGGCTGGCGCATCGGTTATGCCGGCGGCCCCGAGCAGCTGATCAAGGCGATGGCCACCATCCAGTCGCAGTCGACCTCGAATCCGTCGTCGATCGCGCAGTGGGCGGCGGTCGAGGCGCTGAACGGGCCGCAGGATTTCATCCCTGCGAACAACGCCGTGTTCAAGGAGCGCCGCGATCTGGTGGTCGCCATGCTCAATCAGGCCAGCGGCATCGACTGCCCGCGTCCGGAAGGTGCGTTCTATGTCTATCCGTCGTGTGCAGGCACGATGGGCAAGACCGCGCCGTCGGGCAAGAAGCTCGAGACCGACGAGGATTTCGTGACCGAGCTTCTGGAAACGGAAGGCGTCGCGGTGGTGCAGGGCTCTGCCTTCGGCCTCGGCCCGGCATTCCGCATCTCCTACGCCACGAAAACTTCGGATCTCGAGGAAGCCTGCAAGCGCATCCAGCGCTTCTGCGGCAACCTGCGTTGAACCGCTGACGACATGTCGAGGCTGCCTTGATCGCGCCTCGACATGTCGCGTCTCACCCGTTTGCCCATGGGCTTTATCGCCCGGACGTCGATGGACTTCGCTGTGTCGCGGTCCTCGGCGTCATTTTCTGTCATCTCAAGTTTTCTTTTCTGCCCGGTGGATTCGTCGGCGTCGATGTGTTCTTCGTCATTTCCGGGTATCTGATCTCGCGGAACATCCTGAACGATTTGCGGGACGGCAGTTTTTCGCTGCTGTCGTTTTACGACCGCCGCATCCGGCGAATCTTTCCGGCGCTGTTCACCACCATCGCGGCTTCATTCGCCATCGGACTGGTGCTGAATTCTCCCGAGCAACTGCGTGTGCTCGCCGGAGACGTGGTGTCGGCGCTGTTCTCCATCGTCAACATCCGCTTCTGGAAAGGCGCCCACGATTATTTCGCAGCCTCCAGCGATGAGCGGACGCTGCTGCATTTGTGGTCGCTGTCGGTGGAGGAGCAGTTCTATCTGTTCTGGCCCGCGATCCTGCTGCTGCTGACACGATCGAAACGGTTGCTTGTCCATGTCGCCGCTATCACGGTGTTGGCCGCTGCGTCGCTGATCGCTGCGCAGCTCTGGCTTTCCCATGATGTGGCGGCGGCCTTCTATCTCACGCCCTTCCGGGTGTTCGAATTTGCGTTCGGAACGCTCGTCGTTCTGGCTGAGCGGCGCGGATCGCCTTCGCGCGGACAAGCGACGGCGATGTTTGCTGCAGGCCTCGCTCTGATGCTGGTTCCGATGGTCGTCTACACAGCGGCGACGCCGTTTCCCGGATTGACCGCGGCCATTCCGGCGGCTGGCGCAGCACTGGCCATTTACGGCGGCCGCAGCCCTGCGGCAGTGCGCATTCTCGGCAACTCCCCAGCCGTCTGGGTTGGGAGGATGTCCTATTCGCTTTATCTCTGTCACTGGCCCGTCATCGTGTT
>CAZQMD010000003.1:0-50181 GCA_964594185.1 uncultured Afipia sp. | reverse complement strand
CGACCAGCCGCTGGATGCCCTGATCACCGGCGTCGGCACCGGTGGTCACATCACCGCCTGCGCCGAGGTGCTCAAGAAGGCATGGCCCGACCTCAAGGTGTTCGCGGTCGAACCCACGCTGTCGCCGGTGCTGACGCAGGAGTTTTCGCTGCAGGCGCGCGACCTCGGCCTTTTGAGGATGGGGCCAGACTGCGCCCCCGCCGTAATCGGCGGTGCGCCGCTGGCCTTCGCCAACAAGCTGAAGCGCGGAAAGATCGGAATCATCGGTGCGTCCGGAACGGGTACGCAGGAAGTATCGTGCCTCATTTCGGAAGCGGGCGAGGGTATCTCCCATGCCATCGGCGTCGGTGGGCGCGATCTGAAAAAGGAAATCGGTGGGATCACGACCCGGATGGCGATGGATGCGCTCGACGCCGATCCTGGGACGGATCATGTGGTGCTGATTTCCAAGCCGCCGCATCCGGATGTTGCGAGGGCTGTGATCGCGCGAATCGCGAAGAGTCCAAAATCTTATACCGTGTGCTTTATTGGCGCGGACTCAGCCGACTTGCCGCCGAATGCAAAGTTCGCCCGCACGCTCAAGGACGCCGCCGAACTTGCGCTTGGCGGCAAAACCATCGGCAGTAATTTCAGCGTAACGAAACTGGCCACGCGCCTGCCGAAGCGCCGGGGCGAGCGCCGGATTGAAGGCCTGTTTGCAGGCGGAACGCTTTGCGCCGAAGCGCAGGTAATTCTTGGTACCGGTGGCCGCAAGGTTGCATCAAACGCGGCAATTCCAAACGTGCCTTATCTCGATTCACCGGAGAGCGTGGGCCGGGACCGCATCATCGATCTGGGTGCTGACGAATACACCCAGGGCCGGCCGCACCCCATGATCGATCCGTCGGTGCGCGACGATGCATTGCGCGCAGCGCTAGTCGATCCAGAAGTGGCGGTCATTCTTGTCGATCTCGTGATTGGCTATGGCGCTCATGCCGATCCTGCCGGCCATCTCGCGGAGATCGTGGCCGATCGTGCTGACAGCGCGCCTGTCATTGTCGCTTCGGTGACCGGGACCGAATCCGACCGGCAAATGCGTTCGGCTCAAGTCCGCCGTCTGGAAGAGGCAGGCATTCTGGTCGCGCCGTCGAATGCGCAGGCTTGCGAACTCGCTCTCGCCTTTACCGCCAACGACATCAAGGTGAACCGCTATGCGCACACTTAATGAAGTCCCGCGCCGTCTTGTGATTGCTATCGGCGGCAATGCGGTTCATCCGGAAGACATCAGCGGAACCTCCGAAGAGCAGAAGAACGTCGCACAGCAAACAGCCAAGGCGTTGTTGCCACTGGCCCAGATCGACAACGAACTGGTGATCACGCACGGCAATGGGCCGGTGGTCGGCAAGATCATGATGCGGCAGATGCTGACCATGAGCCGTATTCCGCCGATGTCGATGGATATCTGCGTCGCCCATAGCCAGGGTGGCATCGGTTATCTCCTGATGCAGGCGATCGAAAATGCTCTGCGCGAGGAAGGCAATCAGCGGCATGTTGCGAGCCTTCTGACCCAGGTTGAAGTAGATGCCGACGATCCGGCCTTCAAGAATCCGACCAAGTTCGTCGGGCCATTCTTTTCGGAAGAAGAGGCCAAGAATATCAGCAAGGAACTCAACTGGGCGATGCGTGAGGACTCGGGCCGCGGCTGGCGTCACGTAGTGCCGTCGCCAAAGCCGAAGCATGTTTGCGATATCTCGCTCGTCGATGCGTTGGTGAAGCGCGGAACAATCGTCATTGCAGGCGGCGGAGGGGGCATGCCCGTGGTTCGCGATGCGAAGGGCGTACGCACCGGTGTTCCCGCGGTGATCGACAAGGATTTGACGTCGGCTCACATCGCCAATGTTCTGGACATCGATGAACTTCTGATCCTGACGGCAGTGCCGCGCGTCGCTGTTAATTTCGGCAAGCCCAATCAGAAGGAACTGAGCGAGGTCACGCTCGACGAGATCAAGGCCTATCACAAGGAAGGTCATTTTCCGCCGGGAAGCATGGGGCCGAAGGTCGATGCCGCGATCCGCTTTCTGGAAGGCGGCGGCAAGCGCGCCATCATCAGTCATCTTGATCATGCGATGGCGGCGCTTCGCGGCCAGACCGGAACGCATATCGTACGGAATCCATAAGGCTCAGCGTTACTTAAGCGGGGGAAGCCTGAGATCAATCAGGCTTCTCACCCGGCGGATTGCAATCTGTTTGCGGCGAGCGCCATTGCTTCGTCGATGATCGCAGCCAGATCCTGCTGCCTGAACGGCTTTGCAAGTTTTGGAATTCCTTCGGCCTCTCCCTGGGGAAGTTCGGCATAGCCGGTGGCAATGATTGCGGGGAAGTCCGGTCTTTTGGCGCGAATGCTTCTGATGAGGTCTGCGCCGGTCATATTCGGCATGGCTTGATCGGTTATCAAAAGTTCGATGTCGGCTTCCCGCTGAAGGATTTCCAGTGCTCGTGTCCCGGATGACGCACTATGAACCTTGTGCCCGAGTTCTTCGAGAAACGACGAAGTGCTCAGCCCAACAAGCGGATCGTCATCCACGGTCAGGATCACGAGCTTCCGATCGGAACGGGCCGACGCTGGATTGGAACGGGGCATGCTGACGGGTACCGCTTCCGGATGCGCGACCGGTAGCCAGAGTTCTGCCGTGGTCCCGACGCCGAGCTCGCTCTTGAGCACGAGCCTGCCGCCCGATTGTTCGGCCATGCCGTGGACCATGGGAAGTCCCAGGCCGGTACCTTTGCCGACACCCTTGGTCGTGAAGAACGGCTCAATCGCATGCGCGAGGGTTTTCTCGTCCATGCCAGTGCCAGTGTCGGTAATGGTGATGCAAAGATAGCGCCGTGGCGTTAATCCCGGTTCATCAGAGATGCTGCGTTCTTGTGTGCCGACCACAATGGCACCTCCCTTGGGCATGGCGTCCCGCGCGTTCACGGCAAGATTAAGAATCGCCAGCTCAAGCTGGTTCGCGTCCGCCAGAGCGGGCGGCAGCGCGGCGGGAAATTGTGATTCGATCTGAACCGAAGGACCAAGAGAGCGCTGCAGAAGCTCGGTCATTCCGCTCAGGAGATCCGGAACATTTACCGCGACCGGTTTCAGCTCCTGACGCCGGGCAAAAGCGAGCATGCGCTGCGTCAGCGCTGCACCGCGCTGAGCGCCCTGAAGAGCGTTGTCGAGCAGTTGCTGGACTTTCTGATCGCTCTTTGGAAGGTTTCTTTGCAGCAGTTCGAGACTGCCCTGAATTGCCATGAGCAGATTGTTGAAGTCATGCGCCACGCCACCAGTTAGACGGCCAAGGGCCTCCATTTTCTGCGATTGAATAAGCGCCTGACGCGCTTCTTCCAGCGCCCGCTCGGTTTCCTTGCGCTCGCTGATGTCTCGCGTGATTTTAGCAAAGCCAATCAGCGACCCGTCGGCATGACGGATCGCGTCGATAACGACATTGGCCCAGAATGTCGTTCCGTCCTTGCGGACACGCCAACCTTCCTTTTCGAAACGGCCGTCCCGCTCTGCGATGTCGAGCGCGCGCCTTGGAAGTCCGGCGCTCCGATCTTCTTCGGTGTAGAACTGCGAAAAGTGACGGCCTACGATTTCGTCCTGTTTGTAACCTTTGATGCGCTGTGCGCCGGAGTTCCAGCTCGCCACCGTTCCGTCGCGGTTGAGCAAATAGATCGCATAATCGGTGACGCCATCGACGAGCAGCCGAAATTGCTCCTGGCTGTCGCGGAGCGCGGCTTCCGCCTCCCTGCGCTCTGTTAGATCGCGGGTGATTTTTGCGAAGCCAACCGGGTTGCCGGATGAGTCCCTGATCAGATCGATGACGACATAGGCCCAAAATCGTGTGCCGTCCTTGCGGACGCGCCATCCTTCACTCTCGAACTTTCCTTCACGGATTGCGGCATCGAGCGCCCGTTGTGGAAGGCCGGATTTCCGGTCAGCCTCGGTGTAGAACCGAGAGAAGTGCTGACCGATAATCTCGGATTCCTCGTAGCCCTTGAATCGCCGGGCTCCCGGATTCCAGCTCGACACGATCCCCTGAAGGTCCAGCATGTAGATCGCGTAATCGGTGATCGCATCGATAAGCATGCGATAGCGACCCTCGTCGGCGCCTGACGTATCGAGACGTGCTTGGCCTTCCACCAAATTCCCCCAACAGTTCAATAGATTAACTTAGTGAAACACACCGAGACCAGAAAGGTTCCTTGCGTCCTGATGATCCCGTCATCTGTGAGAAATTTCACGGAACTGTTCTGCGGCTATTGATACCGTGGATTTTCCACCGTGATGAACGCGGACCATCTATCGCTGTCTGGGGTCGGGTGGAGATATGTTGTAAGATATTGTAATATATAAGGTATTATATCATTTGCGCAACGCGGCGGTGCAAAGCTTGGTTGGGGTACCGGCCATTGGCCGCATGCCGGGGGTGGTGATAGCATTTTTTCAGCCGCGCCAATCCGTCGATTGCCGGTCCTGCGCGCGGGTTACCAATGATCGTTACGGGATGTCGTCATGAGAGCGGACGTTCCAGAGTCAATGGTAGAGAATCCGCATGGCGGATCTCTAACGGCCCTTTCCGCCGTAGATCCCGATTGGCGAACGACTGACAGCGGAGGTCTGGCTCGCTTCGGTCAAAGGATTGGGCTGGCCTGGAAAATGGTCCGCTATCGGTTCAGTTCGTACATCTTCTGTCATCTCTGGCTGCTCAAACTCGTATTCACGGTGCTCCGGCGTGTTCGTCCCGTTTTCATCTTCGGCAACGTCGTTGTTCTCACCAAGATGCGGGACATTCGGGAGGTGCTCGGGCGCTTCGACGATTTCACGCTCGGAGAGGTGATCGAACCGGGAATGCCGTGGGGGCCGTTTCTGATGACGGTCGATTGGCGCGAGCAACACCGGCGCGAACGGATGTTGCTGCAGAGCGCCGTCAAACGCGACGTTGATCCACAGACAATCCAGAGAATCGTCGCCGAGGAATGCCGGAAGCGAATAGTGGTCGCCAACGGCAGAATTGACATGGTTGCGGAGCTTGCGGAGCCGGTTGTCATCCGCATTGCGGCCGACTATTTCGGCGTTCCGCCATTGAGAGGCGATTTGTCCGGCATGGCGCGCGCCACGCGCAACCTTGCCGGCATCATTATGGTCAATCCGCCGGTCGGCTCGCAGCCGTGGATCGATTCCCGTGACGATATGATCGGTTTGACGCAGCTCATACTGGAGCAGATTTCAGCCACCCGATCCGCGATCATTACTTCGCGTCAAAATGATCTGCCCGACAATCTGCTGACACGCCTGACCTCGCAGCTTCATGCGGGCGGTGCGCCAAAATGGTTTGATGAGGACTGGATACGCCGATACCTCACCGGCCTCGTTGCAACCGGTCTTGCAACAGTGGTGCGAGGGACAACGCAGACGGTCGATCAGCTTGTTGCACGACCGGCCGCATTACGGGAAGCGCAGAAACTGGCAGCAGAAATCGACCATGCGGAAGCAGACGAGAAGAGCATCGGCGACGCGGCGTCGGACAACGATCGGGCCGCTGCAGCGGCACGTGTGAAGCAGGCGCGCGATGCGTTGGCGCATTATATCTATGAAGCACTGCGGTTTCGGCCGATGCTACCCTTGCTTGTGCGCGATGCGCCGCGCGCAACGATCGTTGCGAAAGGAACGCCGCGTGTTCGCGCCGTGCCCGCGGGCGCACGCGTTCTGGCTGCACCGCTCGCCGGCATGTTCGATCCGGAGATTTTTCCGCACCCGCCGCGCTTCGATCCGGCGCGGCCGATCGAGAGCTACATTCATTTCGGAGATGGCGAGCGTCATTGCTTTGGCAAATACGTCGCCGAGAGCGCCCTGATGGAAATGGTCCGGGCGCTGTTGCGCCTTCCCGGTCTGGCGCGCGCGTCCGGACGCGATGGCCGAATCCATTATGAGGGTCCAGCGCCTTCCTCATTCATACTCACGTTTGACAAGAGATCCACCGGGGCAGGGGAACGGTGAACCCGAACTACACGACTGTTATCACGCCGCTCAAACCAGAGCTTGTCGAGGCCTGCCGGCGCTATTTGCGCGAAAACGCCGAGCCCCGGCTGGTCAACAATCGCTTGCAGTGCCAGCCACTGTTCCGGTTCGACAGGATAGCCAACCTGCATTTCTGCAGCTTTGTCGTGCTGGACGCAGACGCAGACTTTGCGCCGAGTCTCGTATTCGAAGCGACATTCGACGGATCCTCTGCTGACTTCTTCGATGAGTTGCTGGAAGTGGCAACCAAAGGGGTTCACGAGGTTTACCGGCACTGCGCCGACTATACGCCGTCAGGTCTAGCAGCGCCCGAATTGATGAAAGAATACCTGATGCGCCACGATGTTGGCGCGAACACATTTTTCTGCGGGAGTCCCGGGCGCTCTGTTGCGCAGGTGCGGGGGGAAAACCTTGTCCGCAACGGCATTGTGTCATTTCTCGCAAACAGCCAATCGCCGGGTGCGCCGATCCCTGCACGGTCGTCGGGCGTTCTTGAAGCGGTGCGGCGCCATGTGCAGGATGGAAGTGACCGCTGGGCCGGGCAGCAGGCGCCTGTTTCATGGGAGATCAAACAACGGCCGCTGATTGTTGCGCTGGCGATTGTTGCGGGGATTGTCGTCGTCTGCGGTCTCGGGTTGGTGATCGGCTGGCTCGTTGGCTGGGGGCCTTTCGTTCTCCACAGCTACATTCTCCAGTCCTTCGAACATGTGAGCCGATGGGGAGCCAGCGTCAGTAATGCTGTGCTCTCCTGGGCTCCCTGGATTGCCAATTTTTTCACGATCGAGCCGGCAATCCTGCATATCTTGATAGCGTTGAGCGCGATCTGGTTGCTCGTCCGGATGTTCGAACTCTTCCTGACAGGCTGGACGAAAAACCCTCACGATCAGCTGTTCATCAACCGCTTTCCTTTGCAGATTGCGGTCATCATCAGATACGCGCTGGTCTTTTTTATCGTTGGCTCTGTTCTGCTTGCGGTCATTTCTGGCTGGACTACAGCGAAGCCTCTGGTAGGACCGGGATTTGCAGCTTCGCTCTCCGCGACGGCATTGATCGTTGGGAAATTGATTATTGTCGGCCTGATTTTGGTCGTGCTGAAGCATTGGGCCACGTCGCTGAAGCTGGCTGTTCAGTTGCGGCCATACGATTCCGTTCGCGAGAACATCCGGCGATTGCTGCTCGATCTCAATGGATTCGCGATCACGATTGTTTCTGCTTTGGGCCTTCTCTTGATTGTCCGAATTATGCCGTTTGAAATCAGCGAGCGGATTGCCGCGATCGCCCGGTCATTCGTCTATGCGGGGTTTGTTGCTATCGCATATGGATTGATCGGCCTCTTGATATTCTATGCTCTTGGCCTCGTTGCTTTCGGCATTATCAGGCTGTTGGAAATACGTGACGAGCGGCGCTATTCCGATCCAGCCGAACTCATGGCGCGTGCCGGGACGAATGCCAGAAAATATGCGCGCGAAGAGGGCGGTATCAACAGATACCAAAACCATCTGGCGAGTATAACGACGGTCAAGCAGGGGTTCATCCGGCGCTGGCTGCTGCGTCTTGCATTATTCGTGGTCAACCTGTTGTCGCGCTTTTGGTTTAACCGCGGTGAACTCGGTGGGATACCGACGATTCTTTCGGCGCGGTGGGTGATGATCGACGGGGGACGAAGGCTGCTGTTTCTCGATAATTTCGGAGGAGCCTGGGAAAGCTATCTCAACGAGTTCATCGACATGGCGGCCGTCAAGGGGCTGAACGCGATCTGGTCGAATACATTCGTGAGTGCTGACAGGAAGAACTACAGGTTTCCAGCAACGAAGTTTTTGTTCTGGAAAGGCGCGCAAGCCGAACAGCCCTTCAAGGCATATGTGCGTCAGAGCCAGGTGGAAACGATTGTCTGGTATGGCGCATATCCCACGCTGAGCGTCGTCAACATCAATAACAATACTTCGTTGAGGCAATCGCTGTTCAAGCCAATGAGCTACGGCGAGATCGATTCGACGTTTCAAAATCTATGATTGCGGGTGAGCTGCCATGGAGAAAGTAGAGTGGGCCGATGTCCAAAGGCTTGTCCTGAGCGGATACCCGCACCTGCAGTTTTCGGCTTACCTTTTTTGGAATTTCTTGCCGGGAGAGGTGCACGTCGCGAGGCGTTGGCTCGGCGATTTGGCCGAGCGCCTGACATGCGCCACCGAGCGCGGGGACAAGCAGGCGATACATGTGGCGATCACAGCGCATGGCTTGAAGTCTCTCCAGATCAGTGCCGGGGCTCTGGACAGTTTCTCTGTGGAATTTCTGGAGGGAATGGCTCCGCGTCCGACGGCAGCAGGTCTTGCGCGCCGATCCAGTATCCTCGGAGATTCCGGTGACAGTTCGCCTGAATTCTGGGAATGGGGCGGGTGGACGAAGGAGCGCGAGATCGATGGGATGTTGCTCCTTTACGCCCCGGACAAACCTTCTCTTGATGCGCTCATTGTCTCGGAAATCAATGCCATGGCAGGCGCGGCGGAGCCGGCGCTGAAGAGAGATGGCAAGCGGCTCATTATCGACGGGCGTGTTTACGACGATCGGAAGGAACACTTTGGGTTCAAGGATGGAATATCCCAGCCCGTGATCGATGGATCGCCCAAGGCAAACCGGAAAGGCAAGAGGTGGTGGCGAAATGACGTTTCCGACGACGGCAAGGAATTGACGCCGGAAGAGAAGCGCATCCATCTTGTAAAGCCGGGCGAGTTCGTTCTGGGTTACAAGAACGAGCGCCGGGCCAGCATCACCGATGTCTATCCGGCAGAAAGTAAAGCGAGAGCGACGCAGGATATTCGCCGCAACGGCACTTATCTGGTGTTTCGACAACTTGAGCAGGATGTACCTGCGTTCAACGATTTCGTGACGCAATCGGCCAAGCTCGTTTACGGGCGCGACGATGATGCTGCAAAAGAAGATATCGCAGCGCGGCTTGTTGGGCGAACCCGCGAGGGACACCCTTTAGGCCCAATGAACGGAAGTCGGGGCGAAACCCCGCGTAACGATTTCCTCTACTACTTTGAAGACCGGTTTGGCATGGCGTGTCCGATCGGTGCGCACATCCGTCGTGCCAATCCTCGGGATACGATTGGGCCGGATGCCGATACAGCACTGCGTCTTTCAAAAATGCATCGCATCATCAGACGTGGGCGGCCTTATGGAGAGCGTGTCGATGCGCCGGATGCCAAACCCGCCGATCGGCATGGGCCACGTGGGATCTCATTCATTGCCCTTAATGCAGACATTGCCGGACAATTTGAGATGATCCAGCATTCATGGCTCAACAATACACATTTCGGCGGTCTGCATGCCGGAGCGAATTCGCTGGGGCACTTGAGCTGTCCTGGCGATGTTGTTGCGATCCAGGATCGCCCGGTCAACCGCTATATCGATCGGCCGCGCCCATTTGTCAGGGTTCGCGGAGGCGCATATTTCTTTCTACCGGGTATTGAGGCGGTGCGCGCACTGGCGAGCTGAACTTGGCCGGCGTTGCGACGTTTCAGTTTGCGACGCTCTGCTTGGATTTTTGGCTAGCCGCTTCATTCAGGCTTTGGGCGCAGATCGCGATCAAAGTCTTCATGCCGCACGTTTCCGCAAGCTGAAGCGCGCGTTTGAAATATGCTTCGGCAGTGGCCGAGTCCTGAGGATTTTCAGCACGCGCAACTTCACCGAGCAAGCAAGCTGCGTAGGCCTGTTGCGGCGGCTCTCCTCGCTGCTCTGCGAGCGCCAACGCGCGTTCGCCTGCTGCGCGCGCTTCCGAAAAGCGGCCAGCCGCGAGCAGGGCGCGGCCTTGGGTTACGAACAGATAGCGCCAGCCGAACGAATGCTCGGTCAACGGAACATCGAGACGTTCCGGCACGGAGAGAATATCGAGGGCGATTTCAGTGTCGCCCATGGCCAGGTGCGCCTCACCCATGCGCGCGGCGAACACCGGATACATCTGGACCATTTCGAGATCCAGGCATGTCTGCCAACTCTCTTGCAGCAAGGGGAGCGCTTCGGCGTATCGTCCCTGCGCTGTCCGCAGCCGACCGAGGACATGATTGATGTTCGCCCGCGAGTAGGCGTGGCCGAGAGCTTCCGCGCGTTTGCTCGCGTCTTCTGCCACGGCTTGTGCGCGCTCAAGATCGCCGAGTTCGATCAATGAATCTGCTATAAAGGTGCGCAACAGGACGCTGGGATAGGCAGCCCAGCCGGCTCGCTTCTGATCCAGCTCCGGTGTTTCCAGAAAAATGCACCGCTCGTGCATATCGATCGATGCTTTGTAGTTACCCGTCTCGTGATGAATGATGCCTACAATGAGACGCGATGCAAATTGCAGCGCTGAATCGCCAATCTCGTTGGCAATGCTGCTTGCGGTTTCAGCCGCAGTCATCGCGGTCTGATGTTCTCCAAGCCTCCAGAGCGCAACCGCCAGCTGGCAATACACCGCCGCAGTCCGCTGCGGGTCTCCCGAGGAGTCGGCGAGACGGCTTGCTTCACGCAAAACGCTTGCGATCTGGCGGTGCCTGCCGAGGGGCTCGAGAGCGATCACCAGCGCGAGGCGACAATCGATCTCGGCCCTGGTCCTGGCTGCGGATGCGGGCAGGTGCGACAGGGTTTCGAGGCCTCTTTCGTAAATGCTGATCGCGTCCTGATTGGCTCCCCGTTTTATGGCACGGCGGCAACTCCGTAGCTGGTAGGGAACGGCCTTTTCCCATAGTCCGGCCTGATAGGCATGATCGGCAAGCCGATCGATGTGCTCATCGAGGCGGTCTGCAAAGCGGGTTTCGATAACTTCGACCGCTTTTGCATGAAGCGAACGGCGAAGACCAAGGAGCATGGTGCTGTAGACAACTTCGCGCGTGAGTTCATGCTTGAATGAATAGTCTGCCGAGGTGCCGATCCTGATTTTCCGGAGAAAGTCGGCGATTTCCAGCGTTCGCAACCCATCCGATATTTCAGCGGTCGTGACATTCATCATTCCGGAGAGCAATGCGACCGAAATGTCCATGCCTATGACGGCGGAGGTTTGAAGCAGCGATTTCGGGAATCCTTCCAGCAGATCGATGCGGGCTGCGAGCACCGAGTGAATGGTCTGTGGAATTTCAATCCGGCCGGTTTTTCCGGCGACATGATAATCGCCGGGATGACCATCGAGAAATTTTGTATCCTTCAACGTCTGGACCAGCTCTTCCGTGAACAGCGGGTTGCCCTGTGCCTGTGCCGATATCCGCTTTTTGAGAGGCCCGAGGCTTTCATCATCCCCCATCAGCCAATCGACCAGTTGATGAGATGTTGTCTCGTCGAGCGGCATCAGATCGAGGCGAGTCTTGCAGATGTCCGGGAGTGAATCGTCGGGACGATGCGTCGCAATCAGGACGATCTGTGTTCCATCAAGTGTGCTGACGAGATTTTGCAGAATGAATCTGGTTTCCGCGTCGCTCCAGTGCAAATCCTCGATGAGAACCACCAGCGGCTTCGTTCGTGCAACCTGATGTATGACCGATTTCACGGCATCGATGGTTTGCAGTCGCCTTTCCGTTGGTTCCAGTTTTCTCCAATCGGGATCGTCTGCGTTGACATCGAGCAGAGAGAGAATTGAAGGCAGGAAGCCGGAGAGACCGGCGTCCATGCGGTTGAGACCGTTCTTGACGCGCTCAATGACTGCTTCAGGTTTGTCATCGACGTCGATCTCGAAGATTGCCCGGATCAGGATGCTGATCGGGTAATAGCTTGAACTCGTGCGTTGCGAAGGGCAGGAGGTTTCAAGAACGGCCCAGTCATCGGACAGATTGCGGATAAAATCGTGAATCAGGCGGGATTTTCCCAATCCCGCCGCACCGACGATCGCGAGTGACCGGCCGCTTCCTGCCGCAGCATCTTCGAGCGCGGTTCTTAGCTGACGCAGCTCGTTTTGACGGCCCACCAGTACGCTGAGTCCGCGTGCGGATCGGACTTGCCAGCGTGTTCTGATCCGCATCGCGCTTAGTTCGAAAACCTCAACGGCTTCCGAAACACCTTTGACATTGACGGGTCCCAGAGGCCGAACCGTCACAAAGCCCTTGGCGAGTTCATGCGTTGCCGCTGTCAGCAGGATTCTTCCCGGTTTGGCGGTTTCTTCCATTCGTGCGGCGAGATGAACGCTGCGTCCAACCGCGTCATAGTTCGTCGCGAGATTGCTGCCGATTGAGTGGATGACGACTTCCCCGGAATTCATCCCAATTCTGATGGCAATGTTTCCGCCGTTCGCACGATTAAGCTGATCGACTGCAGCCCGCATCGCGAGTGCAGCGCTGCAGGCTTGCACAGCGTGGTCTTCGCTTGCGATGGGAGCTCCAAAAAGCGCCATGATGCCGTCGCCGAGCGTCTGGTTGACGAAGCCATCGTGCTGATGGACGGCATCCATAAGCCCCTTGAGAACGGGTCCCAAAATCTGGAGGGCTTCTTCCGGGTCGAGTTGGTCGATCAGTGCGGTGGAATCCCGCACGTCTGCGAAGACAACTGTGACGTGCTTGCGTTCACCGCGCCTCGCGCCACGGGAGCGCAGGATGCGACCCGTAAGATCGGCGGGGACGTTCGATTGTAAAAAGGAAAGTGCGTTCGATCCGGTGTCACCGGCGCGGGGCCGTGGACGTCCGCAGCCGCCGCAAAATCGGGCTGTGGGTTCTATTAAGAAACCACAGTGGTTACAGCGATGGTCCGTGTTGGCGGTCAAGCTACGTTGCCCCATCCGATGGCAGCCCCGCAGTTTCTGGATTGGGGGGCAGCTTGAAGGGTTCCTTTGGCAATAGCAAGCCGGATAGCGGCGCGCAGCTCTTTATAAGTTCCGAAAATCACTATTATTCAAATAGATAACAAGTTTTGTGCGGTGCCATCGGTGGTATTCGGGCGGCAAATCAGTCCGAAATCCGCTCGAACTGCATTGTGCTGCCCGTCCGGTATCGTCAGAATTGGCGCCGGGGAAAAATAGCCAATTCTCGTCGGGCCATCCGCAATGCTTCGAAGCAAGGGGACAGACGTCGCAAAATCGAACGGCGACAAGATCGCGCTCTTGCGCGGTCATCATTTATTTTGCGACCTCGACGCCTCGGCGTTCGATCGGTTCGGGCGTAGCGCAAAGAGAAAACTCTTCAAGCGTGGAGCGTCGATCTTTGCGAAAGGCGATCCGGGCAACAGCCTGTTTTTCGTCGTCAGCGGCACGGTGAAGATCGGTGTGTCCTCCGCTGACGGTCGCGGCGCCATTTTCAACCTGATCAATCCGGGAGAAATATTTGGCGAGATTGCTGTCCTCGACGGTCTTGCCAGAACCGCCGATGCGATCGCGAATGCCAATTGCGAACTGTTTGTGATGGATCGGCGGGATTTCATGATCTTGCTGGATTCCCAGCCCGCACTTGCAAAGAAGCTGATCGAGCTTCTATGCGTCAGATTGCGCTGGATCAGCGATCATGTGGAGCAGGTGATATTCCCGGATCTGCCGGGAAAGCTTGCCAAGGCGCTCCTGCGTTTGATCGACAAGACCGCTGCTAACCCAGGCTTTGAGATCGCCGTCACGCAGCAGGAAATCGGTGAGATGGTCGGCATGTCGCGGGAAAGCGTCAACAAGCAACTCCATGAATGGGCTGCTCTCAAGCTGGTTCGGGTTCAGCGGGGAGCAATCACCATCGTCGATATGGAGACGCTCAAGGCGCTAGCCGAACGTTCAGGCGATTGACCGCTTGCGATTTGCATCGTCGTGCACGATGCGTCAGCCCGTACTGACGGTTCGTTGATGCCCGTCAGAGGTCTTGCATTTTTCGGGCGGTAGCGATCGGGCAAGCCTTCCGATTGGCATTCGAGTGAACCTGCTGCGCCTGTGCTGCCTGGAGGGTGGCTTTGACTTTCGGGTCGGGTCGCGAAGCCAGCGCAAATCCGACCAGGATTGCGACAAGGGCAAATTCTACGGCCAGCACTGAAAGCGACCATCGCCAGCATACAATCCAGTTCCGCCGATTGCCCAGGTCGGAATGGGAAAATTGTCCTGTCCGGGCTCTCATGGAAGCCTCCTTTGCAAGAAGCCGCTTCCATAGTCCCAATCCTCGCGGGGGTATGTGAACCAAGCCACAGAGCACCGGGAAGTCTGGGGGCGTGATGTCGCACCTTATAGCTCGCGCGGCCGGCATAAATCCCGTTCGCTCGCGCGCGGTGCGACGATATTTTCAGGGATGCGAAATACAGTCCGGATCAACCTGCAGGAAGGAGCGTGCCAGCCCGGAAGCGCTAGCGTTTTGCGCTCTTCTTTCTTCGTGCTGCTGTGGTTGCCGCGGGTGCCACCGTCTGAATGACCTCACGATCGATCGTCGCAGCGATGTGTTCCGCCAGTCTGACTGCGTGATCACCGCCGGCCGCGAGCCGGGCCAGCAGTTGCGACAGCACCTTGAATTCTTCGCGGGTCAGCATTCCAAAAAGCGCGTCGTTGACCGGGCGCTGGAATGCCGCGAGCCGCTTCAATCGATCAAGGCCTCCACGCGTAACGCTCAGTTGCACGCGGCGGCCGTCGCTCGGATGAACGCTCTTTTCGATCAGTCCGGTTGAGACCAGCTTGTTCACCTCGATGGTGACGAAGGCGCCGCTCAGATACAGGCGCGAGGCAAGCTGGTTGATTCCCATCGGCTCATCCTGCGTCGAGTGTGCGACTGCTATCAGGATCAAATACTGCGTTGGCGACAGGTCCACGTAACTGGCAAACTTCGCTCGCGCCGCTTCCAGGCTGCGGCCAAAGGCGAAATAGTCATACAGAAGGCCTCGTAGGGTCCGGTCGCTATCCCCGTCGAGCAGTTCAGGTTTCGACGCCGTCAAAAGCACGTCAAGCACTGCAAGCCTCTCATTCTCTTTGATTTCCCTGAGTTTACCACAGTGGGGCGAACAAGCCACGCGCTGCCCGCTCAGATTCGATTTGACGGGTCATAATAGCTTTGTCATAAAGCTAAATAACAAAGATAAAAAGGGTCGGGATCGTCAAATGGCGGGCGCTTTATGGAAGATCGTGCTTTCAGACGGGCTTTGGGAGAATTCGCAACCGGCGTCGCGGTCGTAACCGCGCGCGGGAAGGGCGGCGAGCTCGTCGGCATGACCATGAGCTCGTTCAATTCAGTCTCCGTCGATCCGCCTCTCGTTCTTTTCAGCGTCGACCGGAAGGCACTCAGTCTTCCCGCGATGCAGGAAGCCAAAGGCTTCGCCGTCAATGTGCTGGCCCGTCAGCAGGAAAATGTTTCCAATCAATTTGCGCGCGCCCTGGCCAACAAGTGGGACCAGGTCAAGACCAGCGTGGGTCACGCGGAAGCGCCGCTGATCTCCGGCGCGCTCGCTCACTTTGAATGCGAGCCGTACGCAAATTATGACGGCGGCGATCACGTCATCTTCGTTGTGCGCGTCGTCCGCCACACAGTCCACCCGGATGTGCCAGCGCCGCTGATTTTCTTTCGTGGCCGCTACCGCGATCTCATCGACGAAACCGAACGCGAGCCGACCTGGCCGCTACCCATTCATTACTAATTCCAATCGGAGGATTCATGATGCGCTCTGCAAAAGACTATCTGTCGAGTCTGAAAGATGGCCGCACCATCTACATCAATGGTACTTCGGTCGACGACGTGACGACGCATCATGCATTTCGCAATGTTGCGACATCAATGGCGGGTCTGTTCGATTTCGCCAGCGCGCCTGCCAATCAGGAGCTGATGACATTCGATAACAATGGCGCGCGGGCCAATCGCATCTGGCAGTTGCCGACGTCTTATGCGGAATTGGTAGAGCGTCGCAAAGCGCTGGAGGCATGGGCATCGCTTCACGGCGGCTTCATGGGCCGCGCTCCTGATCACGTTGCGTCGTGCATCTCTGGTCTCTACATGGGCCTCGACGTGTTTCAGGCTTACGATCCTGCGCGCGCCGCAGCGCTCGATTCCTACTATCGCTATGCCCGGGATAACGATCTCTACCTCACCTATGTCATCATCAATCCGCAGGCGGACCGCTCCAAGGGTGCTGCTGAGCAGGCCGATCCGTTCCTGACCGCAGGCGTTGTCGATCGGGATGCGGAGGGAATTACGATCCGTGGCGCCAAGATGCTCGCCACCGGTGGCGTCGTTGCCGACGAAGTCTTCGTCACCACGATCCAGCCGATGCGTGCGGGTGAAGAGCGCTATGCGATGTCCTTCGCGATTCCGATGAACACGAAGGGCCTCAAGATGCTCTCGCGAAAATCCTATGAGGATGCCTCCGGCGCCGTCTTCGACAATCCGCTCTCAAGCCGTTTCGATGAGAACGACTCGGTTCTCTACTTCGACGACGTGAAAGTGCCTTGGGATCGCGTCTTCGTCGAAGGCAATGTCGAGATGTGCCAGAAGCAGTTCCACGCAACGCCGTGCCACGTCTATCAGAACTATCAGGCGATGGTTCGGCTGAGCGTGAAGCTCAAGTTCCTGGCCGGTCTGGCGCATCGCACCGCGGAGATGAACGGTGTCACGCAATTCCCGCAGGTGCGCGAAATGCTGGGGCAGCTTGCGGCCGAGACCGGAATGGTCGACGCGCTTGTAGCCGCAATGGAAGCCAAGGGTACTCACATCGGCCCGTACTTCATTCCTCATCGTCATACGCTATACGCGGCGCAGGTTCTGACACAGCAGCTCTATTCTCACATCATCAATACGCTGCGCGAACTGGCCGGCGGCGGCATGATCATGTTGCCATCCTCGGTTGCGGATTTCTCGAATCCGGAGATCGCAAGCCTGATCGAGAAGACGCAGCAGTCACCGAAAGCAAACTCGCACGACCGGGTGAAGTTCTACAAGCTTGCCTGGGATGCTGTGGGATCTGAATTCGGATCGCGGCATCAGCAGTACGAGATGTTCTATGCAGGAGCGACCTTCGTGACGAAGGGGCACTCTTACCGCACCTACGACTGGGCGGGTTCAGACACGCTCGTTCAGCGCATGCTGGATTCTTACGACATGAATGGCGGGACAGTGTCTCCCAGCAAGGCCGCCTGAAATATCGAATGAGGAGATAAAGATGCCAGTGAACAAGAAGCACGACGAATTCTATACGCTCGATATGAACACCGGCTGGGAAGTCCCGGCAGGCTATCCGGCGGGTATCCAGCAAAAGATCCTCTCGGGCGGTCTGGATGAGGAGAACAAGCGCGGGACACGGACGCGACTCCTCCGCTTCGATCCCGGCGTCTACACGACAGTGCCGTTCTCTCACGAATACTGGGAGGAGGTTTACCTCATCTCCGGCGATCTGATCGTCGGCAACGACGCGAAGGGCGAAGGCGGGAAGAGCTTCCGGCCCAATACCTATGCCGTGCGTCCACCGCACGCGCTGCATGGACCGTTCAAGTCAATCAACGGCTGCATGCTGATTGAAATTCACTACTTCGATCCAGTCTGATTCTGACGCCAACGAGAAATCGGTAGCCAACTAGTTTCAAAAATGGGGGACGTGATGAAACTTAGAACCTGCATCTCTGTACTTGCACTCACTGCTGGTCTCGCGCTGACAGGCCCTGCTGTTGCACAAGAAAAGCCGAGTTCTGTCGGTGTGGGCATCTTCACGTTTACGTCCGGCCCCGCTGCGGCATACGGCATGCCGGGCAAGAATGCGGCCGATCTGATGATCGAACAGATCAACGCCAAGGGCGGCTTCGGTGGCGTGCCGATCACGCCGACCTATGTCGATGAGGCGCAAGGTACTCAAGGCATCATCGCTGAGTATCGACGCCTGGCAGGCGACCCAAAGAACCAGGTGATGATGGCTGCGCTGTCGAGTGCAAACTGTCTCGCCCTGGCGCCGATTGCCGAACAGCTCGAAGTCCCAACCGTTGGCTGGAACTGCGATACGCACCAGCTGCTTCTGGACGGCAAGAGCAAGTATGTGTTCCGTCCGAACGGCAACACCGTTCCTGAATTCATTGCTTACGCGATCTATCTTCTCGCGCAGAAGCCGGACATCAAAACTGTTGCGATCATCAATCCCGACTACGCGTTCGGTCATGATGCCGCAAAAATCTTCAAGGCTGCGCTGCAGGCGCTGAAGCCGGACATACAGATCGTAGCGGAACTCTTCCCCAAGCTCGGCTCGCCAAATTATCAGACTGAAATTTCCCGTCTCGCCACCGCGCGCCCGGACGTGATCTTTTCCAACCTTTGGGGCGCTGATCTGGAGAATTTCGTTCGTCAGGCGTCGCCACGCGGACTGTTCACGTCGAGCCATGTTGTTCTGGCGCTCGGCGAAACCGTGCTTCAGCGCGTTGCATTGCCGGACGGCGTGATTGTCGGCGTTCTGGGCGATGGCTGGTGGATGTCGCCCGATGCCAAGGCCAATGCTGAAACCAAGAAGTTCGCTGAAGCCTATAAGGCGCGCTTCGGTGAGTATCCGGTTTTTCCGTCGATCAAGATGGCCAACACGCTTCTCTATGTGCAGGCTGCCTATAAAGCCGCAATGCAGAAGAACGGTGGCAAGTGGCCCACTCGTGCGGAGCTCGCCGACGCGATGAAGGGCAGTTCTGTCGCGACGCTGACCGGCACGACGAAAACCCGTGCGGATAATGACGGCGTGGTCGATCAGATTGTTGGCGTGACGGCGAAGCTGGCCGATCAGCCATTTCCTGTGATCGCTGGAATGGTTCGGTACAAGGGCGAGACCTTGATGCCGAAGGAAGGGCAGGACCCCATCGCCTGGATTTCGACATTGACGCCGGAGTTCGCGAAGTCGTTGCCCAAGCCGGGAAGCTACAAGTAATCGGCCCTCGGCTGCGCAGCGGCCAGTCTGACAGGTGTATCAATGTCGAATACCGTCATTCCGTTGTTGCTGGACAGTCTCGCCAGCGCCGCGTTGATCTTCTTCGCGGCGGTCGGCCTGACGCTGGTCTTCAGCGTTCTGCGGGTTTTAAATGTCGCGCATGGAAGCCTTTACTCGATTGGCGCCTATGTGGCGGCTTCGATCTGCCTGTTCATTGCGAGCAGGCAGCTCAGCCCGTACCTGTCATTCGTGGCTTTGCTTTTCAGTGCGGTATTCGTTGCGGCAATATTCGGTCCGCTGATCGAGCGGACCTTGATAAGGTGGACCTACGGAAAGTCGGAAGCAGTTCAGATATTGATCACCTTCGGACTTTTCCTGATCCTCGAAGACGTTCAGCGCATGATCTTCGGCGTGCAATCCCTGTATGAGGATACGCCGATGCGTCTTCTGGGCACGTCGTCCATCGCCGGCGTGGTTTACCTCAATTACCAGATACTCCTGATCGCGATGGCGTTCTTCGTCATCATTGGTCTGCGGCTGTTGATCCGGCGCACCCGCCTCGGGCGGCTGATTACCGCCGTTGTCGCCGATCGCGAAATGGCGCAGTCGATCGGCATCGACACCAATCGAATCTTCATTATTGCATTCTCGCTTGGCGTATTTCTCGCGGCGCTCGGCGGCGCTTTGGCGATGCCGACATCCGGAGTCGCTCCGGGCCTTGGCGCGGATACGATGGTCCTCGCCTTCGCGGTCGCTGCCATTGGCGGGCTTGGTCAGATCGAGGGAGCTGCGCTCGCCTCCCTGATTGTCGGGTTCGCGCGCGTGCTGGCCATCTATTTTGTCCCATCGCTGGATGCGGTTGCGCCTTACGCTGCCATGCTGGTTGTTCTGTTGATCCGTCCTTACGGGTTGTTTGGCTCAGTTACGGCCCGGAGGATATGATGCGCACAGGTCTGGCCATCGCAGCAGTTCTCATTCTTGCCATTGCGCCAATTCTGGCGCCCTGGCTTGAATTTGTCCTCACGCTGGCAATTGCCAAGGGATTCGCGGCACTCGGAGTGGCGATTCTTCTCCGCGCCGGATTGATCTCGATCGGCCATGCCATGTTCTTTGCGGCGAGCGCCTATGGTGTCGCCTTTTTTGCGCGCGCCGGAATTCATGACTTTGCAGGTCTGATGTTGTTGTCCGTCGTGGTCGCGGGATTGGCGGGCGCCGTGGTTGGTGCGTTCATGGTGCGCTATCGCGCGATCTTCTTCGCAATGCTGAATCTTGCCGTTTCGATGGTCTTCTACGCTCTGTTCGCCAAATTGTATGGCATCACCGGCGGCACCGATGGCATGGCGGTTCCTATTCCGACCGTCTTTGGACTTGTGCCGAGCGAGCCCGTTTTCAAGAATACATTGTTCTACGGCAGCCTCGCGTTGATGATCCTAGTTGGCCTCGGTGTTCATCGCTATCTCGATAGCCCACTCGTCCATGCACTGTCGGCGGTTCACACCAACGAAGTGCGCCTTGAATATCTCGGAATTCCGGTTTGGGCAGTTCTGCTGATTGCCTATGTCATTTCAGCCGCACTGGCGGGTCTTGGTGGTGCGATTACGGGCTTCGCCATCGGACGTGTCGTGCCCGATTTCGCGTTCTGGACCGCATCGGGGCAGCTTGTTCTTGTCGCGGTTCTCGGCGGCGTAGGCGGTGTGCCTGGTGCGTTCATCGGCGCGCTGTTTCTTGAATTGCTTCACAGCGCGGCGGTCACTGTTACGGATGCATGGAATCTGATCGTCGGTGCGGCCCTGATCATCGTGATCATGTTCCTTCCGAAGGGACTCTACGGACTTCTTGCGCGGAAAGAAGCGGTGGCGAAATGAGTCAAGCCATTCTTCAGGCGCGGGATCTCCATGTCGGCTTCAACGGCGTTAAAGCTGCTGATGGTGTCAGTCTCGATATCCATCAGGGCGAATTTCTCGCGGTGATCGGGCCGAATGGCTCCGGCAAGACAACCCTTCTCAATCTTTGTACCGGCTACGTTCGGCCTAAATCCGGCAGCGTGCATCTTGCGGGAAAGGACATCACGCGCCTCACGCCGCGCGCAATTGCGCGCCTCGGTGTTGCGCGGGCATTCCAGATTCCGCAGCTCTTCTCCGATCAGCGTGTCATCGACAATATGATGCTGGCGCTTGCCGCGAAGGATGGTTTGTGGACAATGATTCGTCCGCTGGAAACGGCAGAGCGAAGCCAGGAGGCCAAGGCGCTTCTGGAACTGGTAGGGCTGGCCGACGACAAGAGCCGCATCAGCAGCACATTGCCTGAAGGTCATCGCAAGCTGCTCGATATCGCGATCGCCCTGGCTCTGAAGCCGCGCCTCGTGCTGCTTGATGAGCCGACCAGCGGCGTCAGCTCCCTTGAACGTTTCCCATTGATGGAAGCTCTGATGGCGGCACTGCGGCAGCGGCGGATGACGGCACTCTTTGTCGAGCACGACATGGATGTGGTTGCGCGCTACGCCAATCGTGTTCTGGTCTGGAATGCGGGAAAGATCATGGCCGAGGGACATCCAGATGCGGTCTTCAAGGATGAACGGGTCCTGCAAAGCGTCGTGGGAGTGGCGTGATGCTGACACTCGACAAAGTTCAGGTCTCTATCGAAGGTGTCCGCGTGTTGCGCGATGTCAGTTGCGACATTGTTGAGCGCAAGACGACAGTCCTGATCGGCCGGAACGGTGCCGGAAAGACCACGACGTTGCGGGCGATTATGGGGCTTATCAGTCTCGATAGCGGGGCCATCAGACTCGACCGGGAAGGTCTTAGCCAATTTCCCGCCTATCACCGCGCCAGGGCCGGGATTGGCTACGCGCCTGAGGACCGCCGGCTGGTTGCGGATATCAGCGTTGAAGAGAACATCGTTCTGCCGGGACTGGCGCTGAAACTCGATAAAAACGAAATCAAGCGTCGGCTTGACGAGATTTACGCGCTGCTGCCGCAGTTGCATGTGATGCGTGAGCGGCCCGGAGGAGGGGTCTCCGGCGGTCAGGGCAAGATGGTTGCGCTGGGACGAGCTCTCCTGATTGCGCGAAAGGTGTTGCTGCTCGACGAGCCGTTTCAGGGACTGGCACCGGCGCTTGCGCTGGATTACGCGCGCACCCTTGGCGAGCTGCGCAAACATCGACCCGAGCTTGCATTGCTGATCACGGAATCGAGTCCTGTCCTGCTCGACAAGATTGCCGACAGAACGCTCCAGATCGAGCGCGGCGAGATACTCACAACATCGACGGAAGGCTAAGGAAAGTACATGTTCCTCGAATTCAATCGTGTCGCAAACGGCAGAAGCGATCGTATCAATGTCGATATTCATTCGCTAATCATCGCTGGTTGGGCCGGCCGGGATGCGGCCGCCATTGAACATCACATCGAAGAGCTGGCGGCCATCGGCGTTCCTCGCCCGTCTACAACACCACTTTATTACCGTGTTGCGGCTCAAACGCTCACGCAGTCCAGTGAACTTGTGGTTCTCGGTCCGGATAGTTCGGGCGAGGTCGAGCCGGTTGTTGTCGCCATGGCGGACGGCCTCTGGATCGGTATTGGCTCCGATCACACCGACCGCAAGGCGGAAGCCGCGGGCATTGCCCTGTCAAAGCAGCTTTGCGGGAAACCGGTCGGGACAGATCTCTGGGCTTATGCCGATGTCGAGCAGCATTGGGATCAATTGATCCTTCGCTCCTGGGCAACGATCGACGGCGAGCGAGTGCTCTATCAGGAGAGCTCAGTTTCGTCGCTAAGGACGCCGCGCGATCTGATACGCAGGCATACAGGCGTGGATATGCTTCCGGCCGGTACGCTGATGTTTTGCGGTACTCCGGGAGCCATCGGCGGTATTCGGCCGGCGACCCGTTTCGAAATGGAGCTGAAAGACCCGGTTCTTCATCGCTCCCTGACGCACGGTTATGATATTCCGGTGCTTCCTGTTATCTTCTGATCAGTCCCATCATCGCGTAATACAAATGACCGCCAGAACTGACAAGAAGCAACTTTCAGCTATCGAACGATTGGAGGCGGCACTCGGCCGCATCCAGTCTCAGACCGGGCAGGGCGGCAAAGCCTTCACCGATATATTTGCCGACAGTGCGCGGCGTGAAGCTGAGGCATCCGATCAGCGCGTCGCGGCAGGCTTGGCACAAGGTCCGCTCGACGGAAGCATCGTCTCTGTGAAGGCCTTGTTCGATGTTGCTGGCAAGGTGACCAGCGCAGGCTCAGCCATACTGCGTCAATCGCCGCCCGCCGCGAGGGATGGGGCCGCGCTAAGACATTTGCGCGCAGCCGGAGCGGTCATCATCGGCAAGACCCAGATGACGGAATTTGCCTTTTCCGCGCTTGGCACCAATCCGCATGACGGAATGCCCGGTAATCCACGCGACCGCACTCGTGTTCCCGGTGGGTCGTCATCCGGAGCTGTGGTGTCGGTTGTGGACGGCATGTCGGAGATTGCAATTGGCAGTGATACGGGCGGTTCGATCCGGATTCCTGCTGCCCTTTCGGGCGCTGTTGGATTCAAGCCGACTCGGGGACGGATTTCAACGGAAGGTGCTTTCTCGCTATCGACCACGCTCGACACGATCGGGCCGATTGCGTTGAGCGTGACGGAGTGCGCGGCAACGGATCGGATTCTGTCGGGAGATCTGACCTCGGCGCCATTGCTGACAGCGTCTCCTGACAGCTTTCGTTTAATCGTGGCCCGTGGCCGGCTTTTCGACCGATGCGAGCCGGAGGTGTTGGCCAGCTTTGAGGGCGCCGTGCGGCGGCTTAGCGCTGGCGGCTTGCGGATCGAGGACGGATCGATCGATCAGGCTCTCGACGATATCGTCCGGATCGACAAGACCGGGACGTTTCCGTCAATCGAGGTTGGCGCAACGTTGCGAGAACTCGGTATTCCCGGTCTGGAGGGAATCGACCCGAAAACTCGCGTTCGCATCGAGGCTGGCGCCGGTATTCTCGCGACCGATTACGTGCGTATGACGCGGCTACGAGATACTGCAGTCAGAGCGTTTGAAGATTCATTTTCAAAAAATGATGTTTTCATTGTTCCCACGACGCCGATCCGTGCGCCGCTCGCTGCATCCGTACAGGAGGACGCGGCTTTCCACGAAGCTAACGGGCTCGTGCTTCGAAATCCGCGGGTGGCGAATATGCTCGATTGCCCGTCGATCTCGCTTCCGCTGCCGGTTGAAGGGCTGCCCGCGGGACTTATGCTGATCGGCCGCAGAAATTCCGACCGCCGGTTGCTGGAAATTGCTGCGCGGGTCGAAGGAATTTTAAAAGGCTCTTGAAACTGCAAGTTCGCTGGTGGCGGATTTTCCATCCGCCACCAGCAAGTCGGCTTATGGCGTGAAGACAAAGCCTGGACCGATGGCGACATTCGCCGGAATTGGCGGCAGGTCGGCAAACAGTTCAGGCTTGTCTTTCATCACCTTGAGAATGTGCTTCGGCTCGATATGTTTGTTGACGTCGAAGGTCGACTTTAGAATGCCGAGCCGGGCGAGGCGATCTTCCGCACTCCAGAGCGCACGAAAGTTATTCGCCGACAGGCGACGATCAGCCTGCTGAATGTTGAACTGCATCGCAGCTTCGGCGATTTCCGGCTTCAGGCCCGGAATCCAGCGGGTGGCAATTCCCGCGGCCAGCTTCGGGTTCTTGCGCATCCACTGGTCGGCTTCAGATACCGCTGCGAGAAACTTCTCGATGGTCTCGCCGTTCTTTTCCACCCAAGGGCGCAGGGCGACATTGAAGCCGAGATACGAAATCACATCGCCACCGCGGATCACCTCGATAGCGCCGGGCACGTCCTTGCCCGCGACAATCGGCCATGGATCCCACGCCGAGAATGCGTCGATACCCTTGGCAAGCAGCGCCACCGTCATATCCGGCGGCGGGGTGTTTACCAGCGTCACGTCTTCCGGCTTCAGGCCGGCCTTCTCGAGGATAGCAAGAATATAGAGATGATTGATCGTGCCGAACGAAGCTGCGATCTTCTTGCCTTTGAGGCTCGCGAGGTCGCCCTTGACGATCCCAGCGCCTTCGCGGGCGACAATCGCCATGGTCGCATCGGACCCAGCCTTGGTCGCATTGCCGCTGTAGTTGCCCAGCGCGACAAGATCCATTCCGCGGAGCACGGCGCCGATCATCGGCACCCCGACCTGAACGATCTCGCTTTCGCCGGCCTGTAGCGCATTGAGCGCATCGACGCCGGTCGCGTAAGGGCGGGCGATCGTGACATCGAGACCGTTCTTTTCAAAAAAGCCGCGTTCGAGCGCGATCGGCAGTCCAATCTGATCGATACCGGTTACCATGCCGGCTTTCACTTTCACCATCGTCTGCGCCTGAACCGGCGCACACGCCAGCATCAGTGCGGCTCCCAGCAGCAATAATCGTTTCATTGTTATCCTCCCTCCTTGATTGGCCCAACGCTCGTTACCCAGTAAGGCCGGGCAACCGCGTTGAGATCCGTTCGTTTAACGCCTCGTAACGCTATCGAATGGTCGTCGGCGCCGGCGACCCTTCCATATTGCTGGAACGACTGAACGTGGAAGCGCTCAGGCGTGAAAGGCAGTTCGATCTGAATATTGACCTTCTCCGATGTGCCAGCGAGTGCGGGCGAAATCTTCATCGGAGCAGCCAGTGTCAGCCAAAGCTGAAAACTGGCCCACGCAGCGATTACGCCGAGAACGACGCGGCCCTTGGTCGAGCGCAGGGCTTCGGATGCAAGGCTCATGCGGAGCGCACCATGTGCAGAACCTGTGCGGAAAGTTTCTTGAATGTGTCGTCCTCGATCAGATCGTCCCAGATGCGCGGCCGCGGCAGATCGACTTTGATCTGATCAAGAACACGTCCTTTCGACAAAACGACAACGCGATTGGCAAGAAACACCGCTTCGGGAACGTCATGGGTGATGAAGATCACGGTCGGGCGTCGTTCCTGCCAGATGCGGGTAAGTTCTTCCTGAAGTGTCATGCGCGTTTGCGCATCGACGCTGGCGAACGGTTCGTCCATCAGAAGCACGGCAGGATTGTTGGCGAGTGCGCGGACAACTCCGACGCGCTGCTGCATGCCGCCGGACAATTCGTTGGGGTATCGGTTTGCGGCGTGGGTGAGACCCGCGAGAGCCAGATATTCATGTGCGATCTTGTCCCGCTCGGCTTTTGGCACGCCGCGCATTTTCGGGCCAAAGCCAACGTTGTCGAGTACCGTCTTCCACGGAAATAGCGCGAACGATTGGAACACCACGCCGCGCTCCGGTCCGGGGCCATCGATCGCTTTGCCGTTCAGCAGGATTTCGCCACCCGAATGCGGAATGAAGCCCGCGATCATGTTGAGTACGGTTGTCTTGCCACAGCCGGACGGTCCGACGACCGAGACGAATTCGCCCTGTTCAACGTCGAGCGAAATGTCCTTCACTGCATTGACGTGCTCGCCCGCGTAGGGATCGAAATACGTTTTTGCGAGGTTGCGGATCGAAAGCGTGCTCATGATGTCACCAGTCCCCAGCGTTTGCCGGTCGCGCGCTCGATGGGCGCAAGAATCCAGGCATCTACGATGTACCAAAGCAGTCCGAGTATGATCATGCCGAGAATGATCTCGACCGTTGAGCCGGCGCGGCGTGCGTCGAACATCATGAAGCCGATGCCGCTGGTGCCGACGATGATTTCCACGGCGATGAGCGCGCGCCAGCCGTAACCAAGACCGTTACGCAGTCCCGTGATGATATTGGGCAGTGCACCGGGCAGCGTGACTTCCCAAAGCACGCGTGCGCGGGATGCGCCAAGACTGCGCGCTGCCCGCGCCAGATCGCGCGGTACGGACTCGACACCGAGCACGGTATTGAGAACCACGGGAAACAGCACCGTATAGACGATCACAAATGTCATGGTGGTCAGGCCGAAGCCGAACCAGATCAGCAGGATCGGCAGCCATGCGATGTCACCGATGGCCTGAAAGAACAGTAGCACCGGCCAGCAGGCGCGATGTGCCCAGCGGCTGGTGCCGATCAGGATGCCGAGCGGAATGCCAAGCGCCATGCCGACCGCGGCACCGGTGACAAGGCGGATCAGGCTGTCTTGAAGATAATCAGGCAGGATACCTTTATAGGTGAGCGAGACAAACGAGCGGACCACATCCGCCGGTCCGGGAAAAAACGCGCGAGGAAAGACTCCGGATTCAGAGATCGCGGTCCAGAGCAGGACCACGGGAATAAACGGGATGATGGCGGCAAGGCCCGGCCAGCGAACCGTCATTCGCGTATAGGCGCTCCAGCCTTTGAGAAGCATATTCATGCGCGCCTCACCATACCCCAGCGCTCGATGGTCGAACGCTCCAGCGGAACCAGCACAAGACGGTCAATCAACAGCCACAGCACGCCGATCACGATCATGCCGAGAACGATGACTTCGGTGCGGTAGAAATCACGGGCGACAAACAGCATGTAGCCGAGGCCGACATTCGTCGCGATCATCTCGGCGGCGATCAATCCGCGCCATGCAAAGCCGAGCCCTGTCCGGATTCCGGTGACGATGTTCGGCAGCGCGCCGGGGAGCAATACTTGTGTGAGAAGCGCCCAGCGCCCGGCACCGAGAGATGCGGCGGCATTCCGCAGCGAATGAGGAATCGTCGAGACACCGAGCAGGGTGTTGTAGGCCACGACGAAAAACACGGCGTTGAAGATCACGAAAATGATTGCGCCGAAGCCGTAACCGAACCACAGGGTTGCGATAGGAATCCAGGCAATACCGGCCAGCACAGAGAAGAAGCGGAAAAGTGGGGTGAGAAAGGTGGAAACAGCGGGGCTGACGCCCATTGCGATGCCGAGGGGCACGGCGGTTACCACGCCGATCAATGTTCCCAGCCCGACGCGCAGCAGGCTCGCGGCGACATGATTGATAAGTGTTCCATCACGGATCGAATCCATTGCGGCGCCGCCGACTGCTCCTACCGAAGGAAAAACGCGCGGATCGACATGAAACAGAGGAACAATGATAGCCCACAGGATGACAAGCACGAGCAGGGGGGCGACGAACATTGCGGCGCCCGCGAGAGAGTTGAAACTCCGCGTCATCCATCCCGGACGAATTTTCTGACTGGGTATCACCAGCACGGTACCTCCCTGCGGCCGGTATATCCGGCCATGTTGTTGTCGTTTCTTGCAGCGCGCCTGTTGATCGGCGCTTCCAGATTAATCGCGATCGGACTTTACGATGCGCGGCACGTCGCCACAGAGCGATGTCAGGAGATCGCGTATCCTCCGTCGATAATCAGAACCGTTCCCGTGACGAACGATGCAGTTGGCGAGCAGAGATAGAGTACGCCGCCGATAAGATCCTCCGGCTTTCCCCATCGTCCGAGCGGCGTGCGGTCAAGAATGGGCTGACTGCGCGAGGAGTCGGCTTGCAATGCCGCAGTGAGCGGGGTTGCGATCCACCCCGGCGCGATGGCGTTGACGCGAACACCGTCACCGGCATAGGCGATGGCAAGGGATTTCGTGAGTTGGGCGATGCCGCCCTTGCTGGCCGCATAGCCCGGTACAAGGCCGCCGCCGAAGAATGACAGCATCGATGCCAGATTGACGATGGCTCCATTTGTTTGCGCGAGCAGCGGCCGTGCCGCGGCGCACATGCGCATGGTTCCGTTGAGATTGATATCGACGACCGCCTCGAAAATCTCAGGCTCAAGCTCTTCGCTGCGGCGGATCACGCCGGCACAGTTCACAAGAATGTCGAGGCCATCAAGCGAACCGATCAAGCTTTTGACAGCATCGCCGTCGCGGACATCGAGCCGATGTGCTCGGGCTTTACCCAGCACGGGATCCAGACTTGCAGCAGCAATCTCCGTATCGTTCACGCCGGCAATGACTACATTTGCTCCCGCTTCAACAAAGCCACGGGCGATACCGGCGCCGATCCCGGACGTTCCGCCGGTGACCAGAACGCGCTTTCCCGCGTACCAGATCGACGCCCACGCTGCGGATGTTGCCTCGCGCGACATGCCTGCCCCTTCCATCAGCGCACGAACTGATCGACGTAATCGCGGCCGAGTCCGCTCGCCTCATAGTGAGCGCGGCACATATCGATCTTGGTGAACACGTCTTCATAACCGACGTGCTTGTTGTTCTCGTCGAGATAGACCATCGATCCCTGAATATTGAAGAAGGTGATCATCTCGGAGGTGTCCTCCGGAACCACGAGGGTGTGGATTTCGCCTGGTGGCTCGAACACGTAGGAGCCTTCGGTCGCGACCCATTCGTGCTCGCGATAAAACCATTTTCCCTTCAGCACGAAGCCGTGCACGGGATTCGGATGAAGATGCCGCGACAGCACGCCGGACCGGCGGACGCGGAGCAGGTTGCACCATTGTCCCTGCCGCGTGTTGAGCATCAACGGTCTGAACCACACACCCGGCGCCTGCGGCACCCAGACGCGCTCATCCTGCGGAATGGCGACGACGGCGATCTCCGGCGATGCAAGCACATGGGTTGAACCATTCATATCACGATACATGTTGCTTCCTCTGCGCCTTCGGCCTCCCGGGATGACCGGGCAATTTCGCCGCGCTATCTGTTTTTCTTTTTGAGAGTTTTGATTCGGTGAAACCGAGGACCTGATCCATTGCCGCGCGTGCCTTGCGGGCATTGCCTTCATCGATGGCGCGCGCGACCGCTGCGTGATTGGGCAGATTGTCGTCAAACCAGCCGGCGCTTCCCACTGCGACTAGAAAGACCGTGCTGAGAATGGTGTCGATCGCGCCGCGGAAGCCCTGAAAGACGCGGTTATGGGTCGCGTCCAGAACCGCGAGATGAAAGGCTTTGTCGGCAGCGATGGCGCTGGCTTGGTCGTGCGACGTTTCCATTGCTGCCAAAGCGGCATTGATCCGCAGCCGGTCAGTCTTCGTCGCACGCTTTGCGGCAAGCGCGGCAGCGGCCGGCTCGATGATCGAGCGCACCTCCTGAATTTCCAGCAACAATTCGCGATCTGGATCGCCTTTACCGACGAGCCAGCTCAACACGTCGCGGTCGAGCAGGCTCCAGTCGTGACGGGGTAATACGCGCGTGCCGTGGCGCGGACCAACACTTACCAGCCCTTTCGCGGCCAACGTTTTGATCGCCTCGCGAACAACGCCGCGTCCGACACCGAAGCGGGCTTCGAGGTTAGGTTCGGGCGGGAGCGTAGCGCCGACCGGAATCACATCGCGTGCGATCTCGCTGCCAAGCGTCGCGAGAACGGCATGGATGCGGCGAGGCTTTATGCCTTTGGTGATTGTTTTCGGGCGGGATTTCACCACCGGACCTGATCTCCCTGTCGCCATTCTGAAGAGGCGTTTCCGGAACGCTAGCATGCGGGCGATCGGCGTTGCAATCATCCGATGTTTAACATCAGATGATTTGGCCAGCTATCGCGTTTGCGAAAAGCGCATGTTGCAAAGCGGTCAAACGGCTCCAAACCCTCTTAGGGGGAGTGGATTGCCGCGCAACTTCAGCATGTTGGAGATGAGGATGTGATCCGGATCGCTGGGCGAGATCGTTCAAACAACACGACGCGCTCGATCAACTCGTGGCATTGGCGACGCAACGTCGCACCCGCGTTCCGAAGATCGCGGGTGTGACGACAGCAATGAGGCTTCGATATTTGATGGAAGGAGCGGGAAACTCCGCGAGCCGCTTTAGCTGGATCGCGGCTTGCCCTGCTTGCTTTCGGCGGCCCGGCGAAGTGCCTCCGCCAGCGCGCCGCCGCCCGATGAATTGGATGGTGCCGGCTTCCGTGGAGCGTTCGCGTTGGACGAAGATGACCGCATATTGTTGCGCGGCTCGTTCCTCGACTCGCGATCGGGCTTTGCGCCGATTTCGTCATCGAGGCGCAATGTCAGCGCGATCCGTTTGCGCGGCACGTCAACTTCCAGCACCTTGACGCGAACAATATCGCCGGACTTCACCACATCACGCGGGTCCTTGATAAAGGTTCTGGACATCGCCGAAATGTGGACCAGTCCGTCCTGATGCACGCCGATATCGACAAAGGCACCGAATGCCGCGACGTTGGTGACCGCACCTTCGAGCACCATGCCGGGCTTAAGATCGCTGACCTTCTCGACGCCATCCATGAAGACGGCTGCTTTAAATGCAGGCCGTGGATCGCGGCCGGGTTTCTCCAACTCGCGTAGAATATCGGTCACTGTGGGCAAGCCGAAAGTGTCGTCGGCGAATGCCTGCGGTTTCAGTTGCCGCAAAATCTCGGCATTGCCGATCAGAGCCTTGATATCGCTTTTGGTCGCAGTCAGGATTCTCCTGACGACGGGATAGGACTCCGGATGAACGCCTGACGTGTCGAGAGGGTCTTCACCGCCGGTAATGCGCAGAAAGCCGGCGCACTGTTCGAACGCTTTCGGACCGAGGCGCGGCACCTCTTTAAGGGCCTTCCGAGACTTGAACGGACCATTCGCGTCGCGGTGCTGCACGATGCTTTGCGCGAGTCCGGAGCCGATTCCGGACACCCGCGCCAGCAGAGGGGCAGAGGCCGTGTTCGCATCGACGCCGACTGCGTTCACGCAGTCTTCGACCACGGCATCAAGCGAGCGGGACAGTTTGGCTTCGCCGAGATCGTGCTGGTATTGCCCGACACCGATCGATTTTGGATCGATCTTGACCAGCTCTGCCAGCGGATCCTGCAATCGCCGTGCGATGGAGACAGCGCCGCGCAAAGTGACATCGAGTTCCGGTAATTCTTCGGAGGCGAACGCGGATGCCGAATAGACCGAGGCACCTGCTTCGGACACCACGATTTTCGACATTTTCAATTCGGGAAGAAGTTTCACCAACTCTGTCGCGAGTTTGTCGGTTTCGCGAGAGGCCGTGCCATTGCCGATCGCAATCAGCTCGACGCGGTGTTCGCGGGCGAGCTTGCCGAGAATCGCAAGGGCTTCGTCCCAGCGGCGCTGTGGTTCATGCGGAAAAATCGCGGTTGTCGCGACGACCTTGCCGGTGGCATCGACCACGGCAACCTTGACGCCCGTTCTATATCCCGGATCGAGACCCATGGTGGCGCGAGCGCCGGCAGGCGCGGCCAGCAACAGATCACGCAGGTTCGAGGCAAACACGCGGACGGCTTCCTGCTCGGCAGCGGTCCATAGCCGCAGCCGCAGGTCGATATTGAGATGAACCTGGATCTTGGTTCGCCATGCCCAGCGCACGGTCTCGGCAAGCCATCGATCGCCGGGACGTTTCTGATCGGAGATGGCAAAGCGCTGCATGATCCTGAATTCATAGGAGCTGACAGTTGTCGGTGTCGCTGGAGGCGCCTCAGGCAGCATCTGAAGATCGAGAATTTCTTCTTTCTCGCCACGGAACATTGCGAGAATGCGATGCGACGGCAGCTTGTTCAGAGGTTCGCTGAAATCGAAGTAGTCGCTGAATTTTGCGCCGGATTCCTTTTTACCGTCTCGCAGTTTGGATGCGAGAAGCCCGTTCGACCACATCTGTTCGCGCAATCCACCGATCAGATCGGCGTCTTCCGCAAAACGCTCAACCAGAATGGCGCGTGCGCCGTCGAGTGCGGCGGCGATATCTGCGACTTGTTTATCTGCATCGACGAAGGGCATTGCGGTCGTTTGCGGATCGTTTTCCGGCTGTGTGAGCAGGAGTTCTGCCAGCGGCTCCAGTCCGGCCTCCTTGGCAATTTCCGCCTTGGTGCGGCGCTTGGGTTTATAGGGCAGATAAATGTCTTCGAGCCGCCCTTTGCTGTCGGCTGCAAGGATGGCTGCTTCCAATGTTGCGTCGAGCTTTCCCTGCTCGCGGATAGAATTAAGGACAGTGACACGACGTTCTTCAAGCTCACGCAGATAGGTCAATCGCTCTTCAAGCGTACGGAGCTGTGCGTCGTCGAGCGCTCCCGTGGCTTCCTTGCGGTAGCGCGCGATGAACGGAACCGTGGCGCCGCCATCGAGCAGGGCGACCGCAGCTTCGACCTGTTGTTCGCGTACGTTGAGTTCATCGGCGATCTGTTGAGAGATTGTTTTGGCCACGCAGTATCTTTCCACACAAGAAAATCGCGGTCCTGAATCAGGGCAACGCAGGGAGAGGGCTTATGGACTACGGACCGGTGATTCATCAATCCCGCGATCGATGAAAATCGACCTGTGGATGGAGGTTGGACCGCGCCCTCGTGCGAAGAATCCGTGGCTGTCGCGTAAGGCGAAATCGCGGCGACACCGCAATATATAGTGTCTTCTTATATGCATTCGCATTGAACGCAGGGCGATATCGAACAATCCATATGGATCAGCCACCCGGCCTGCGCCGCGCGCGGATCGCCAAATCCCTTGTTTTACAGGGTGAAACGGACCTCAAGGGACAAGTGCGAGGCCTGTTTCAAGCCTCTCGAAGGCGATTTTTGCTAAAATCCCCGGTAAAAACCCAACAAAGCTGTGCAAACGGCTCACCGGCAGCGCTTTTTGATGGAATTATCAATAGTGTGATCTCATTCGAATCAAAGGAGTGACTATGGCAGTCCAAATGACGAAATCGCAGCTGATCGAAAAGATCGCTACGGAAACTGAAATTTCGAAGAAAGAAGTCAAGGGCGTTCTCGAGACGCTCGCATCGATCGGATACAAGGAGCTCAAGAAGTCGGGCGTGTTCCTGCTCCCGGGCTTTGCAAAGTTCGTTGTGATCAAGAAGCCTGCGACCAAGGCCCGCAAGGGAACCAATCCCTTCACCGGTGAGCCGATGACCTTCAAGGCAAAGCCTGCCCGCAAGATCGTCAGGGCGCGCCCGGTCAAAGCTGCCAAGGACGCAGTTTAAATCTTCAAAGCCCCTTCGGGGGCTTTTTTGTTTGTGCCGAGTATGACGATGTCCGCATGCGATCAGGCTGCGGACATCGATGGTGTTTCATCTTAGCTGCGATCTTTTGCCCAAGATCGCAAAGACCTATGGCGCGTTCGGCGCCCAGATTTTCACAGCCGCGGTATCCAGCTTTTTCGGGATCAGGCCTTCAGCGAGAAAAGCATCCGCGATCTTTTGCTGTTCGCCAAGTCCGGCAGGCGTGACTGCGCCCACGCCATAGCTGCGGTGGCTGTTGGCTTCCTCCACCGTCGGTGCATCGATGCCCCAAAGCCCAGCCAGCAGCGTGGCGGCGTCCTTCGGGTTGGCCTTCACCCACTTGCCGGTCTCGCGCAGTTTGGCGAACACGATGTTCAGCACATCGCTGCGGCGGTCGGCGAAAGTCTCGGAGGCGAGGTAGTACCGCTTGTAGCTGGCGAGGGCGCCGCTGCCATCGCTGAGCACCTTCGCATCGGATTGCCGCTGCGCGCTGGTCAGGAACGGATCCCACGCCACCCAGGCATCGACATTGTTGCTCACGAACGCCGCGCGGCCGTCTGCCGGCGCGAGATAGGCGGGGGAGATATCCTTAAAATTCAGCCCGGCCTTGCCGAGGGCTGCGAGCAGCAGATAGTGACTGCCCGCGCCCTTCGTCACTGCGACCTTCTTGCCCTTGAGATCGGTCAGCGTCTTGATCGGTGAGTCCTTGGCGACAAGTATCGCCTGCGCGGCGGGCGAGGCGCTTTCTTCCGCGACGTAGGCAAGCTTCGAACCGGCAGCTTGCGCGAAGATTGGTACAGTATCCGCAACGTCCGCGCCGAAATCGAGATTGCCGACGCCAAGAGATTCCAGCAGCGGCAAGCCGCTGGAGAATTCATGCCATGACACCTTTACGCCGAGAGGGGCGAGGGCTTTCTCAAGTTCACCATTGGCGCGAAGAACCGCGATCAATGTCGATGATTTCTGCAGGCCGATGCGAATTTGATCGGCCGGCTTGTCCTGCGCGACCGAAGCGCCTGCGCTGACAAGAAGAGAGGCTGCAGTAAGAAGCCCGGTCAATGTTCTGAAATGGCGCGTCATTAGTTTCAGGTCCTCTGGCGGAGCGAGTGGCTGATTGGCTGCGATCAATCTTGGGCGACGATGCAACGCGTTCCCTCTCTGACTTTAGGAAACAAGCCGGATAATGAGTTGCCAAAGTTCCGCCGGGCGGCGCGCGCTTCATTCTCGTTCCGTGGGATTATGTGAAATGAATGTCCGTTCGCGATTTGTCGCCTTTCACGCGGCCGTGAGCGACATGAACATGCTTTGTCACATTCAGCAGGTTAACGGCCGTGTGCGCGAAAATCGTGCAGAAAATCAATCTGCATTCCGCCTACCTGCTGAAACATTCTTATTGAGCCTGCGCGCAGTGGCAGTGCAGACATCGCTATTTTTCCGCGGTACTCGACACCCATCCTTTGCGTGACCATCATTCCGGACCGCGGCGCAACATACGCGCCTGCTATCCGAAGAGGGCTTCCTAGATGGAACGGCGGGATTTTCTGAAACTATCCACGGCAGCGATAGCCGCGCTCGGCGTTTCACCCGCGCTTGCGCAGACCGCTGCGAAGGAAGTCCGCATTGGCTATCAGAAGACCGGCGTTTTGGTGATTGCGCGCCAGCAGGGCACGATCGAAAAGCGGCTTGCCGCGAGCGGCACATCGGTGAAGTGGGTCGAGTTCACCTCCGGTCCTCCGATGTTGGAAGCCGTCAGTAACGGCAGCATCGACTTCGGAGCGGTGGGTGATTCCCCGCCGATCTTCGCGCAGGCCGCGAACGCCAATATCGTTTATGCCGCCGCATCGCCGATCAGCAACGGACAGGGCATTCTGGTTCCGGCGAACTCGCCGATCAAGACTATCGCGGACCTCAAGGGCAAACGTGTCGGTTTCACCAAGGGTTCAAGTGCACACAATGTCGTGGTGCTGACGCTGGCAAAAGCAGGGCTGACCTATGAGGACATCACCCCCGTTTATCTGACCCCGCCAGATGCCGGTCCGGCTTTTGCCAATGGCAGCATCGATGCGTGGGCGGTTTGGGATCCCTACTTCGCAATCGGCGAGAAGAAGCAAAGCGCGCGCATTCTGATTAATGCGTATGAAGTCGGCAAAACCAACGCGTTCTTCATTGCCAACCGCGATTTTGCGAACAAGCAGCCGGGGCCGCTGCGCGAGGTCATCGCAGGGCTTTCGGTGGCAGCCACCTGGGCAGAGAATAATCGCGAGGCGGTTGCCAAGTCGCTTCATGAGATCACAGGCGTGCCGCTCGACATTCAGACGCTGGCGGCGAGCCGTGCGTCGTTCGCTATTGGCCCTGTTACCGACGGTGTGATCGAGACTCAGCAGGGTGTCGCCGACAGTTTCCACAAGCTCGGCCTGATCCCCAAGCGAATTGTTGTGCGCGACATCGTCTGGAAATGGCCGCAGGCCTGAGGCCGCAATCCGCAATTATCATTCGTTTTCGCCAAAAGGATTTTGTCATGCTGACACGACGTTCTCTCGCAAAAGCAGCTCTCGCCGCCGCGCTGATCGCTGCGCCGCTTGCATCCGCGCAGTCGCAGGAAAAGGTCGTCCGTATCGGTTTCCAGAAATACGGCAAGCTGGTGCTGCTCAAGAGCAAGGGCTCGCTTGAGCCCAAGCTGAAGGCACTCGGTTACAACGTGGTCTGGACCGAGTTTCCCTCCGGCCCGCCACTGCTGGAAGCGCTCAATGTCGGCGCGATCGACTTCGGCAATACCGGCGAAGCGCCGCCGATTTTCGCGCAGGCCGCAGGCGCGCCGATTCAATATGTTGCCTATGAGCCCCCGGCTCCGAAGGGCGAAGCGATCCTTGTTCCCAAGGACAGTCCGCTGAAGACAGTCGCAGACCTGAAGGGCAAGAAGGTCGCGCTCAACAAGGGTTCCAATGTCCATTATCTGCTGGTGAAGGCACTCGAAAAAGCGGGCGTCAAGTATTCGGAAATCACCCCGGTGTTTCTTGCCCCGGCCGATGCGCGCGCTGCCTTCGAGCAAGGTGCGGTCGACGCCTGGGTCATCTGGGATCCGTTCCAGGCCGCCGCCGAAGTTGCGACGCAGGCTCGCACGCTGGCAGACGGCACAGGCACTGTCTCCAACTACCAGTTCTATTTCTCGTCGCAGAAGTTCCTGAGCGCCGATCCGAAGGCCGTCGATGTGGTGCTGGCGCAGCTCAGCGAAGTCGATGACTGGGCCAAGAACGACATCAAGGCTGTTGCTGAGCAGCTTAGCCCGTCGGTTGGCTTGCCAGTGCCTGTGCTCGAACTGGCGCTCAAGCGCCAATCCTATGGCATCAAGCCGATTAACGATCAGGTCATTGCTGAGCAGCAGCAGGTCGCTGACACGTTCTTCAGCCTCGGTTTGATTCCCAAAGCCATCAAGATTTCCGACGTAGCAAAGAAGTCCGGATCATGAGCGAAAGAAATCCAGCAAACGTCCTCTGGTTTTTGCCGACTCATGGTGACAGCCGTTATCTCGGCACCACCACCGGCGGGCGGGATGTGAACTTTAACTACCTGCGTCAGATTGCGCAGGCGGCAGATCAGCTCGGCTATTTCGGCGTGTTGTTGCCAACTGGCCGAAGCTGCGAGGATTCATGGGTAGTCGCGTCGGCAGTCGCGCCATGGACCGAACGGTTGCGCTATCTCGTCGCCGTACGTCCCGGCTTGCAGTCGCCAAGCGTTGCTGCGCGCATGACCGCGACGCTGGATCGCATCTCTAATGGACGTCTGCTGATCAATGTTGTGACGGGCGGCGATCCTATTGAAAACAAGGGCGACGGTATCTTCCTCGACCACAACGAGCGCTACGAAGTCACGCGCGAGTTCCTGAACGTCTATAGCGACCTGCTTGCGGGCAAGACGGTGAACGCGCAAGGTAAGCACATTTCGATTGAAGACGGTCGATTGTTGTTTGAGCCGGTGCAGTCGCCACGGCCGCCCTTGTATTTTGGCGGCTCGTCCGATGCCGGTATCGATGTCGCGGTTGATACCGTCGATAAATATCTGACATGGGGCGAGCCTCCGGCACAGGTGGCCGAGAAGGTCGCGCGCGTCAAGGCAGCAGCGGAGAAGAAGGGACGTAAGCTGTCCTTCGGCATTCGCCTGCATGTGATCGTGCGCGAAACCAACGAAGAGGCGTGGCGCGCGGCGGATGAACTGATTCAGTACGTCACCGACGACACCATCGCGCAGGCGCAGAAAATCTTCTCGCGGATGGATTCGGTCGGCCAGCAGCGCATGGCGCAGCTTCATGGCGGACGGCGCGACAAGCTGGAGATCAGCCCAAACCTGTGGGCCGGTGTCGGTCTTGTGCGCGGCGGCGCGGGCACCGCTCTGGTCGGCGATCCGCAGACAGTGGCAGCGCGCATTCAAGAGTATCAGGATATCGGCATCGATACCTTTATTATGTCGGGCTATCCGCACCTTGAGGAAGCCTATCGCTTCGCCGAACTGGTGTTTCCGTTGCTTAACCTGAACCAGTCGAATGTCGCGAAACTGAGGGTCAATACCGGGCCGTTCGGCGAGACCATCGGCAATGACTATCGTCCGCAAAAGCAGGCATCGTCGTCATGAGTCTTGCTGAATCCATATCGCAGGCCCGCTCGCGCGGCTTCCGAATTCCACGTGCCGATGGCCTGACGCAATGGATCGTTCCGTTGGTCATTCTGCTGATCTGGCAACTCGCCTGCGTGTCAGGCTTCGTGTCGGCGCGCGTATTGCCGGCGCCAGGCGACGTGGCGGTGGCTGGCTGGAAACTACTGCTGTCAGGTGAACTTGCGAAAAACATATGGGTAAGTTTCTGGCGCGCGAGCGTCGGCTTCCTGATCGGTGGCAGCATCGGGTTTATTTTCGGCCTTGCCAACGGTTTGTCGCAGCTCAGCGCCAAGCTGACCGACACCACGCTGCAAATGGTGCGTAACATTCCGCATCTGGCACTCATCCCGCTTGTGATCCTCTGGTTCGGTATCGATGAGTCCGCCAAGCTCTTCCTGGTCGCGCTCGGCGTGTTCTTCCCGATCTATCTGAATACGCTGCATGGGATCAAAACGGTGGACCCGCAGCTCATCGAGATGGGCCGCATCTATGGCATGAGCAACGGCGAATTGTTTCGCCGCGTAATTTTCCCCGGCGCGTTGCCATCGATCTTTGTCGGTTTACGGTTCGCGCTCGGCATCATGTGGCTGACGCTGATCGTGGCTGAAACCATCGCGGCTTCATCGGGCCTCGGTTACATGGCGATGCAGGCGCGTGAGTTCATGCTGATCGACGTCGTTGTGCTCTCGATCCTGATCTATGCCTTGCTCGGCAAGCTCGCCGATTCCACGGCGCGCGTGCTTGAGCGCTTCACGCTGTCCTGGCATCCGGCATTCCAGAAACATTGAGAGTGATCATGAACCAGCCGCTTCGTTTTGCTCCGGTCGATGCCAAAGCGTTGGATGCAGTTTCGGATCTCATTCGTGAGGCAGTTGTGACACGGCATGGCACGCACGACCCATCGCGGGCTCTGTCGCTGACAATTCGCGGGCTCCGCAAGTCATTCGGTGACAATGAAGTTCTTCGCGGTATCGACCTGCATATTCCTGCCGGCCAGTCTGTTGCGATCGTCGGTAAGTCTGGCTGCGGCAAGAGCACTTTGCTGCGATTGATCGGCGGGCTGGACGAGCCGACAGCGGGCACCATCGAATTTGGCGACCACGAGGGCAAGCCGAGCGATCATGTCCGCGTGATGTTTCAGGAGCCTCGGTTGTTGCCATGGGCGCGGGTGCTTTCCAACGTGGAAGTCGGCCTCGGGCGCGACCGCAATTCGCCCGATGCCAAAATTCGCGCGGACGAAGCGCTCAAAGAGGTCGGTCTCGATGAAAAGCGAGATCAGTGGCCAGCAGTTCTCTCCGGCGGCCAGAAGCAGCGCGTGGCGCTGGCGCGTGCGCTCGTTAGTCACCCCCGGGTGCTGGCTTTCGACGAGCCGCTTGGTGCGCTCGATGCGCTGACGCGTATTTCGATGCAGCGGCTTTTAGAACGTGTCTGGCATGACCAGGGGTTTACGGCAATTCTAGTAACGCACGATGTCTCCGAGGCGGTAGCGTTGGCGGATCGTGTTCTTGTCATCGAAGACGGACGCATCGCTCAGGACATCAATGTCGATCTGCCGCGACCGCGCCAGCGGGGGTCTGCCGATCTTGCGGCTCTTGAGGGGACTATTCTTCGCGAGTTGCTCAAGGAGACCGGGGTCTAACCCGGTACGTGAGGTGAATATGAATTCGCTTGTCCGAAAACTCGGTGAGGGACTTCACCAAAACGTTGCAGTCGAAGACTTTCGTGGCGCGATGCGCGATCTCGCAGGTGGGGTTAGCGTCGTTACGGTGGGGCGAGGGGATGAGATATCCGGCATGACGGTCACGTCGGTGTCGTCGCTATCCGTTGAGCCTGCGACCTTGATCGTGAGCATCAACCGCAATGCATCGTCATGGCCGCTGCTTAAGAAGCACGGCGTATTTGGCGTCAATGTCTTGAATGTCGACCATCAGGGTATCGCGGAGCGGTTCTCTGGTGTAGGGGGCTTGAGCGGCGCGGAGCGCTTCGCCGGAGCTGAATGGATCAATCTGGTATCGGGCGTGCCGCTTTTGTCGGGAGCCTTGGCCGCTTTTGACTGCGCGGTTGATGATGTCATTGAACGCCATTCGCATGCCATTGTGATTGGCCGTGTGCTTGATTTGCGGGTGGCGTCGGGTTCGCCTGCGCTGGTTTACTGGCAACGGCAATACGTTGAACTCGGCCGACAGAGCGAGCCGGAGAATGTAAAAACGGTGCCAACCGCGAAGGCGCTCTGGCAGATCTAGTGTCTCGGACTGACCGCGAGACCGTGTAAGTCCGGACGATGGAACGGCTTGCGTCGCTGCAAGCAGTCTCCTAGTTTGTGGCCTCATTGCAACTGTCGGTGCATCCATGAGACCGCGATTGGCTGATGTGGCTCGCATGGCTGGCGTGGATATTTCCACGGCTTCGCGGGTGTTACGCGGCGAAACAAATCAGCGCATTCGTGACGAAACCCGTGAGCGCATTCTCAAGAGCGCACGCGACCTCGACTACTCCCCGAACACGCTGGCGCAGGGTTTGCGAACGTCGCGCAGCCAGACCCTGGGTCTGATCGTTCCGCAGCTGGACAATCCAGTGTTTGCCGCTGCTATTCGTGGCGCAGAGAAATCCTGCGCCCGTCGTGGCTATTCGCTGCTGATCGCGCATCGAGAATCAGGCGCGACAGACGCGGTTTATCATCGTCTGTCTCATGGCAACCGCGCCGACGGACTGTTGGTGGCGAGCCTTGACGACGATCAGTTGCTGCGTGAAGAACTTGAATCCACTCATACGCCCTTTGTGCTCCTGAACCGGCAGCTCGCGGGCAGCCCATATTGTGTGGTGCTGGATAGCCGTGCCGCTGCGGCGATCGCGGTCGATCATCTGGCGCAGATGGGACATCGGCGGATCGCGCATCTGGCGGGCCGGCCCGGCGGCTTTAACGCAGGCGAGCGCCTTGCGGGATATCGCGACGGTCTGAAACGTCACGGCATTGCCTTCGATCCAAAACTGGTAGCTGTCGCGGGTTACACGGCGGAGGGTGGTGCGGACGCGATGCGCAGCCTTCTGGCGCAAAAGCCCACCGCGGTTCTTGGCGCAACACTGGTGACGGCCGCAGGTGCAATGGCTGTGCTGCACGAAACGGGATTGCAAATTCCGCGTGATGTTTCGGTGATGGGATTGCACGACGCTCCCGTTGCGACAATGCTCTATCCGCAATTGACGTCGGTGAAGATGCCGACGGAATTGATGGGTGAGATGGCTTCAGACCTTCTGATCGATCTTCTCAACGGCGGTACACCGCAACCGGTTGCCCCGCTGGCGCCGGATGGTCTCGTCGTTCGCGCCTCCACAGGCCAAGCTCCGCGATAAAATTTTAACTTGACCCGCGCGGAAGTTTGTACGACGTTTGAACAAACGATTGCGCAAACCATTTGTTCAATCGGAGAAACGAAGCGACAGGGAGTACGTCGAGTGAGCGTGGCGAATTTGGCCTCTGGACAGAGGCTGTCATGACCGCAACCACTATCGCTGCAGTTCGCGACACTGATCGCGTCGATGAAGGTTTGGCGCAAGCCTTTGGCGCTATTGTCGGACCAGCCAACGTCCTCACGTCGTTCGATCAGCGCTTCGGCTATTCCAGAGATCGTCTTCCATTCGCGGTGTTCCGCGAGCGTGCAGGGGAGCTAGCCGGCGCTGTTCCGCGCCTTGTTGTGCGTCCAGCGAACCAGGACGAAATCATTCGCCTTGTTCAGCTTGCGAAGGCGCGCAACGTTGCGATCATTCCTTACGGCAATGGATCAGGCGTGCTTGGTGGCGCGATCCCGCTCGGCGGCGAGATCATGGTAGACACGCGCCGCCTCGATAAGATCGTCTCGATCAATCCAATCGACGCAGTTGTGACTGTTCAGGCCGGTATGAATGGCGCGGATTTCGAACGGCAACTCAATGAGGCTGGATACACCAGCGGACATCTGCCGCAGTCCATCGAGATATCGACCGTCGGCGGCTGGCTCGCCTGCCGCGGTGGTGGACAGCTGAGCAGCCGCTACGGAAAGATCGAAGACATCGTTGTGGGGCTCAAGGCCGTGTTGCCTGATGGTTCGCCGCTTGAAGTGCGGCCCGTCGCCCGCCGCTCGGTTGGTCCCTCGATCCGTGACTTGATGATCGGCAGCGAAGGCACCCTCGGAATCATCACCGAGGCGACGCTGCGTATTTTTAAGAAACCGGCCGTGGAGCGCGGCGTTGTGCTTGCATTCCCGTCGCTGCAGGCGGCGCTCGATACCGCGCGCCTTATCATGCAGGCGGAGATTCGTCCCGCAATCGTGCGGCTCTATGACCGGGTCGAAAGCGACGAGCGCACCAAGGATATTCCCCTGTTCAAGACCAAGCCTTTTCTTGCGGTGCTGCAATTCATCGGCAGCGAGCCGATGGTCACTGCCGAGCAGAGCATGGCGCTTGAAATCGCCAAGGCTCAGGGCGGTGAAGTGGGGCCGGATGGTCCCTATGAGCATTGGAAGCAGAACCGCTACGTGGCTTATTCGCAGAAGTGGCACGATGCAGGCTATTTCAACGACACGATCGAGGTGACCGGCAACTGGTCCGCGATTCCCGCGATGTATGAGGCAATCGGCAGCGCTGTGCGCGCGATCTATCCGGGTCTTCATTTCGGCGCGCACTGGTCGCATGTTTATCCAGAAGGCGCGTGCCAATACATGACGGTGCGGTTGCCGCCAATGCCGGAAGAGCAGGCGTTGCCCCTTCATCAGAGGCTTTGGGATGCCGTGCAAAAGCTGACGCTGGATCATGGTGGTTCGATCGCGCACCATCACGGTGCTGGACTGTTTCGCAATCCATGGATGCAGCGCGAGCTTGGTACTGGTCTTGGAGTTCTGCAGGCGATCAAGGATGCGCTCGATCCAGGCAATTTGTTCAACCCCGGCAAGATCGGACTGCGTCCGGGCGCCAGCGCGAAAGACATCCGCCGTGACTGACGTGACGCACATTCGTGCTGCCGCAGGGGAGGATGCTCACTATGGCAGTGTCTGATCCCCTTCTGGTCGGCATTGATCTGGGCGCCGGTTCGCTCAAGATCAGCATCATCAAGGCAGATGGATCTCTGGTGAGCGAAGCATCGGCGCCGGTCGCGACATCGTCGCCGCATCCGGGCTGGAGTGAGCAGAACCCGGAAGACTGGTGGCTGGCGGCCTGCGATGCATTGCGTCGCGGGCTGAAAGCGTCCGGCCGTGCGGCGTCGGATATCGCGGCAATCTCGTTCTCTGCAGGCGCTCATACGCAGGTGCTGGAGGACGCGGATGGCCATGTGATCCGCCCAGCCATTCTCTGGAACGATCAGCGCAGCCGCGACGAGACCCAGCAGCTTCGCGATCTGGCTGACGCACGTATTCTTGAGATCGGCGCGAACCGCGCCAATCCGACCTGGACGCTGCCGCAAATGTTGTGGCTGCATCATCATGAGCCAGAGTCATTTGCCCGCGTGAAGCGTCTTTACGTCGCCAAGGATTGGTTGCGTGCGCAGTTTACCGGCACGTGGGAAACCGACACTATTGATGCGCTCGGCACATTGATGCTCGATGCGAAGACGGGTGAATGGTCGAAAGAGCTTTGCGATATGATCGGCTGGCCGATGGCCACGCTGCCGCCGATCGTCAAGCCGAGCACCGTCGTTGGCAAGGTGACGGCGAAGGCGGCACTGGCTACCGGCCTTGCCGAGGGCACGCCGGTGGTGTGCGGCACGTCCGATACCGCGGCCGAAACCTTCGGTGCCGGCATGGTGCGCGAGGGCATCGGCGTCGTGAAGCTGGCGACGGCGGCAACGGTCAACGTGCTATCGCCGAAAGCCAGACCGGATGTCTCGCTGATCAACTATTACCACGTGGTGCCGGATCACTGGTACGTCATTGCGGCCACCAACTCTTGCGCGTCCGCTCACAAATGGCTGCGAGACACATTCTTCCGCCGGGAAGGTGAAGACGGAAGCGCGACCTTCGATGCGATGGATGCCCGTGCGTCGGCGGTGCGGCCCGGTTCGGAAGGGTTGTTCTTTCACCCTTATCTCAATGGCGAGCGCAGCCCTTATTGGGACCCGTTACTGCGGGCGGACTTTGTCGGAGCGGGCTTCAATCACGGCGCAGGTCATTTTGTCCGCGCGCTTTACGAGGGCGTGGCTTATTCGCTGCGGGATTGTCTCGAGGTCATGAAGTCGAAAGACCTCGGCTTCACGACCGCGCGCCTGACCGGCGGCGGTGCGCGCAGCCCTCTGTGGCGGCAGATCGTCGCTGATGTGCTGAATATCACAGTCGAACTTCCCGCAGTTGCGGATGCTTCGTTCGGCGCTGCCCTGCTGGCAGGCGTCGGCGTCGGTATCTTCAAGGACGAGCGGGCGGCTGCGGAGGTTGTCCAGATCGTGTCGCGGGCAACGCCGGATCCGGCGCGTGCTGCGGTTTATGATCAGGGCTTTCCGATTTATCGCGACATTCAGAAGGCGCTTGCGCCGATCAATCATCGTATTCACGCCTTCGTGGCCGGTCAGAACAAGTAATCCATGTCAGAGATCAGGCTCGAAAAGGTTCGCAAGGCTTACGGTCCGGTTGTCGCGGTTCATGGCGTCGATCTGACGATTCAAGACGGCGAATTCGTCGTGTTTCTCGGGCCGTCGGGCTGCGGAAAATCCACAACGCTGCGGATGCTTGCGGGTCTTGAAGAGATTACCTCGGGCAAGATATTTATCGGCGATCGCGATGTCACCGCACTGGAGCCGAAGGATCGGAACATCGCTATGGTGTTCCAAAATTACGCGCTCTATCCGCACAAGACGATCTACGAGAATCTCGCGTTCGGCCTGCGGATGCGGAAGATGGATCCCGCGCAGATCGATATGCGGGTTCAGCGCGCCGCCAAGATGCTGGGCCTTGATGAATATCTGAAACGCAAGCCGAAGCAATTGTCAGGCGGCCAGATGCAGCGCGTTGCGCTCGGCCGCGCCCTGGTTCGCGAGCCCGAAGTTTTCCTGCTCGATGAGCCATTGTCCAACCTCGACGCCAAGCTGCGCGTGCGTATGCGTGAGGAAATCGCCCGACTGCATCAGGAGGTCGGCACCAGCATGGTGTACGTGACCCACGATCAGGTCGAGGCGATGACGCTCGCCAATCGGATCGTGATCATGCGTGACGGTCATGTGCAGCAGGTCGGCGCGCCGCTGGAAGTGTATGACCGTCCGGTCAACCTGTTCGTCGCCGGCTTTATCGGCTCGCCTGAGATGAACCTTGTCGAAGGTCATGCGTCGAGCGGCGTGTTCAAGAGCGGCGCGCTGCAGATAGCGCTGCCTGCGCAGTATCACAGTGTGAATGAGGATGTCGTTTTCGGAATCCGGCCGGAACACATCGCGCTGGGGGAGGGGCCGGATGCCCTCGCGTTTGAAGTCGGTGTTATCGAGCAGCTCGGCGCGCAGACCCTCAGCATTGGCGAGATCAGTGGCGCGCGTCTGCGCATCCTTACCGACCGTGTCGATAACTGGTCGTTCGGCCAGCGAATTCCCGTTCGGCTTCAGCCGGGGCGGCTGCATCTGTTCTCGAAGGCGACAGGACAACGAATCTAGACGGCCAAGAAACTAAAACGAATATTCAAAGGAGTGAATTGCCATGGGAGACAAGGGAATGGCTAACAACGGTAAATCAGGTATCGACCGCCGCACGCTTATCAAGGGTGCCGGCGCAGTTGGCGCAGGTCTTGCGGCGGGTACGCTCGGCGCTCCGGCTGTGTGGGGGCAGGGCAAGAAAACCATCCGCTTCCTCAACACCGAAACATCGATCGACAGCATTCGCGCGCTCAAGGTTGCCTGCGCCGAATACGAACGGATGACCGGCACTCAGGTCGTTGTGGATTCCGTGCCGCTCGATGACGCGTTTACAAAGGTGACGACGTCGCTGCGCGGCGGCCAGCCTTATGACATCGCGACCTTCGCCTTCGTCGGTCACGTCCTGCTGCTGCAGGCCGAGGGTCACCTGATGCCGCTCACCGAGTTGACCGGCAAGTACAAGTGGGGTCCGAAGATCCTGTTCCCGATCAAGGGTGAAACCTACTGGTATCCCTACGACTACAATCTCGCCTGGATCTACTATCGCAAGGACCTGTACGAGAAGAAGGGCCTGAGCGTTCCCAAGACCTGGGCCGACATGCTCAAGAATTCGCAGGCGCTGAACGAGGACGGCCGTTCCGGCTCGCTGTTCCCGATCGGCAGCAACGGCGCGACCAACTGGCTTTCGCCGGGCTTCATGTGGGCCGAAGGCGTCAAGCTGTTCGACGACAAGTGGAACGTTGCGATCGATAACGCGACCAACGCGCCGAAGGTCGCGGCTTATCTCGATTTCTTCGCCGACCTCTACAAGACCATGCCGTCGGGCACGAGCCAGGCCAGCTTCGGTGAAGTGCTCTCCAACTTCTCCTCGGACAAGGTCGGTCACACGGCCTACGCAGGACGTATCATCGAAGCGCTTGAGCGCAACTCACCAGCTCTCGCGACCAAGTACGGCATCACGCCATATATGGACAGCGCTGGTAAGGCCAAGGCCGTCAACCATGGTTATGACGGTTGGGTGGTGCTGAAGACGCCGAACTCCAACGAGTCGATGAAGTTCATGAAGTGGTTCACCGAGAACCAGTACATCAACTTCCTGCACACCGCGCCGTTGCACTTCCAGCCGCCGCGCCTCGATGTGTACGAAGACGCCCGCTGGCGCGCTCATCCGCTGATCGAGAAGCACAAGGAAGCGGTCGAGACCATGAAGGGCTTCATCGTCGACAAGTCGATGGTTCTCACGTCGGTGGATACCGAAGGTCCGGCGCCGGATCTGCGTCCGGGCAAGGTGTTCGAGGGCTTTGTCATCCCCGAAATGCTGCAGAACCGTATCCTGAAAAACATGCCGGCCGCCGACTGCGTCAAGGCTGCAGGCGACAAGATGCGCAAGCTCACGGCATAAGAAACGCGTGTACCAACTGCCCGGCCGGATGCTCCCGGGCGGGGTTTTCCCGGGAAGACGATTTTGGGTTCGAAGGGGACGATATACACCCTTCTGGTGGTAGGACTTCTCGCGGGGGCCGCCCTGATCGTCGCGCCGGTGACGTATGCCATCAGTCTGAGTTTCTACAAGCTCGACTCGTTTGTGGGTCAAGCTAAATGGGTTGGTCTCGACAACTACATTGCGATCGTGCAACTGCCTGAATTCTGGCGAGCGCTCTGGAATGGTTTGGTCTATTCGTTCGGGTCTATTGTTCTTCAGGTGGTGCTTGGCATCGGCTTTGCCCTGATCCTGAACGAGACATTTCCCGGCCGTAACTTCGTGCGCGGCCTGTCCATCCTGCCTTATCTTCTGCCGACTGTTGTTGTGATCCTCACCTTCAAGTGGATGGTCGATGGCAGCATCGGCATCGTCACCAAGGCGATTGCGGCGATGGGGCTTCCGCCTGTGAACTGGTTTGAAAGTTCCGGCGCGGCAATGAGTTCGACGATTCTGGTCAGCGTCTGGATGTGGACGCCGTTCGTGACCACCTGTTTCCTTGCTGCACTTCAGACCATCCCGACGTCACTCTATGAGGCGGCCAAGGTCGATGGGACCACTGCCGTTCAGCGCTTCTTCCATATCACGCTGCCGATGTTGAAGCCGATCCTGACTGTTGTCGTGCTGCTGCGCGCTATCTGGATGTTCAACAAGTTCGACGTGATCTGGCTGCTGACCAAGGGTGGTCCGGTCGGCTCGACCGAAAACCTCGCGATCCTGTCCTATCGCCACGCTTTTAGCCTTTTCGACATCGGTGGGGGTGCGGCGATCGCGACGATCTCTTTCGCGATCCTGTCGGTGGCCGTATTCTTCTATTTCCGCATTTTCCCGCTGGAGGATGATTAATGGCCATCGCCCGCCGTTCGCTTCCCGCGCGCCTCGGACTCTATCTCGCTGCAGCGGTCATTGCGGTCTATTCGGCATTTCCGATCTACTGGATGGTGATTTCGAGTCTGCGCGAGCCGACCAGTCTCTTGAGTCGTGTCTCGCTGCTGCCCGGGCCGTTTACGCTCGAGTATTACACAAACCTGCTTGAACTGACCGATTACCCGACGCACTTCGTCAACAGCGTGATCGTGGCGGTGGTCACCGTCGTTGTGACCATGGTGTTCTCTGTGATGATCGCCTACGCGGTGACGCGCCAGCGCATTCGCGGCAAGAAGCTCATCGTCGGCGCGATGCTCTACGCCTACATGTTCCCGCCGCTGCTGATCGCGATCCCGATGTTCACAATTTTCGCCCAGCTTGGCCTGAGTGATACGCTGACCGGCCTCATTGCATCCCATCTGACTTTGACGTTGCCGCTCGGGGTCTGGTTCCTCTGGGGTTTCTTCAAGGGCATGCCGTTCGAGCTGGAAGAAGCCGCAATGGTCGATGGCTGCACGCGGCTCGGAGCGTTCCTCCGGGTTGTTCTGCCATTAACTCTGCCGGGGCTGATTACGGTGGCGATCTTCTCGTTCCTGCTCTCGTGGACAGATTACACCTTTGCGCTGATCATGATTGGAAGCGATGCCAACAAGACATTGCCTGTCGGGCTTGCATCGATGGTCGGATCGTTCGACCTGCGCTGGGGTGAGATCATGGCGGGGTCGACGCTGATCGCGCTGCCGCTGTTCGCAGCGTTCGCGCTGCTCACGCAGTATTTCATTCAAGGTCTCGGCGCCGGCGCCGTGAAGGGCTGAACATGGATCTCGGACTTAAAGGCAAGGCTGCACTCGTCACTGGTGCTGCGCGGGGTATTGGCAAGGCTGAAGCACTGGCGCTGGCGGCAGAAGGCTGTTCCATTGCCATCAACGATATCGATCGTGAGGCCGCGGAAGCGACAGCCGCCGAGCTGCGCGCCAAAGGAACAAAAGCCGTTATCGCCATTGGCGATGTGTCGGAAGAGGCAGGTGCCGAGGCTGTCGTGCGCGAGGCGCATCGGGGTCTCGGCCAGCTCGACATTGTGGTCAATAATGCCGGCGCCGGTGGCCGGCATCTCGGCAGTCTTACGGAAAACATGTCGCTCGACGATTGGGACATCATTGTCCGGACCCATTTGCGCAGCACGTTCCTCTGCAGCAAGCATGCTGTTCCGTTCATGCGCGAGCGTAGCTTTGGGCGGATCGTGAACACATCGTCGATGAATGTCACCGGCGGCGGACGTCCCGGTGTGACGAATTATTCCGCTGCGAAGGCAGGCGTTATCGGTTTCACACGCACGCTCGCCAAGGAAGTCGGCAGCGCGGGGATCACCGTGAATGCGATTGCGCCGGGTTACGTCGAAACAGCGCTAATCGCTGGATTTTCTCCGGAGAAGCGCGCGATTATCGCGGGACAGAATCCGCTGGGCCGGTTCTGTCAACCGGAGGAAGTCGGCTCCTTGATTGCATTTCTGTGCTCTACTCAGGCGGCCTTCATCAATGGTGCCTTGATCTGCATGGACGGCGGCAAGCGCGATTTCTTCTGGGGTGATCAATGACCATTCGAGCCTTCGGTGGTCCGCATCGCTATGTTCAAGGCCCTGGCGCGCTGAGCGAGCTCGCTGGGCTGGTGCCGCTCTATGGGAAGCGGCCTTTTGTCGTGGCGGACGTTGCCGTGATTAGCAGCCTGCGCGAACAGCTGATTACATTGCTAAAGCCCTGCGTCGATCACCTCGAATTCGCTGAATTCTCCGGTGAGTGTTCCGCAAACCAGATCGATGCCATGGCTGCCAAGGCCAACGCCGCGAATAGCGATTTCATTATCGCGATTGGCGGAGGCAAGGCGATCGACACCGCGAAGGGCGTTCGCATTCTGCGCGGCGGCGCGATCATTGTCGTTCCGACGGTGGCC
>CAZQMD010000002.1:0-52054 GCA_964594185.1 uncultured Afipia sp. | reverse complement strand
CGATCTGACCGCCGCCGAGGAAGGCTGCGTCACGGTTGCTGCCGACGAGGGTCGGATCAGTGGTGGTGAAACCGTTGTCGCCGCCGAAAGCAGCGCCGATGTGCACACCGGCGTAGAAGCCGGTCCAGTTATAGATCGGCGCGGGAGCATAAACCGGCGCCTTGGTATAGGTGCGAGGGCCGAGATCCGCAGCGAGCGAGGCGGTCGAAGCCAGCATGGTTGCAGACAATGCCAGAAGTACAGAACGAATACGCATGGTTTTTCCCCGTGTTGAGTTGGGCGAACCCTATCGGCCCCCCAGTTAACGAGAAATGGACGAGGGGCCTTTTGGTTTCCCCTTCAGGAAGCCGCACGCTGCATTCTCTGCCGACGTGACAAAAAAGAGACTCTTGGCCCCGATTCCGAAAGGAACTGTTAAGCATAACGTGGTGGCCCCCGGCCGTGCCGCAGCCTGGCGCATCGACAATGGTGACCGGGAAGCGTTTGCCAGCCGCAGCCGCTGGCAAGCCGTTGCACGGCGCTATAACGCGCGCGATAACCTTTCCGTACGTCCCGCGACAGCACGCATGACATTCGGGAGAGCATCAGATGACGCTCAATTCGATGGTACGCGAGGCTCCCGACAGCGCCGGTTTTCCAGAGTTCAAGGCAGGCATTCCGTGGTGGGGCGGCCACCTTCAAACCCTCGCCGGCGCATTTCCGACCGTGCGTCCAGGTGATCTTGATCCTTATCCGAGCGAGCGACTAACTGCTCTCGTTCCCGACGGCACAGGGGATCGCCTGGTTGCAACGCTCCATCGTCCAGTCTTCCCCAACACCCGGCGTTGCATGATCCTGCTGATCCACGGCGTGAGCGGCAGCGAAGACAGCAGCTATATTCTGCGCTCGGCAGCTTACTTTCTCAGTATCGGCTATCCCGTCCTGCGCGCCAACCTGCGCGGCGCCGGTCCCTCACGGCCGCTTTGCAAGCTTCAATACAACGCCGGCACTACTGACGATCTGGTGCATCTCGTCTCCATGGTACCGGCCGACATACGCGCAAATGGAATAGCAGCGATGGGCTACTCTCTCGGTGCGAATGTGCTGATGAAATTTCTCGGCGAGCGCGGCTCTTCTTCACCCATAAAGGCTGCCGTGGCCGTCTCGTCTCCGCTTGATCTGGCGGCCGTGTCGCGCCGGTTCATGCAATGGGACGATGCGCTGTTTCAATTTGCGATCCTGTCCCAATTGAAACGGGAAAGCATCAAGCCCGCAGCAGAGCTTTCAGAAGCAGAACGAAATGCGGTTCTCGCCGCCCGCACCATCTGGGATTTCGATCAGACGTTCACGGCGCCCCGTAACGGCTTCAGCAGCGCGGAGGACTACTACACGCGCTCGTCATGCGAAGCGTTTCTGGAACGGGTCGCTGTGCCAACCCTGATGATCTATGCATCGGACGATCCGATCGTGCCACACGATGCCTATCTTCGATATCGCTGGGACCAAAATCCAAAACTGATTCCGCTGATCTCACAATCCGGAGGACATTGCGGCTTTCGGGGAGCTGATCGTCGCGCCTACTGGCATGACGCATGCGCCGCCGAATTCCTGGAAAGGAGCGCGCACATCTAGGCTACGCTCAGCGGCGGGATCTTCTGGCGGAGAGAGCGGCTGTCGAACTAGTGTCCATCCATGAATTTTCGTGTTCGCCACCGTCCTTTGAACGTATATAAATCAATAGCTTAATTCCATTGACGTTTCCATTTGTCCGTTGATGTCTGCCCCGATCCGCGTTATTTGTTGGGGCAGAAGTTGGGGCAGAGATGGCACGGCAGGTCAATCGACTAACCGCAAGGACGGTTCAGACCATCAGCAAAGTCGGGCGACACCCTGACGGCAACGGGCTCTATTTGAACGTCTCCGCGAACGGTGGCCGTCGTTGGGTTTTCTTGTACCGGCTCGCAGGTCGGCTCAGTAAAAACGGCAAGAAGAAACTGTTCGAAATGGGTCTCGGGAGTGCTTCCAGCGTCTCCTTGAAAGAGGCCCGCGAGGCGGCTGCGGTCGCTCGCAAACAACTTCGCGACGGCCTTGATCCGCTTCAACAACGGGGAAAATCTTCGACCAAGACATTCTCTGAATGCGCCACCGAGTACATCGCTTCACAAGGAAGCGCTTGGCGCAATTCCAAGCATCGCGAGCAATGGAAGAAAACCCTGGCCACCTATGCTGATCCGAAGATCGGTAAGCTTCCCGTGGATGCCGTCACCATCGACCACGTACTCGATATCCTGAAGCCGATTTGGACAACCACGACGGAAACCGCATCAAGGCTCCGAGGCCGGATTGAATCCATTTTAGATTGGGCGGCAGCACATAAGTATCGCAGCGCCGAGAATCCCGCTCGTTGGCGCGGTCACCTAGATAAAGTGCTGCCGCCGATGAGGAAAATCGCCAAGGTCAAGCATCACCCTGCGCTTCCCTATGCCGACATGTCGAAGTTCATGACCGATCTTCGAAGTCGCGATGGCACCGCAGCGAAGGCATTAGAATTTACAATCCTGACCGCAGCCCGCACTGGCGAAACCATCGGAGCAAAATGGGACGAGATCGACTTCAAGGAGAAGATTTGGTCCATTCCAGCGATACGCATGAAGGCAGGTTTTAACCATGGGGTACCGCTATCTGACCGGGCCATCGAAATCCTAACCGACCTGAATCAGGAGACCGATTACGTCTTCCCGGGGCAGGAGATCGATAAACCGCTCTCGAACATGGCCATGCTGGCCCTCCTCAAGCGGATGAACCGATCAGATCTGACGGTACATGGCTTCCGTTCGACCTTCCGCGATTGGGCGGCTGAAACGACCGAATATGCGAACGAACTCGTCGAAATGGCGCTGGCCCACACCATCAAAAACAAAGCCGAGGCCGCATATCGTCGTGGCAATCTCCTTGAACGGCGACGCGCACTGATGGATGCTTGGACCACGTACTGTGAGGGTCAATATGCCGGTCAAGAAGTCGAAAGTGGCGAAGCGCAGCCGTCCGGCATTTGATGCGAAGACGAGCGAGTTTCGGGTATTCCCTCCCAACGTCAATTACCCCGATTATCTGAAGACGCCCATCTACGTTCCGCAATTCGCTAACCGGAAGATGACCCCTACTCGCATTGAAGCTGCTATCCTACTAAGCCAGGAAGAAATCGAAGCGAAACTCCGAGCTCTTGCAGAATTCCACGGGGTTGATGAGCATGACGCTGATGCCGCCATAAAGTTGGCCATAGCCCTAGCCAATGCACATGTCCCCGGCATGAAATTTACTTTCTCCCACCCTCCGAAAAGCCAGAAAGGTCCGGCTCCATCCGAGAAACACCGATCGGACGCGCAATGGCATTACGTCAAAGAGGCCAAGACGACAGAGGGATTCAAACACGATATTCAGGCGATCCGTCATTTGATGAAGATCGAGCACGCTCTTTTCCGCAAACAGACTGAAGATGTTATCGCCCAGCGCGTAAAGGAAGCAAAAGGCCGCGAGAAGAAGAAAAATGCCGCAGACGAAGCCGAGAAATTGGCTTTCAGCAACAGGATGAAGTCCCTTCTAGGCGATGCCAACCGAGCGGGGTCAAGAACGCAGAAGGGTACAAAGTAAGTCGATCACGAGCCCTTCTCTGTACACGCGAGACTTTCCGCACCCGCGTAGACTGCCTCCCATCAGCAACTGATGGAGGCCCATGACGCAGAAACCCCTACTGACAATCAACGAATTTTGCGCGTTCGTCGGCATATGCCGGTCGAACTATTATAAAATCCAGGAACGGGCACGTAAGGCGGGTTCACCCGGGATTCCGACCGTAATGATCGGATCACGTCGGTACGTTCGCTCGACCGCAGCCGAAGCTTGGATCGCTAACCTGCCCGAGTCTTAAAGGCTCGGTCAGGGTCTCCCTCACAGTCGCGCCGACCAACGACGCTCGCTTCATTGCGATCGGGCGACAGATCACTCATGTCTAAACATAGGATAAGTTATGGCAGAATTAGAGAACAATTTCACCGGTGAAACCGACAAAAAGGACAACCCAGCGCTGGATGTCGCCGTGAGCGAGATCCGAGACAGTCTCTCGAAGCAAAACAAGCAGGTCCTCCAAACCGCCCGCTTGATTAAGCGTCATCACAGCGTGTTTCCGGGCCTGCAAAAGGAATTGGCGGAGCAGCTTGGTATCGACAAGGCTACGTTCAACAAATATCTGCGCATCGCAAGCTGCGGCATGTTCTACATGGAAGAATTTCAAGCCATGCTTCCGGCCGGTCTTTCACTTCTCTATGAGCTTGCTCTCATCAAGAATGTCGATAACGCGTTGCGTAACGGCGACGTGCGACCTGACATGACCCGCGTAGAAATTCAAGGCTTGCGTATCTCCTACGACAAGGCGAATCTTTCGTGGATCGACGCTCCACCTCTCCAGACGGGTCTTGAAGCTGCGGTTAAGGCCTCCGCTAAGCAAAGCAGCAAAACCAAGGACCCCAAGATTCCGAAAGGCATGTGCGCACTCATCAAGATTCCCGAGAATCTTGAACAACAACGGGCGATCAGCCAATCCTTCGAGCTAATGCGCGCGGCCGGGGTCGTGATTCTCGACGCGTACACGCGTGACGAGGCGAGCATGTCGAAAGCTTACGCGAGCTGGTCGGCAAAACGCGACCGTCTAGTGACAAAAGCGGTGCGTGCCAAACTCAAGAAACTTAAAAAGGACTTCAAGCCCACGCCGGGCAAGACGTTCGAAGGCAGGTATGGCTCTCCAGAAGAGCTAGCACTGGATGGCACGATCGAGGGCGCACGTATGGTTTGCGAGCACCTTGGTTGGGTTCCAGAATTCGAAGACATTCTCGTCGACATCGATAAGATTGGCGGACCGGACTTTGTCCAGACTATGCCGAGCTTCCCTCAAAAGTTAGAGAACGACGGCCTTGATCGAATGGAAGAATTGGGACTTATCAAGAAGCCGAAGAAACGCGATTTTTCGGACTTTGACTTCGATCCATGATTCGCCAACACATCTAAACGCACGCGTCGCCAAGTAACTTTGGCGGCGCGTTTTTTATTGAACGAATCCGGAGATCGCCTTTTCCGAGGATCGGAAAATGTCGCCGCCGCTGGACCGAACAAGTACTCGACCTGAAGATTGACCGTTGAGCCTTCGTTGTCGGCTGCGAGGCGAAAGTCGCCGCCCGGTCCCGTCAAAATTGTTTTTGTCGAGACCTGAGAATTTCGACCGCGCTTATAAATACGCGTGACATGACTAAACTTAGCCTCAAGCAGGAACTCCGCCGCCTTATCGAATCTGGCTCCAAGGATGTGCCTGATCGCCGCGCATCGGGCTTACATGGCACCAAGGGTCCCTCTGCCCGTTCAGAAACCATTCGGCGGATCAAGCAGGCTAAAACACCGCTCGAACTGACGATCGCAGCTAGGGGCGCACGCTCCCTCGCCGATCAGAATGCAGCCATCCGAAAAGACGCAGTCTTCAAACTCCATTCCATGCCAGCCAGCCGTGAGTTGGTTTTCAAGTTCGACTGGCACGAAGTCTTTCAGCCTGAAGACGCGAATATCGCGCGTGAATGCATCCGCGAATTCTTGGTGCGCATGTTGAGAGGCATTCACCGCGTTGCCAAATCGAAGCTCGACTTCGCCGCTCAGAATTTCGTCGTTGTACCGGAGATATGGAGCAAGACAGGAACGTTTGCGCCGCTTCATTTCCATGCGCTGATCGATGTCCCAACAGCAGAACTGCCGTTATTCGACGCGGGTGCCAAAAGTATTTGGGAGAACGTGTGTCGGACCCATAATATCAAGGGATCGATTCATGTGTCACCGATCAACAACAAAGACAGGTTGGATCGCTACAACCTGAAGCAACTTGACCTAGAGTGGGTTTTCGATCGCACGATGTGGCCGATCGACCTTCTCGACTAAACGGCACGTCGAGCCAGTCTCTCCGTCGCTTTTGTCATGAACTCCGAGACGCTGCAGATCGTTCAGGTCTGCGGCTACGTACAACAATTGTCAGAATGATAGTCACCGAAAAACTTAAGCAAACTTACTCATATCGGAAATGAAGAATCACAAACAACGATATCAGGATCAACTCGATACATGGCTAAGAACGATAACTCTCAGAATCAATCCAAGAAGTTTAATCCGACACGAATTGAAGACTATCCCTCAGAGTTAAGAGGCCCTACTCAGAACAGATATGGTGGCCATAAGACTCAACGCATGCGCTCGTATAAAGGAAATACCTTCGGTGCCGCATCCCCTGTGAAACACTTCACGAAAGAAGAATGCGCAGAATACGAAGCCAAGATGCGTGAAGACGGTCGACTGAAATAAACGCGATTAGAGCGGCGATGCTTGGTCTGATTTTGTATCCGGCGGATAAGGTCCGAGTTCAAATTTGACGTCACGATCGCCGCTCGCGCGCCGGTTGATTGGGGTTCACCTTAACGATATTCAACTAAACCGCGGCTTGAGAATGTTAGTCGGACATCAACTTCGACCATTCGACAAATAGTGAGCGTCGAAAAATGAACGATTGTTGTTCCAGAACGTAAGCAGCGTCTGGGCTGCTTTGAACGCCTCGCTCGCTTTAGATTCTGCCGAAGCGAACCCTTCTGCTACGGTGAACTTACTCAATCCTTTTATTCGAAGAGCGACCGAACCCTTGTTTAAGGCAACAACGGCATTCGCCGGCTTTTTCGTTTCCAGAAAGGCGACCAATTCCACGAGTTTCCTAGATTCGAATGCTAGGTCGACCTCTCCCATATGTCCCTTGAGATCAAGTCTGCAGTATCGAGGCTTCGTAACACCACTACTGTAAACCGAAATGAATGTAGTTTTGGGATAACGCTTCGGACCCAACGCGAAGTAGCCCTCAAAGTCACGCTCGACCATTTGATAGAGGCTATCCCAGAATTTGACTCGGAATGTATCAGCTCCATTGGCTTCTATCGCCCATTTCTGTGAAGCTCGTAAGATAAACTCGGCACGGTAGAGCGATCGCTGATCCGATGCGCTATTCTTAAGAAATGCGCCTGCAGATTCAAACGAAATGACACTCGTACTTCCAATGACGCCCCGATACTGCTCGATTTTTCCTGCCGGTGCAAAAACTACGATCCGCGACTGTTGCCATCTATGCTCAACTATCCCATGTCGAGCGCGATCTACATATCGCCTGATCTGATCAGCAGTAATTGAATGCTCAATCTTGTTCTCGACGAGGACAGCTAATGTGCCGCCGTCCACAAGATCGAATAATGCCTGGACGTCGGTTTCACCGTCTTCTGCCGCAACCGAAACTCGAACACTTTTTGACGGAAACGTTGCTTCGGCCTTCTCGCCGATTTGATCGACGAACCATTGCCCAAATGTCGGATTATTTCGCAATTCTTCGGCTAGCCAAATATCGATGTCACGCTCGAAAAAGGACCTTATTTCGCAGAAATCCGAGTGAGTATGAACCATGCTGACCACCAGATCAGTCAAAATCTGTTATGTAGGGAACGGGTAAGACAGCTCACTCAAGATGCTGGATTTAATTGCAACGGGTCCTTGCGCGTAGCTAGGAGGCATTTCACCGCCTTTTCAACCGCCTTGGCATCCACAAGCTCTTGCCGTGCTTGAGCCAAATGCAACCGGGCCTCATCACGTTCCGCGAACGTGGATGCAGAGTCCGATATTCGGGAAAGTTCAACCGACCTATTTTCGGCGTGATCTATGAATTGCCGAATTTCATCCAAGACCCGAGGACCATCATCAGCCATTCTTCTAATCTTGGCTAATTGCTCTTCCGTCTCTTCGATTTGTTCGTCAGATAATGCTTTTGGTGGAATGAGGGCGGTGAGTTTTTGATAATGCTCGGCGTCACACTGGAAAGCCAATGTCGAGTAGTCAGAGAATACAATAACAGCAGATACAACTTCCGACGTTTCGTCGCCAGCAAACCGATAATCGAGCATAGCTGCACCGATTGCCGTATTACGCCCTGTAAAGATGGCCGCTCCAATACCCGTTAACGCGGATCTTCCGATCGTTTTGCCAACCTGGATTTTTGTCTCGGTGTTGACGGGAGCGATACACCGAATTTCATTCGCGATATTGTACCGAACGACGTAGCCAGCATTCGTCCAGAGTCCTATGAGGGGTTTTTTCAGATAGGCTTTTATATCGCGACCGGACAAAATTACTGGCCCCTGATTCTCGTCGAAGGCGTATAGCTCCGCTTGAACCGCAGGAATGGCCCAACCTGATCGTATCTCGCTGTCAGCGAGGCCGCGAGATAGCGAGACAGAGTCTGAAGGTGACATATCGTCCAATACCGAGCGCGCCACGCCCGTGATGGACCACACTAAAAGGCCCAGCCATATAAGTCCGGTTAATCCAAGTACGATGTTTAGAACCAGAATTAGCCATGCGTAAACATGCCGACGCCGGAAGGCTATAAACGTAGGGGTCAGAAAACCTGCAACCAAGAATGGAATCGCCCAGGCTAGTCCGCCTGCCGGAGCCAGCGCAAAAGAGCTCACAACGATCACGGTGCCGATAACAAACCAAGGTCGCGTTACGAATTCCAAACTTGGATTCGTGGTGGACGACGCGCTCACCGATTGACCAGCACCGACGTTCGCCGCCGCACTTTGAGTTTGTTTTGTTTCCCGCACCTCTTTGGGGATGCTCGGCGGTGACGCAATCATATCGTCCGTGGACACTGCGGTAGAGCTGAGCGACGTTAAGTCTATCGGTTCGCTAGAAGGCTTTATGAACTCGCTAGGTGAGTTGGACGACGCTGGTAGAGGACTCAATGGCGCATTAGCTCGAGGCGGCAGGTTCTTCCTGCGATAAAACACAAAGGCTCCAGCGCCTAGCAGCACAGCCAGCACGGTGAGCGTCATCAGTATGTTAACGTGTTCGGAGTTTTTTGCGCTGACTCGTTCGACGAGCGGGGATATTGGTCCGACTTGTCGAGGGAGTGGAGCAGAGTCTTTTTCAGCCGCTCTGCCTGATGCATCTGGCTTCGCCTGAGTCGGGGCTTGAGCGGGACCTGTTTGAGCCGTCTGTGGAGGTGCCGTTACGACGGGGCCAGGTCGCGGGTTGACGGGCGGCGCACCAAGCCCAGGAGGCGGTTCGATCGGTGTCGCCGTATCTCTACTGATTGGTGAAACGTCACGAACAATAGGTTGTCCTTGGTTAGCTAAAGGTGCATCGGCGCGACGGATCGGAGCGTCGTTTTGAGCTTGGGGAAGAGGTTGTGGGTTGGACGGAGCGACAGGGTCCACTCCATCGATAGGAGGCAGTTTGGAGGCATCGATAGCCAGGAAGCGAAGAGTACCTGGACCTTCGTTACCCCAACTCGCGGACCACACGTATCCCGCGCCTCCCGTGAGGCGGTAGATAGGCAGGCCTGATTGAACAGATCTCTGGAAGTTGCGGATGTGATCAATAAGCAATCCAAGTCGCAACTGACGCCCGGCGGCAAGATCAGTTCTCGCGGAGGCATCGACAGGTTCCAGCGTTACTGCACCCCATGTCGCAATCATTCCGTTCGGCACGGGCGATTGCGATGGCATTGCTATGATCCGCGGTGGACCGAGTCTGTTGGCTAGTCTGTTGATATCGTCATTTGCTTCCGATCCTGCAAAGAACGCCGGTGAAAGGCTCCTGTTGATGTAGAAAGCACTTCCATCCGGTGAGTGCAGGATCGTGCTTGTCGAGTTGAAACCACCTCGTGCGGATGTTTCCGCACGGTTACGTTGGCACCGTGTGAAGCCTGCATACTGCTCGCTCGGCAGACAATTATACTCGCGGTAAGTAGTGCTGTCGCTTATCACGCGTCCACCTAGGCGAAGCCCATCGACGGTATAGATGGGAGGAGACGCGCTCGCCGATTGCTCTGGTAATCGAACAAGGACACCACGACCTTGAATGGCTGATACAGCGGTAAGTTGAGCGCGCTTAATGCAAGCCGCGTCCGCGCCGCAAGTTTGCCGTTCTCTAAGCATAGGTATGAGAACTGAGCGCGCGTTCTGATCCCCGTACCGCGCCCGCAGGCCTTCGAATCCAGTTGCAATTACGCGATCGAGTGCAGAAAGCTCGCTGCTTGAACAGATTGCGATCTCGTCAGGTCTGGAGGCAGCTCCACAATTGAAGCTTGGACCTTCACCACTGACTTGAACCGATGGATTCGATCGACATTTGCTGCGTACGCTGGCAATCCGGCTATCTGCTGGTCCAACTCCAGACGCGATTACGCGATTGATTGAGCTGCCTTGTTGTTGCAGTTGACGATCAATACATCCGACCTCAGCGGGAGGAATCCTCTCCCACTCGGCTTGGACAGCCAAACGCATGCCAGATTGCACGAGGCCGCCGAGGCCATTCAGAAATTCGTTCGGAATTTGCGCTTTTGCTGAAAAAATCGAGGCTAAAGTCGAAAACAGAACAAGACCAATCGTTGCGTGAAACCGCATAAATCACCCCAGCATGTCCCACTACAAAAATACCTCAAAGCAATAGAAAAAAGCAAATGCCCATAAAGGCTAGCACGATGAAAGGAAACCCATTGCTGGATGTATCAATGGCAAATCTAGGTTGGCGAAACGCGAACCCGAGCGCTCGGAAAGTCTCCGTTATTTGGAATGTTTGGTGCCTGAACCCTCTTTCCGCAAGACAGAAGTAATTCCTGCAATCGTTCCGTTTGCTGCGACGGCATTGTAACCCATACGCCAGCCGTTGAACCTGTGGATTGGCACTTTGTCTTCAAAGCCGTGAAAGGCGTCCTTGTAAACGGTCGCTTCCAATAACGTGCTACGCGCGACCCTATTTTTCATTGCCAAACACAGCGTCGGACTAGTCGCATCATCCTTCTCCGCCAGGTAGAGACGCAGAGGGCCGTAGAACTCAACGGTCCACATATAGAGACAAGATGGTTGCAACAAAAAAGCGCCGGCGAACCTGTTCTTGTGTAATTCACCGATCCGCTTGTTCATGATGATAAGCGACGTGGTTGCGCCGTTGCTACGACCTACGACGAATACCTTGTCTGCTATCGCCAGACCACTTTCGATCAGGTAGTCGAGGGCCGAATAGGCGTCGTCGGCACGGCGACGCGCCCAGTTAAGTTGGCTAGGATCGGTGCAGATTCCTGAGACGTTCCTGGTAGTAAAACTATCGAGGATAAGCGCGCCGTATCCTTGGGCTACAATGACATTGGCATACTCATGAGCCCAATTCCAAAGTTGCTGTGTCATGCCGCTGCAGCCATGAAGCAAAATTACAAACGGAATGGGACCTTTGGTGCCCTTTGGCGTCAAAATTTTGCCGCTCAGAAAACCTTCAGCAACAACCTTGCCCCGTTCCTCGACGGTGCCATCCATGAAGTTCTTCGACCAGCCGTTTACGTAGCCGCCGCCATCGGTCATCAGCCATGGCTCTGCGGATCTAGCGGGATCGCCAGAGGTCCACTTGATCTTCACCGTTTCAGCACTGGCTGTGGTCGCAAACAGTAAGAAGATCGTAAGAATGTAATGCATGCCCTCTCTCTGTTAGCGGTTACCGACGACTATCGTACTATGATCTTATCATAAGCCATTTGGATAAGCTGTAGAGAACGTTGAGGCGTCGACATCCAACGAAGCCGCAACTCGCATCATTAAACTGATCAACCTCGACCTACTCGGCAGGCGTCACGTCAGGAAGTCTTCGTCTCTCTGCACTCCTACTCCAAATTTAAGCTTAGTCATAGTGACGCTGGTCAAGACAACCGTTGCCGATGCCCGGACTGGTGGATAGGGTCCGAATTCAAATTTGAAGTCACGATCGCCGCTCGCTCGTCGTTCAAGCGGTAACCCATCAAGGACACCGAGTATATGTGACCGGATAGCGTCCAAGCCGAACGAGCTTCCCATCCCGCAGTTCGAGATTCTCCTTCACGATGGACGTCTCGCCCTCCGCATTGCACTTCATAGTGAGCGTGAAGCGATTTCCTTGAGGCACAGCCTTAGTTATGTCGCAGGTCGATTCGTATCCTTCGAACTTTCTCTGCGAGTACACCACAAGACCATTGTCCTGCTCGCCCGGCTTTACCCGACAAGCATCCGACTTTTCGGCATACCATTTTCCAACGAATGACTTTTCTACGATTGGTGCAGGTTGGGTAACGACCCGCTCGTCTATCGCCCTGACGATAGATATCGGCGATCCATCGGATTCGAACTGGAGGGAGTATTTTTGATCGGCTTCGTCAGTTGCCGAGCATGTAATCGTTTGGACTTGTCGAGCGGCGAAATTGCCCGTTTGAAGACAAATTCCTTTCGCAGCTTTTATAATTGGAACGGGTAGTCCATTGGCTTTTGGCTGGTGCTTCGAATTCAAGAGCATCCGCTCAATGGCGAGTGCGTAGGCTTTATTGTCTGTAATCTTGCCACCGGTCCCCGAGCCGGAGAATGAAACGACGTGCCCGTCGTCCTCTGAATCATCCAACGCGACGGTAAAGTTGGCTCGACCACTGGTGAGAAAGTAAGCTGCCGTCTTACAGCCATAGCGCTTGTCACCGATAGAAAGCTCGCATCGCCCCTTCATCAAAGCACTGATCTCAATGTCGGCAGGCTGGGCGTTTGCATTACCGCCCGCACCGAACATAACAAGGAAGGCCAGGATCGTTCGATTTGCGGCCATGGTGATTTCTCCGTGGTCTTAACCTACACGATCGAGATCAAGTTCGCGTACACCTCGATTCCGCCTACTCTGCTCTACCAGGTTTCGCAGATTTTCGCGCACCGCCCGCGCATCTGCGACGTAGCGAAGCTGAAGGGAGCCCCCTTTGCTAGTAAAGTCACTAGAGTGAATGGTGATAGTGCCGATGTTGAACAGCTGATTTAGAAGTGAGTAATTCACGCGAACGTCTTTGATACGATACAGCTCAACTTCATCGACCGTGCGGAAGATAATCCCCTTGGCTATCTTGACCCGCTGGTTCGTTATCGTGAATTTTGTGCAGAGGTGAGCAATACAGATGATTGCCAGGACCGGCAGTCCGACCAGCACAAGGCAAAATAGCAGGACAGACCACCCCTCTAACGAACCAAACATCCATCGAATAGTAGACGGCCTGATCGTCGCAATTTCGTTCTCAAAGCCATTAATTGATTGCTGATCCATTTTATGCTCCCGAGCCCTATCGGGAACTTATAAGACATCATGTGGCCTTAAAGCCACAGCAATTTTTCGGTTTTAAAGCCGTGGGGAAGATTCTTGCGTTGCGGTTGTCTGAGCTATGGACATCCGCGATATATTCGCCGCGAATTTGCGTAGGATTCGGAAAGAAAAGGACCTTTCCCAGGAGGAATTGGCCTACGAGGCCGGCGTGGATCGCGCGCATGTGAGCAAGATCGAACGCAGCATGACCTATGTCGGGCTGGAGATTGTCGAGAAGTTCTCGAAGGTCATGGGAGTGCCACCGGCTGAATTCTTCCAGCCAGTACCCCGAAAGGTATCTAAGAAGCGCAGTTAAATAGGCTGCTGGATGGATGTAACCCAGTCGTCCGCCCGGATCGCCGAGGGTAATCAGTTCATCGGCTTCCACTTACTGTCACGGATCGCCAGCATAACTTCGGCAAACGGAGACAGTGTTCTATCTGCGTTGGATGAGGCCAATGTCTCGACAACATTCCAATCGATCTTCACAGTACCATCGGCGTCGATTGCATAGAGTGCGGTATCGGTGAGCGACGGCGCTTCAACCGTCTGTGTCTTGACTGATCTTGGCTGATCTTGGCTGATCTTGCGCGAGCGATACGGCTGGAATCATTGCGCCTGCTATTGCGAAGACGATCCTGCGCACCATAGCCTCCAAGCTGGATCCGAACGCCAAAGGAGCAAGCGTTACCACCATAGACTCCGCCACCAGCCTCATTTTTTCGGGCAACGACCTTAAGCAAGTCAAGGCACTTGGCGAGTGTCACTTTGTCAACGCAATAATCGACGGGCTTCTTGCCACCAAGCTCCTTATAGGTGGACCGAATAAAGAGCTGGCACCGTTGGTGGCCAAGCGATCGGGTTGCATCATCCACCAATTGCCAGACGAATCCGTCAATCACTTTTTGCTTCTTCGCTTCTTCATTGCGATCATGAACGGCGGCCCGCAATACAGCGAAGGCACGATCCAATCCCAATTCACTGGATGCCGCGAGGCTTAGAAGATCGACACCTTCAGATTGCTCAGACTGAGACTTGAGCCAACCCGCTGAATCGTTTCCTAAGCTATCGTTTACCCCTCTCTCTTGAATTGTGAGATACGCGATACACGGGCTTGATTTTCGGAGATTTACTTTTCGAGGCGCGCCTTCTCATCTGCTTCCGCCTTTCGTGCCTTCCGTTCATCCTCTATTTGCTTTCTTGCATCTCTCTGCCGTTCACGTTCTTGACCGTATTCTTCTGGGAGGATGAGCCGAAATGGTTTGCTAGCTTGTTCTCGCGCCATAGCCACGAGCTTCACCTTATCATGATCTATTGGGTTCAACGAGCAATCGATGTTGTACGCTCGTCCTGTCTGAATATAGATTTTGAGCCACGCTCAGTTGGCATCTGGGATCGTAAAGGCGATGATCTGGGCGGCGCAAGGAAAAACAGTCCATGACACAGCGACTATCTTAAATCTGTCTTCCGACACTGTTGAAAGCGATATTAAGCAAGCTGGCCAAATTAGGCGCGCTAAACAAAACGCACGGTGTTGCGAAGTGTATCTCACAGGCATCATCGACATTTGATGACGGTAGGTTATTGATGTCACTCCGAGCGTGGAAATACCGACTTTGGAGAGGACGAGAATGTGAGCGAGAAGAAATCGATAGAATAAATAATCGCGTGAGCGAGGATAAACGCCTTGTTACACTTGCTGGCTAATCAGGGGCAATGAAGTTGACGAAGTGTTGCTGGGACAGATGGCCGAACTTATGGGGCAAACCGATCCCAATCACAAGACGGTGTAAGGCGTCTGGAGTATAGAAGCAGGTCTTACAAGGATAAGCGCCAGCTTATACTGAGGATGTAGATGACAGAGAGACAATCTGGGATTATGGGCCAAAAGGTGCAGCTTTTGAGCAAGTGAGTGATTTTTAAGAGGGGGTTCAAATTTTGCCGATAGCGCTGGTGACAAATTCAATTTCAGAAATTCCCGAAGAAAAATACGAAATTTATGAAGCTTGCATTCTGAGCGGGCAAATCGCCACAGCTGACGTTTCGGGGTTTTTGTCAGCCAATCCTCGATTTGCCCTGTGGTATATTGAGCGAGTTAGAAGGCGACAGAAGCGCTGACGGCGTTTCTTTCAGGATAGCTTTCACGCCAAAAGCGGAAGTCCGAAAAGCTATAAGCAACGCACTTCAGCTAGGTCCCGCTGGCGGCGAGCAGTAATATGAAGCTGAATGGAGAGGGTTGTCCCGCTCAAATTCAGGTGCAACTCCAGTTGCGATCTCATCAGGCCTAATTTGCTCGTTTAACAAGCTTGCGACGCAGAACTCGTAAGCGAGATTTTAGCCCGCTTCGACGGATAGCCTGCATCTGTCCAACGATCCAACGGAGTGACATATAAGAAACTTGTTGTGTGTGCCCCGGCATCTCAGACGGGCGGTAGACTTGAAAGCCGTGGGCGATGTTGAAGGCAGCCGGAGAAAAGTCAAAAATGATGGCGTTCTCGCGAACTTCGCCAGCTGTCGTAAAATTGAATGTGGACGCAACATCGATTGATATCGTCGCCGGTAATTGTTGAGAAATCTCATTGTTTCCCACCAATACAGCAAGCGGCCGAGAGTCAAGATAGGGCAAAGCCAAAGCTATATCCTTGGGAATTCCAGATATACGGAATGCAAAACGTCCATACCCAGGCGGTCCAGCAGGATTAATGCCTCCGAAATCTATGAGCTCGTGCACCGAGTGCACCGGTGTAGTACCGTCTAGTAGAATAGCGGCTGTAGCTACGCAATTAACCGTCTCGTCGCGTTGTAACGCACCAGCCAAGACAGAAAGATGGTTCGAAAACAGTCGTTCGTTTGGAGCAACCACCACCATCGACGCTGCATCGTCTGCAAGATCAACAAGACTCTGAATAATAAGACCAAGTCTTCTCTTCGGTTGAGGCTCCAATTCTTTCGGCGCAGAATCTTCAAAAAAACGAACCCTCTCAATAGAGATAGCTATTCGACTCGCCGCAACTGCGTTCTCTATTTCCGTTCGGTACTTTTCGTAATCATTCTCGTCTACGACCAGTATCGGCGAAAAGTTCAGATATTCTTGAATGTTAATGCTTCTTATGTGCGCATCGAGAACATCAGCAGAAAACTTCGGCAATAAAAAATACACGTTCATCCCTAAGGATGGCCGTGTAGACGGATTTTGCCGACATAAAAGTTCGGCTTTGCGAGCAGCAAGGCCCTGATATAGATCTTTGATATTCTTTGAGAGACTAAATTGCGCGACAAAAATATCTTGAGATCGCTTGATCATGTCGAGCGCCTCATCCTGATGCGCAGAAATCCAATCGAGATGGCGCAAAATATCGTCTTGCATTTTCTGCGGAGACTGACGACCGTCGATATACAAAACGGTATCGGCAAAGAACTTTTTAGCAAAAGGATTTTCGTCACAAATAACAAGGGCACCAGCCGCGACGCTCTCGAATAGCCGATTGGACATTAGCTCGGAATCCTTGTGTGCTTGCGACGACAGAACAAGCGACACGCCGGCCTTAGAAATCTCATCCAACATCGAGATTCCATCGAAAGGAACCTCTTTGACATAACTATTGTACCCCTTCCAAACGTCTACACCCATGAAGATTTTTGGTCCATAGATTCGCAATGCACCTGTCTTGTCTAACTGCTTGAGCAGATCTTGGTGCCTCGACTTCCCTCGACCTAGAACCTCCCAGTTTATGCCTGCATAAAATAGCTTTAGATCTCCTAAGCTAGGCGGATGAATGATATCGGGTGTTGAGTGATAAAGATTGAAAGCTGCAGGAAGATGCGTAGCTTTTGTTCTGACCAAGCGAGCGATATGGTCGTCCGCATCTGGTGAACTGCAGCTTAGAAAATCGTCGTGACTTATCAGGTTACGCGAGCACCGCGAATAACCCCATTCATGGAGAAACGCGGTTGGGTTCCACAAGGCGACAAAAGAAAAGGCATCGTATCTCTTGGGCGTGTCATAGTGCAGGTGAATAACGAAGTCGACGTTCTTCTTGCTAACGTATTCACTCGGATCAAAGCGACTGCCTCCATCGGGATTGATTTCGAAGCACTCAATTCCCAAGCTATTTGCTGCAATCTTTATTCGCGCAATGCATTCGTCTTCGGCGGTCAAGAGATCCGGCCAAAGCTTGACGATCGCAAAGCGCCCGATGGCATCTATAGGCAGCGAGAAGGTTTCTCTAGGAAGCATTGGAGTTTCCGAATTTGGCGACTTCAGAGCCGTAGCTCGGATCTAGCACCGCTATAAGCAGCCTCAAACGAGGCATAGGTTTCTCGCAAGCCACGATCTTCAGAAACTCTTGGTGTCCAGCCAAGAGACAATATCTTCCGATTATCCAACAGCTTTCTCATCGTTCCGTTGGGCTTGGATTTGTCATAAACGATCTCTCCGTTGAAGCCAACGACGTGCTTAATCAACGCTGCTATCTCCGCAATCGTCAGATCGTGTCCGCATCCAACATTGTAGAGATCATGCTCGCCCGAAGCGAGCATGACGTATTTCAATCCAGCTGCTAGATCCTCAACGTGTAAGATTTCACGACGCGGAGTTCCGTCTCCCCATACAACTAAGGAATCGCTATTAGAGATTTTCGCTTCGTGCGCACGGCGGAGGATCCCCGCAACGATATGTCCGTTTTGAAGATCGTAATTATCACCAGGCCCATATAAGTTTGGCGGGATAACCGAGATAAACTCACGACCGTGCTGTCTGTTGAAGGCGCGGCATAGCTCAATACCAGCGATCTTGCTAATTGCGTAAGCACGGATATGACTTTCGACCATTCCCGTTAAAAGCGACTCTTCCGCTATTGGTTGAGAAACGTCCTGCGGATAGACGCAATTTGACGCGACGAACACCAACTTCTCGACGTCGGCTTCATGCGCCGCCTCTATCACGTTATTCTGGATGGATAGATTCTCGCTCAAAAAATCCGCCGGATACAGTGAGTTTGCGCGGATGCCTCCAACCTTTGCGGCTAGGTGGAATACCATCTGAGGACGATGCTCTTTCATCCACGCAAAGACCGCCGACCTATCGCGCAAATCTACGTCCTTGCGATGCGTGGTTAGTATCTTCGCCTCTTCCTGCGCGAAGGATTTAACCAGTGCAGATCCGGCCATACCTCGATGCCCGGTTATCCAGATTTTCTTGTTTTTGAAGGGTTTATCTTTCACGGGCGCTCCTTCATCGGATTGAATCGATGATTAACGTACTGATCGACGCATGCCTTCGGCAGACTTTCTGTCCAGAGGTCTTTGCGAACAAAAAACGCATTTATCAAAGTCGAATTCATGCCGACGAAAACATATCCTTTTTGATCCGCAACGTCGCAAGCCGTTTTCAACGATGATCCGTGGGATGTTTGATATTCAATAGTTTCATGTGGGGACAAAGATGTGCTTGCAGAGCCCAAGTGCTCAACATCAAAGGGGAGCCGGTTATTGACCTCAACTACGACAACCCTAGGTGAGGCGACCGTTATGCTCTTCCAAATCGCGACATCATCGCCGTCAACGTCGATGCTCAGAAGATCAATTTCACCGAAAAAATTCGAAGATAAAATCAAATCATTCACGTTGTTGCGGCTGACCTCTAGCGGCAACAATCGTGGACTAAAATAAACTTCGGACGAATATCCGCCCTTCGGGGAGTGAAGATGTTTTGTATTTAGAGCTTGGGAAAAAAAATGCCGAATTGCCGAGATTTTATCCGCATCGATATCTATGATCAGACCGTCGAATGAAAAATTTACGATTAGATTAATTGAATTCCCTTCAGGGACGCCAATAGTGGAGCCAGTGAGATCGCAACCTATTTCAATGGATCTCTTTAGCGGCATGCCAATTTTAGAGAATATGCTCAGTAGTATGCCATCTTCGTTGTTCTGCGAGAAAACACTTGCACCAATCTCATCGAAGTCGTGAACTCCATTTAGTTGCTTGAGCTGCAGATAGTATTGTTTAACCGTGATCGATGTGGCCATCTGATCCCGTGAATACAGTTGGTTCTGCAGATATCGCTGCTCAAGCATAAGTTTTTGCATGAGCTCTTTTGACGGATCATCTTCAGCCATATGAAGTCCGCAACCTTACAATCTATCGTCTTGCGAGTACAACTTGAGCGGACACCCAAGTCAACTGTACTGTAGCAATTCTCAAATGCATCTTAGCGATTTTAGCTCATCTCTTCGCCGGCGCAGTTTTATGCGCAGCTATGTGAGATAATCCGCGGCTGCTAATGGCAACAAGCACGCCTGCTATAGTGTCGGTTACTTTGCTTTTACAGCGCTGCAGTGCGGCGGCGGCGCGCCTTTGCCGAGGCCTACAAGAAGCTTACCGACACGATAGACTGGTGCCTCTATTGAGACATGTATAAGCCAAGCAACCGTAAGGCAGGCAACGATTGAAATGGCTAAATTGAAGTGTCCCACAATTCCATGTTTTACAAGCTCAGCAGTGATCAACCACCCCAACGGGATATGCACCAAATAGAGTGGGTAACTTAAGTCCGCAAAAAAGGAGGGAACACGAAGGCGGCCGATTTTGTTTCTCGCAAGAAACACCACCGCGAATATCATCGCCGCCGCAACGCAATTCGAGTAGCTGAAACTCATGATTTCCGGCGCAAAGATGCATAAGAGAAAATGGAGCGCTCCGCTTAAAACAAACAGAAATATGGCGAGATATCCCGACCATTTAAAACCGCGCGTCCAATTATAGATTGCAGATCCCACCAGGATTTGAACAACAAAAGTTCCGGTAATTGCAAATCTCCAAGCCATAGAGCCAGATTTCGCCGGATTCGCGACGACTGCCCAATCGACCGAGCAAAGCGCAATAACGGACGCTAAAACGGCCACTATCACAAGGGATTTATTGTCTACGGTTTTGCGCACAGCGAAGACGGCTGCAAGCAATACATAAAACCACGATTCTACAATAAGAGTCCAAAGGACTGGTACGGTGTCAGGAACACCAAGAAACGGGGAAACAAGGAACGCTGAGGCAATGACTGCTGCTGGCTGATAAACAGAGGAGCCAAACATTAGCGAAAGCAGCATTGCTGATAAAAATGTGACAACTAACAAGCTTGGCAAAACTCTAAAAGCGCGACCAATAAGAAATTTACCGGCTCCGAGTTGCTCGACCGGCCGAACGATAACGAATCCACTGAGTAAAAAGAAAATGGCGACACCGAGATGTCCGATGCTAATTCCTATCTTGTTGAGGATGGCCTCTGGCGCGTGGTAAAACCACATAAGCGGCACAGTATCTTGGTCGAGTGGCGCACCCACTAAACTAGGCAGGTATGTTTTGGGTGTGACTAAATCGGTGGTGCCACTAATAACTATGTGCCCGAAGAGCACAAGCAGCGCAGCAAAACCTCTGAGATATTCCAGAGCAGGTATTCTGTAATTACTGCCAATCATTTCGTCCGCGTATACCGATTTCTTGAGGAAGCTATTTTGACTTCTCTTTGGGTTGTTTTGTACGATGCGATGAATGCTAGGCGAAATTATCCGACGCATAAGGAACAAGGTGCTTAGGTTATATCATGAGCCGATACGGCACCGAAACTGTAGAACAAAACCCTTCGACAAAGTACCGAATCTCATCCCATGCCACAGCTCAACGACTCAACGTGTTGCTAACGTGAGACATTATCGCTAGCCTTATGTTTTAGGCTCAGACAAGATCGACGATCTTTCTTTGTGCGTCTTGCTCTCCCTCAATGTATCGCTGCGTGACGCGGAGAGAGCTGTGACCTCCCAGCAGCTGTACGTCGCGCAGCGATCCACCGAAGAGCGATATCTTCCGCGCCGCGTTCGTGATGAACGTGCGTCGTCCTGAGTGAGTTGAGCATCCGTCGAACCCGATCCGCATACCACTGCGCAAACATATTCACGACGACCTGCGGTGACATCTGCTTCGAACGCTCAGTTCCGATTATACGATCGTCTGGCATTGTCGGGACTGCCTGCCGCCAGTCGATGAGGACTCGACGAAGCTCCTCATTCATCGGGATGATCCTGCCAGACCGCCCCTTACTCGCCTCGTCCTGCAAGACGATGGCTTGACCAATGTCGCCCTGAGCATCGGTGACCGTGCGCCACGTCAACAAGGCGATCTGCCGAGCACGAAGACCTGCTTTGATCGAGAGCAGAAATACCAGCCGACTGCGGATCGGGTGGCGGGTCTTGGCGAAATAGCCGAGGACAGTTTCGATCTGGCCTTTTGACAGAGGTTTGGCTTGTTTTCCCAGTGACACGGTTTGCTCCTGATCGATATATCAGGATACAGAACCATACTCAGTCACGGGAGATCGTACAGGTTTTCAAGTCTCTCACAGATAGCTTACGCGTCTGATCATTTCGCCGGGGGCAATTAATTCCGATAAAGCCAAGACTAAACGAAGGCTGCGCAAGAAAAAGGCCAACGAGCGCTTCGACAAATTAATCGGTCGAACATACTTGTGGAACCGATCTATTTGACGTTCGTTCCGATTGGACGCCCTCAAATCGGAGCGACCGATGCCCCAAACCCCTGATCCACAGAGCGACCCGCACGTATTGGACAAACCCAACGATCCTGCGCCTACCAAGGGGACAGAGGAGCCGTGGAAGCGACCCGGACAGACCTCACAGAATCCGGATGAGAAAGAGCCGGAGAAGCCAGACCTCGAAAAGTGGCACAAATCGTCGACGCACTGACATGGCAAAGGAAACCGTGCAGCAGTGGGCTACGCGCATTCTCCTGCATGCTCATGCTATAAAGCCCTGCCCTGACTGCGGATACATGAAGCTCAATTTCAGCTTTCACGGTCTCGACTACGCTCACGCTCTGGCCGAGCATGATCGCTATCCGCGAATGAGCAAGGCAAAATGCGTGGAGGCAGTTGACGCTGTTTTCAATAATCTCGGGGATCAATGCCCCGCGTGCGATTAAGCAATGAAGATTGCCACCTTCAACATCAACAACGTCAATAAACGGCTACCCAATCTTCTTCGCTGGCTAAAGCGGAGTAAGCCAGACGTTGTTTGCCTTCAGGAATTAAAATGTGAGGCTAGAGACTTCCCTCAAACGGAGCTTAGGAAGGCAGGCTACTACGCTGTCTGGGAAGGACAAAAAACATGGAACGGTGTCGCCATTCTCTGCCGAGGTGATGCAGCACCAATAATTACAGCGTCTCGCCTTCCGGGCGACCCTGCCGACAAGGAGGCCCGATACATCGAAGCCGCTGTCAGAGGCATCGTTGTAGGCTGCATATATCTGCCTAACGGCAATCCGCAGCCTGGACCGAAGTTCGAATACAAGATGAAATGGTTCGCTCGACTAACCCGCCATGCTACGAAGCTGCAAAAGCAAGGACACCCGATAATCCTCGCCGGTGATTTCAATGTCGCTCCGACCGAGTTGGATATTTATCCGACAACGTCATGGGACACCGATGCTTTGATCCAGCTCGCTTCTCGTAAGGCCTTCCGTGATGGGTTGCATCTCGATCATTTTCTTTTGGACACATCGACCGCCTCGCGACTTCTAGAGGGCGGCGTAGACGCAGACGTTCGCGGTGAGGAGGGAGCAAGCGATCACGCTCCAGGTTGAAGTAACGGCCGTTGGCAAATGCGACTTGGCCCGCCAGCGGGAGCAATGCCGATCTGGAACGTTAAGCACTCAGGCGGATCGGGTATGGAACTGAATCGCTCGAGTAGAACAATGAAACGGTTTAAGATCGCCACCGAAATAAGAGACGTAATCAAGAACGAGGCGGCAGTAACCTTGCCCGGGGATCTGAGTTAGAGGGCGTGGTGAACTGCGCGCTCGTTGGTAAAGCTTGGAGCATCATCTCAGTACCGCGAATAATGCTTTCGAGGCGCTGGCTCTCAAAATCATTTCGGGCGCTCTTCAACTCGGCTCTGAAAAACTGCAGCTCCCTTTGTAGGCGCTGACGTTGGCTTTGATAATCCATCTTCACCTCTAGCGATGCCAAGAGCACCGATTTTCACATGGGCGGCCGGATGCAAGCAGCACCTTTCGGCCGCGGCAGGAGATCAGCCCGACCGGATTCGATTTGGGGACCGGTAAGCCGGTCGGGCTTTAGCCGTCACGAAATCGGAAGACGGCAGTCATCAAGTTGGAGTTAGGTCATAGGTTCCGTCGCTTCAAAACCCGACGGCCATAGCTGGCTCCTCGAGGACGGGCATCCGGAGTGCTGCGCCACCTTTGAACGGAGGTGGCCCATCATCCTCATCGTCCAGCCGACGAAGCGCACTCAAGATTTCCCTGAGTTGAACGGTCTTGGGTGAGCCCGGCAATTGCCGGAGCCAAGGATTGTCCTCGACTGCAAAGGCATTCGATGCCCAAGCCGCGAGAACGCATCGCTTCTCGGCGGCGGAAAGAATGGGACTGGACAATACCTCGTCGGGGACGCTCCGATCGCCGCAAAGTACTTTAATTTTTCAATCTCTTCTGCGGTCCATGCAGTCTTCAAGGAGCGAGGCATCAGCTCTCCTTGTGGGAAAGTAATCCGTCGATCAAATTGCGAATCTCGGCTGATTTCAAGGGATCCGGCCGGTCGCAGTGGATGCACTGATACGTGCGCGGTCCTTTGCCGCCCAATGGAAGCATGAGCTTCGTCGGCTGACCACACTTCGCACAGATACGCTGGGTTACTGGCATGGCAATCATCTTCTGAAAGCCAAAATATAGCTTCGGGAATTCATAAGTATCGAGTCCAAAATTTGGACAGACTGGATGACCTAATACCGTCGGACGTGAAGAAGAAAGGCCCGCCCAGAGCAAGCCGAGCGGGCGGAAGTTTGCCGTTAGGAGGCGGAGTGAGGGACTGCGCCCCGGTCGCAGGATAGCGGCGTGAGACCGAAGGGGTTACCGCCATTTCGAAGATCAGCCATGCGACGATCGGCCCCAGCATGAGAGCCAGAGGCATAAAACCTGTTCTCTTCGAAAGGTCTTCCAGCGTCTTCGATTGGTCCAGCCATTCACCGCTCCTTAAAAAAAAGCATTAGCGTAGGAACAACGGAGCGAAAAGATTCAGTCCCGCCAGGAATGGCTCCGTACCGCTAGCTTGCGAAGCACAAATTGTACGCATCGGTCGCCGGAACTCGCTTGCATTGACGGGATTACTCACTTCCGAAGGCGACGTCTCGATCACCTTAAACTCTGAGTATCCAAAGACGTCGTCTTGAATGCCCGCCCATTCCGTCTTCGACTTGAGATCGACCAAGGAGCCGCATGAGCTGGATATCATTCATCGGCGGAGCTGCGGCGCTACTAACGTCGCTCTCTTACCTTCCCCAAGTAGTGAAGGCTTGGCCGAAAGGGTCCACCGACGATCTATCGCTAAAAACTTTGACGGCACTCACGTCAGGATTAGCTCTATGGATAACCTACGGCTTTTTCAAAGAAGACTTTGTTCTTATCGTCGCAAATTTTGTAGCCGCGACACTAAGCGGAATAGTGATGGGCTTGAAGATCAGGGATGCATACTTGCTCAAATAAGGGTAGGCGCACCGCGCTTCGAAACTTCTTCCAAGTGCAATCAATGGGCCGCATCATAAATGGGCGGGTCGCAGCCTTAGCAAACTTGGCGACGCTGCCGCTGGATGAAGGAATCCCCTGATTATCACTAATTGTCCCGCACCATTATTCACCACTTGTAATCATGCTACGACCGTAGAGCTCGCCACAGGCCATAAGAAATGATGATCCAAATAATCAGGCCCAACAAAAGAGAAGCGGAAGAGCGCTCAGCAAACAGAAAGACGCATATTCCGAATCCTGATAACCCGATGCTGGCGATGGCCGCACCTTTTGCATCGAGAGCAGCCGCAAGCCTTCCTCGCCGTTCGCCGCTCAATCCTCTCTCGGCTTTTCGCTGTCGCTCGTGCCGCTCGACTAATGACGCGCTCGCGCAAAAAACGGCGGGAAATGCAAGAAACAATCCACCATATTGAGGCCCAAAGGCATCTGCCACACATCCAGCCAGCACTGTCGCGATGCCGCCAAGCACAAAGCGGACAAGGTATTCATACCAACGCCCCTCCTTGAGGGCGTCCAGTTTCAAGTGTTCGATCATGGGCGACCGGGGAACAATGTGAGAAGCAATATCGAGATTGCGAGCCAAACTGGCAACGAGATGATCGTCGCGGTTAGCGCCGACATTTTCGCTCTTGCCAATAAATGGCAAACCAGCCCGCTATAGAGACTTAGTGCGATGCTCCCAAACATGATAGAGCGGCCCTCGATAGATGCGTAAGGCGGGCCTTTGCTGATGAACGCGATGCTGAGCGTGACTAGCGCAACAGCCGGAGACGCCGACAGGAGTCCTGCAAGGCTTTTTGGGCGAATAACATCGGCCAAGACGGCCAACACGGAAACAACGACGCCGCCAGCCAAAAAGCGGACCAGATATTCCACTGTTCTGCTCCTTCGTTGGACACCAGAGGAAACTAGCGGCGTTTATCGGAGTTCCATTCGGTGTCGGGAGACCATGCGCTATGGCACTTTTGCGAATAACGCCCACGAAGCTGGACCGCAGCATCGCCGAGACTGTGGCCAAACATACAAACCCAGACATAGAAGCTAGCGCGCAGATTTTGACTTGGGGCGCGGATGAACATTTCTTGCTGCTGGCGGCGGGGATTGCGTGGCTGGCCACGCGGAATTCACACTCATTCCCGCGCCGAAAGATCGGTTCTCATCTTTTGGTTACCAGCATCGTCGTCTCGATACTTCCGCATGTGCTTAAAGCTGGCGTTGATCAAAAACGACCTGATCGCGAGACCGTCGAAGCTCACAGACGGGGCGTGCCATTCTCCGGTCGAGCGAACGATGCTTTCCCTTCGGGCCACGCCATTCATATGGGAGCGTTAGCGAGCGCCGCCACGTTGTTTTCTAAAGGCCAGCGCAACGCGGTCTGGGTCATCTCTAGCTTCCTTTCAGCAACAAGAATTGCGATTCTTGCGCATTGGGCATCTGACGTATTGGTAGGGTTCGCCCTCGGCATAGGCATCGAGCGCTTACTGCGTCACGCGACGAAACCAATCCCCTTGAATGGTGAACGTGGTCGACATGGGAAGGCTTCAAAGTAAAATCGGCGAGGACGCTGTTCATCTCTGCGTCGATATGCAGCGACTTTTCGGTCCCGGCAGTCCTTGGGCCGCATCATGGGTGGAGCGCATCCTACCGACTGTCAGTCGATTGGTATCCCATTCGCCCACTCGAACTGTTTTCACCCGATTTATTCCCCCGGCTTCTCCTGACGCAGCGCCTGGGATGTGGGCGCAGTTTTACCGCAAGTGGCGGTCGATCACGCTGGAGAAACTCGATCCTGCTTTTCTGGAACTGATGCCCGAACTAGACGTGTTCATGCCTCCCGCCCACAAATTTGATCGAATGACATATTCGGCATTTGCCGATGGTCGGCTTCACCGTGGGCTTAATGGACGAGGTATACACACCCTCCTTATCTCCGGAGCAGAGACCGACGTTTGCGTCCTCGCGACAGTGCTTGCCGCGGTAGATTTGGGTTACAGAACGATAGTTGTGCGTGACGCTTTAGCGAGTTCCGCCGATAAGACTCACGACGCCCTTCTCGATCTCTACGATAGACGTTTCGACGTCCAGATCGAACTCACAGATGTTGATGAAGTGCTTGAAGCATGGCGGCCAAACTAGGATTTTCGGCGGTAAGGGGAAGCTAATCCAGTGCTGCCATCGACGTTATAACCATCCGTTGTGAGGATCGCGCTTACCGTATCGCGGCTTCGGAATAACGAGCTTCGGTAGATTGTCTGGGTATTTCGGATAGATGAACTCGTCCCAGCGCAACCGCAGGCTGCCGAATCCAGAAGTGGAATCGATGCGGCTAAGCACGTCATGGATCAAGCTATTGCAGCATGTGACGGAGACATCATAATTGCTGTCCGCGCGCTGAATACCGACCGGATGGTCGCGTAGAGACTTATCGAATTGTGGGAGAAGACGAGGCCGATCCGAAAGCTGGATCGATCTCTTTCGTTGCAGCTGTCGCCAAATCTTTGACGGGCAAGTCAGTGGGGGATGTGGCGGGAAGGGAAGTTGAGATGAGATTCTGGAAATCTGTTAGAAATTGATCTCGGATACTAACGTAGGTCGAGCGTGATTCGGCAATATTGTCTCATAAGCGGCTCGTGTCTTCCGTTTCGGTGGAACTCATTCTTTCTTTCGGAGGTTGTTCGAAAGGAGATACCCGACCTGGAGAGCCATTATGCCAAAGCCATCCGATCCGCAAAGCGACCCCAACGTCCTAGACACACCAAACGACCCAGCGCCGACGAAAGGTACCGACGAGCCTTGGAAGCGGCCCGGCCAGACCTCGCAAAACCCTGACGAGAAAGAGCTGGAAAAGCCAGACATCGAGAAATGGCAAAAGTCATCGACTCATTAGAATGGCCAAGAAACCATCGAGCAGTGGGCCACCCGAATTCTATTGCATGCACATGCGATTCAGCCCTGTCCCAACTGTCGTTACGTGAAACTGAATTTCAGCCTTCACGTATTGGGCTATGCACACGCCCTTGCGCAGCATGATCGTTATCCAATGACACAATCAATAAAGCGGCTCTGCTGTGCGTTCCGTTTAACTAGCCGGTTGCGGTTCCGGGAATTTCCATTTGCCGCTCAAGATTTCAGCGCGCGGGCGATAAAGCCGCACGGTGTAATTCCACCCTTTAGTGGTGGGCAGACAGTTAGGCACCTTGCCGTCGCAACCGCCGAACTGGATCGCAATAGAACCGTCGCTACTCCTCTGAGCGGTAAGATTGTTGAGTGTGTATGCATTATAGGAGTTTTTCTGGAAATAGCCCTCGGCGTTATAGACGCTGACCGACCAGAATGCATCGACGGGAACATCCTTGACCTTAAGGGTGTAGATCGTCGTGCCGTCGTTCTTGGTTGGAGTGACGTTGAGATATGTCGCATCCTTGTCGGGATTGCCACCCCATGCTGCTGCCGTAGCAACCAAGTGTCGTATGGGGTCAACTTGCCCCTTTGTTCCGAATGACTTCTTGAAATCGGGGATCGTTGAACTCAGCACGAGAAGTGCGTCCCGAATCTTCTTTTGACTCGCCGCATCCCACTTAGGTATCTCGAACGCTCCGATACCCTTCTGGCTCACTTTCATTGCATCCTGCAGTGCGTGAACCCGATCTACGTCTTTCGGATCCGCAGGGTTTACCAGCGTACGTAAAGCGAACACAACATATCGTGTTCCGATCTTCTCTTTCGTAAAGGTATGCGAGCCAGCACCATAGAATACGGCGGGGGCGTAATGGTCCTCGTTAATGACCAGCAACGACATGAATCGTTTTCCAGCGTCAGGGAGTGTGACGGTGACTGGCCCGGCATTCAAGTCGAATACCGCAGATGAATAGAGCGTGTCGCGATTGAGTCGAATAACCGTTTGATTATCAATTGATGCTGGTTCACGTCGGTGAATGAGCTTTCCTAGGCCCCCATCCTTAACGATGTTGCCCATGTACAAGTCGGTCTCAGCACGGATGAAGTTATCGATCGTGACGGGGACGGGGCCCTCCGCGGTGGGTTGGACGGGCTGCGACCGTGCTGCACTGGATAATGCAGTCAACGACAACACCAAGGCGATTGTTTTGATTTTCATGCTTCTTCCCATTTGTTCAACTTTCTGCAAAGCTCAGTCGAAGCCATCAAACAGCCTACGTAGGGAATCGGGATAGTTTTAACATAAACTCATCAATTGCGAGGGAAATAAGCGATGCGCATCTTTCTGATAGCAGTCCTTACTTCGCTAGTTTTCGTAAGCGCGACGCCGGCGATGGCACAGCGCCAGCCCTCCCCAAAATATTCCGCCAAGGTTCCAGCATACATCCAAACTCCTGAGATCGTACAGAGCCGGATAGGCACTCTAAAATTCTTTGACGGACTTCCTGATCAAGAGACCGTTCAAAAGCTATACGACAACATCGATTTTGCGCGAGGCGCCGAAGCGTTCATGGCGGGTACGCCTGCGGCGTCAGTCTATGCGATATGCGAAGGGCTGGACCAAGTTGGTGTAAAGCGAAACCAGGGAATTGCGATCACTCAAGAGTTGATGGACGCGCGTTCTCTGTTTCTCACCCCGAACTCGACCACCGTCTATGTGTTCTTTTGCATTGATCTGAAGGATGGACCGGTTGTTGCACAAATTCCACCGGGTGTATTGGGCCCTGTCGATGATGCTTACTTTCGCTACGTGACGGACGTTGGCTTGATCGGGCCCGACAAGGGCAAAGGTGGAAAATATCTGTTCGTGCCTCCAGGCTATACAGGCGCCGTTCCAGCAAACGGCTACTTCATTGCGAAAACACCCACGTACAGCAACGTCATTATTTACCGTGCTTTCGTTAAGGACGGAGACATTGCAGGTGCGGTGAAAAACGTAAGGACGAACGCACGCGTTTATCCTATATCGGCGGCTAAGAATCCCCCGGCGACCGCGTTCGTCGATACTTCCGGGAAGCAATTCAACACGGTCCACGCGAACGATTTTCGTTTCTACGAAGAGCTGAACGCGGTGATCCAATCGGAGCCTTCTGACGCATTTGATGCTGAAACAGTGGGACTGTTTGCATCGATCGGTATCAAGAAGGGTAAGTCGTTTGCGCCAGATGCACGGATGAAGGCAATCCTCACTGAGGCCGTCGCTGTTGGTAACGCAACGGCGCGGGCCATGGTATTCTCTCCAAGGGATGAGCGCGCCAAGTTCTATCCTGATCGCCAGTGGAATAATGGCTTTATTGGCAACAGCTATCAATTTCTGAACAATGGCGAGCGTATGCTTGATGCGCGCACGATGTTTCACTATGCGGCGACCGGCATAACGCCTGCGATGGCTGACGCAAAGCCTGGCACCGGATCAGCCTACGCGTTCGCCGTGCGTGACTCGACTGGAACTTATCTTGACGGAGGCAAGACTTATAAAGTCACGCTTCCAGCGCCGATTCCCGCCGGTCAATTCTGGTCATTTACAGTCTATGACAATCAAACACGATCGATGCTTGAAACGGACCAGAAGCTGGCTGGTCTCGACAGCAATCAACCCGGCATCCAGAAGAATGCTGACGGTTCTGTCACAGTTTGGTTTGCTCCCAACGCGCCTTCAGGACATGACACAAACTGGGTTCAAACGATGCCGGGAAAGGGCTGGAATGCTCTGCTACGGCTGTACGCACCCCTTCAACCTTGGTTCGATAAAACTTGGAAGCCCGGAGATTTCGAAGTGGTTCCATGAAGCCTCACAGCCCACCGCTAATCGACTAGGCTTTCGGGATGTTTACCCGCAGGGCGACTAGCTATGATGTTGGTCGCCGTTTACATAGTTTTCGTCTGGCTCGTAGTTGTAAGGTAAATGGCTGCGGTGGCGCTGGTCACCAGCCCCGCAATCATCATTGCAGGCATGTCAATCTGCGCGGTCTTTCCCGGTTTTTTCGAACTACCTCACTCCGATTGGACGAGCGACCGTCATTGGACGCGTGATCGAGATAACACCGAATGCTTTGGGTGAGATCACAGAGTTTGAAGTCAAATCGACCCAGCCAGTAAAGGCTGGTACCCTTGAGGCAATTGGGTCACCCTAAGGAGATCGGGAAGTGACAGATCGGTGAGAAAATAACTAGCCATTCTTACACAGCGTCTGCAAGCAATCCGAATTGGGCCTGTTAGGAATCGGTCTCTAAGAGAAAAATCTACAGTGCCAATCTTCAGAATCGGCGAATAACAGCATGGCTTGGCTGACCGTCAAACATAAACGCTAGTTTATGCTTTAACCGCAGATCGAGGCGAAGGCACGTATTTGTAGAGAGTAGCATCGGAAACGCCGATCCGCTCAGAAACTTCCTTAATCGTCAGATTGCCATCACGGATAAGCGCCTTCGCGGCGAGAATGTCTTGCTCTGACATCGCCTTCGGTCGACCACCTCGCCGCCCTCTAGCCTTCGCTGCTATCAAACCAGCAACCGTTCGCTCGCGTATAATGCTCCGCTCAAATTCTGTCAGTGCGCCGAAGATATGGAAAACGAGACGTCCCGTGGCCGTCGTAGTGTCAATCGTTTCCGTGAGCGAGCGAAAGCCGCATCCAAGTCCATCCAGCGCCTCGACCGTGGAAATCAGTTGCGTGATCGATCTTGCCAACCGATCAAGCTTCCAGACGACAAGGGTATCGCCTGGACGAATGTAATCTAATGCCGCCTTAAGCTCTGAGCGGTCCGTCTTCGCTCCAGACGCGGTCTCAACAAAAATTCTTGAAACCCCCGCCGAGTGTAGCGCGTCAAGCTGGAGATCGGGCGTCTGGTCTATCGTTGACACCCGCGCGTATCCGATGAGGCTCATAACCGGCTCCGAAAAACGTCCCGATCATAACATCCGATAGGACTCTTTTCCAGATAGTGTTTTAAGAGCAATTTCCCCGGTGAAATTCGGCGATGACCGGTGCGTCACCCGTCTCTGAAAAACGAACGAATCCTATAGCATCGGCTTTCTGGCGCAGAGTGATGTTCACTGCTACGTTTCTCCGAAGCAACGGGGAAATCAAAAATGAAATCCGGCTTGGATGATTCTCATACGAAAGCAGTCGCGCTCGTGGGAGCAGTGCAATCGCGGATTAGCGAGATCGTCACTGAAGAAGACGCCAAAATCCAACTGATAGTTCGGTTTGTAACAGAGGTCCTTGGATGGGACCATTCAGATATTTCTACGGAGAGAAAGAATGACAATGGATTTTCTGACTTCATCATCAGCCACGCCGGCAGGCCACAATTTTTGATTGAGGCAAAGCGCATTGGGGAGCTCGAACTAACGTCGAGCGCTACAACGATGCAGCACTACAAGATTTCCGGTCCGGCTCTCAAGCGATGCTTAGAGGGCATCGAGCAAGCCGCTTCGTATTGCGCACCTGAAGGCATCCAACTAGCGGTCGTATCGGATGGCATTCGATGGATTTTCTTCCGGCCTCACATTCCATATCAGCCGTACAAATCGAAAGAAGCGATCGTCTTCCCAAACTTGGATGCATTGCTTGCTGAATTCACGCTGTTTTTCGAGCTGATGTCAAAAGAGGGAATTCAACAATCACTTTATAAGCATATCTTCGACAAGATTCACGATAATCGCGTGCTCTTAACGAGAAGCCTTCGGGCCGCCTTTGGGGATTCTGACATTCACCCCAACCAAAAGTCACAGATAGCCTTTGATCTGGATCGAATCTTTACTTCATTTTTTTCCGGAATGTCGGGCGATTCAGATCCGAACATGCTGTTGGAATGTTTTGTTGAGACTAAGGAGAGCCGAATTGCAGACTTCGCGCTCGAGAAGCTGACAACTCATGTCTTGGGGAACATAAGCCCTGACGAAGAAGTCGACGACAGTTTGAAGCAATTAATCGCAAACACTATCTCGGATAAACACGGAGAGACTGTCTTCATCGTAGGATCATCCGGCGCCGGAAAATCAACTTTCCTAAAGCGATTTTTTCAAGCCACTCTTCCAAAATCAATCCGAGATCGATGCATCGTCATTAAGATCGACGTACTTGACGCCACCGGCGACGACGCCTCTTCATTAAGCTGGTTCACAAATGAGGCCATCAAGCAAATCGAGGAACAACTGTACGAAAAAGGTTATCCCGATTGGGATCAATTGCTTGGTCTTTATCATCTGGAATACAAGCGGAGAAGTGAAGGCTCAGATGCTCAGCTTTACAAAAGAGACAAGAACCAATTTAAGGAGAAGTTCGGCGAGTATATGAACCAGCAGTCCGAGCAAGATCGCGAGGGCTACCTGAAACGGTTGATGATGGACATCGTCGAAAACCGGAAGCGATTGCCAATTTTTGTTGTCGATAACACGGACGAATTCGGCGTCACATATAAGGAAACACTATTTCAGTATTTCCAAGCATTGCGTAGGCACGTGACCCATTGCTTGCTTTTTTTTCCCTGCACTGACAAGTCAGCGTGGTCTTTTTCAAAAACTGAGTTGTTCAATATCTATTCTTCTAAATCATATTTTCTTCCTACACCGGCTCCCCGAGAAATCTTTAGAAAACGTCTCGAGTACCTAAAAGGAAAAATAAAGCCGAAAGGTAAGACCAAGGGCATATACGACGCTGGCAATAGTTTCAAAATAAGGCTGGAGAATGTGGAAGCATTCGCCTCGGCGATTGAAGACACTTTCGTTCTACAAGATTTTGCTTCAAATCTTCTTGGCAGCCTAGCAAATTTTAACATTCGCAAAACATTGTCGCTCTCCAACCGGGTCATCACGTCATCCGCAATTGGCATTGAAGATTTGCTGAAGTCCTATATTAGCGGCGACCAAACTCCGTTAACGACAACTAGGGTCGTGCAAACTTTGATTCTTGGTGACTACAATTTCTATAAGAAGGGAGACAGTCCTGAGCTGTTTCCAGTTTTCGAAGTCAGCCCTAAGATCGCTCAATCTCCACTACTGCCGATAAGAATTCTCTCGCTGCTTAAGGCAACTCATGACGCGCGATCTTCGGACGATACGCGCTATTTGTCAGTGGCATCAATTTTCCAATACTTCGATGGCATGGGCTACGCAGAAATAGCGGTCGAAACATCGTTAAGCGAACTATTGCAAGCAGGCTTAGTTGAGAAGCATGACCCTTCTGCAACTGGAATGTCCATTGAACAGCGCATTGCGATAAGACATAGCGGCATCGCTCATTTGGAATTGGCGCTCTTTAATCAAACATACTTTGAGCTGATGGCTCTAACTACACTGATTACGAATTCTGGGATCGCTGAGGAGATTCGATTGCAATATCTCTCCAATGATCCGCTTCCGTTAAAAATGAAGAGAGTGCGGCAGACATTTGCTTCATTTCTTCTTGACGAAGACGCCCATTTTGGACGAGTTCCCTCTTCCGATCAGTATGCTGTTCAAGAGGCCGTTACTGCTGACATTCGAAAGTTTTCCAGTGGCGAGTCTCAAACTGAGCTCGCGAACCGCGACGGCGTAATTACCAGTTCTCAGCTCGGAGTGATCGCGGAGGCGCAGGTTGCAACGGTTGATTGGTTTGATTCAGCTAAGAACTACGGTTTTGTCATTCTTGACGGATCGGGAGAATCAGCATTTTTGCATTCAAGCGTCCTCGAAAAATGTTCAGTTACCGAGGTTCGAGATGGCGACCCCGTACTGGTCGACATTTCGCGCAGTCATAAAGGCATTGCTGTTTCGAAAATTTCAAAGCTGAAAAAACGAAAAAGAATTTCGGCAACTGGCGTTGAGGCAGTAGTTGTCAAAATGTATCATTCGAGAGGCTACGGATTTGTGTACGTCCCAGCTCTCGAACAAGAAGCATTTTTCCACTCGTCCCTTCTTCCCGAGTCACAACGAGACGATTTAGGTGAGGGCACAGCATTTCTCGCCGAAATAAATGAAGATCCGAAGGGAAGAGGCTTACAAGTTAGGCGCATCCTTAAGCCAAGATAGTAGATTGAGCGTGTCCTCCCTTTTTCGGTATGTGATCGCACCATTCGGCATTATACTTGGTCATCCTCAACATCTCTTTGTTGGAGGACATGATGACTTCACTGAAATCTCTCAATTTCACTGCACTGCCGAAGACCGAGGCCGACCCTAAGCTTGAACGTCGCGCGCGAACGATCACGCGGCTGGAGGAGCAGAAGGTACTTCTCAGCAATCCGGGCTACGTGCGAAAAGTCCATTCCTTTGCAACTGTCGATGGCGTCCGAAAGTCTGTTGAAAGCGATCAGCGCGTCTCGCCCTGGTGGCGCAAGAATGCCGACGGTTCATACCTTTTCGCGATTCGCTCAGGCTCAAAAGCGATTGAGTTTGAGAAGGGCAAGGCTGCGATTGCTGTCTCTTCACTCGATAAGCTTCCCACCGTTATCGACACGCTGATTGCTGCAACACGATCCGGCGAGCTCGATACGCAGCTGGCTCAGGCGTCACGAACACCACCGATCCGCAAGAAAGCGAGCTAATCGATCAATGTTCGGGGGCGAGAAAACTCGTCCCCGAACCTGCCGGATGCTCACTCAATGCTTTTCCCCAATTTCTACGAATGCCCGTGTGGCACTAGGTGGACCGATGAATGGTCCGCAACATGCGACGATCGATGTCCGAACTGCGACACAAGTTGCTCGCCGGTGAGCAGTGAAGACATCCCTAATGGTAGCGATGCCACCTACCCTTCTCCTAGACAGATCACCCGCGTGCGCGACGATTGAAACTGTCAACCGCACTATTGTATTCGTCCAGCTCTGACTTCGATTTCTGTCTTAGATCATCGATCTCTCGTTGAGAGCATGAGAGAAAACTTTCGACTTCACTCTGATATGACTGCATCTGGCGTTTGCATCTATCGAAATCGTCTTGATCACCGAATGCTCCATACCTCGTTGCGCAGTAAGGAGCCGAAGGTGCCGAGCAATAAGCCCACGATGTGGACGTAAACGCGACTATCGACATTCCCGCCAACAACGAGAGTACAATATGGCTCCGCATCTGCTCAGGCTCCCGTAGGCGCTTGAGCAACCTCAATGACGTGGCGATCGCCACCAACATTGATAATAATCGTATAGTTCTTGCTGCTCCCTGATGGCGGATTGGTTGGAGGTGATAGATGCAATTGCCCACCAACCCACTCTCCCGGCATAAGAGTGTTGTCCTTCAGAACGTTTTGCTCAAGCGCCGCCATGTTTGCCTGTCCACGTTCGATCGTTCCCGCGATCATGGCTTCGTTCTGGGCGGCTGCTGTATTTTGTGCAATCACTGCGGCTGTTGGGCTGTAGAATGTACCGGTTCGCCCGCTCGGTGTCGTGTAGCTACCGTAACCAGCGCGTGACGCACCGTAGGCATTTGCTCCCGCCGCCAGACCCGTCAAAATAGCAGCGGCCACCTGTCGGTTCTTTTCTTCCTGAGCCAACATTTCATAGGTGACGACCGTCATCTGAAATTCTTGGCCGCTGACAATCTGGTTCGCCTCCACTTGGGCTACACGGAATTCGAGGGGCGCTCGACCAAGATTGTTTATGCCGACCACAAAGACAGGACGTCCTCCGGCTTGAAGCTGACGAGATGCCGGTCGGACTAAAACAACCGATGACTTTTGGCGCGAGACCAGAGCGGGTTGCCCGTCCCGTACCATCGCTTGCTGTTGTGGATTTGATGCCTTGAATTGAACCGTTTCGGTGGTTACGCAGCCGCCCACCATCGTGCAAAGCACGATCGTACCCAAAATACGCATTTGGAGCCTCCCCAGACCCGGTCCTATCCAACCGCAACCGGAGAGGGAGGGCAAGTAGACTTTAGCGGAGAGGGTGCATGGAGACGTTAAATCATGCAGGGACGCGGGGATGCCGGAAATCAACAAAAGCGGCCTTTGCCGAAAGCTTTGCACCCAACCCTTTCAATAGGGAGTCGCCCCTTAAGTCGCTAAATTGGAGAACACGAATTAATCTGCTCACCGGTGAGCAGACCCGACAACGCCTCCTCGATCACCTCAAGTTCAAGATCGAACCGCTCCCAATCGCGAGAAACCGGCAGATCGATCGACTCGTGAATCTCGCGCCTCAGACGTAAGCGATCCCGTAGATTCTTCACTCTGAGCCGATAGTTCGAAGTCGCTACACTTCGGCCCAGAGTCGGAATTTCTTGCTCGATCAACCCACGAAGATCACCAGGCGAAGGCCTACTCAGCCATAGCTCTTCGCTTATTTGAATAGGCGAGTTGATCTCTGGCCATCCTACAGTCGGTCCAAAGGCGGCACCGAGCTCATCTTTGTATTTTGGTCCGGCTTTGCACCAACACGGCAGCTTCGCGTAGGCTAAAGCCCATTGCCGATCGAGCTTTGCAATTTCTGACTGAAGATATTCGCGACGTTGTATCAGGCGAAGTCGCTCGACATCAACCTCCGCAAGCGCATCGATTTTCGGTACTGCTGCTGACGCAACCAACGAGGCCGCGATGAAGCTTCTGCGCGTTGGATTAGATGGCATCTGCGTCTCCTGATCGGACGCAAATCCCTATCCGTATTTTCTCGGCGGAATGTCAACGTAAGATTTCGCGCACATCTTTCAGAAGATCATCACAACCACGAGGAAGGTGCGGATGCGGTCTCCAATCGACGATTGGCTTTCTGACGAGCCGAGCTGCGGGCCATTCTCTTAGAAGCCCAAATCACGATGCCGGTTATGGACAATCCGGCTACGATTATACCCAGAGCCGAAATCAGAATTCGTCCCGGCAATCCTGCAATCCGTCCTGAATGCAGCGGAAACTGCAGTTGCATAAAGACATCGGCATTTGTGCCTTCCCACGGCACTCGACCGCCAACAATCGATCCGGTCGCGCCACTGACAAACAGTAGTGTCGGGATTCCCCACCTGCTTGCTTCCGCGCCTTCAGGCAAGAATCTTACTGAGTAAAGTCCATATAGACGACCGTAGAAGATCGAGGCAGGTGTATCCTCCCAACCTCTTCTTTTGCCCTCAGCTGCAGCTGCATCAAGCGCCTCCTGCCAGCCGATTTTTGCGGGGATGAGATTGGCTGCACGCAGGGGCACGGATTTATCATCGAATGGATCAGGCGTTAGCGTCGATATCTTCGATAGCATTGGGCGCACGACGATATCGCCAAGGTTCAACGATATCGATGAGAAGGCCACGATAACCAGCAAAATCCATAGCCACAGTCCAAACGCACGATGTAAGTCGACATTCAGCCGAAAGCGTCCAGCTCCGCGCTTAATACGCCAAGCTGGCTTCCAACGTTTAAACCAACCGCGTTGTGGGACGGCGGAATGAACTGACAACGCGCTTGTGCGTGTTCGAGGCAGTGTAAGAAGAAATCCGACGAAGCTATCAATCGTCCAAACAATCGCAATGATGCCCATAAACCAGTAGCCTAAGCGATCTAATCCCGCGAAGGATGGAATATGCATCGAGTAGTGAAGCTTATAGAGGAATGGGATGATGTCTTCGCGGCTTAGCGAGATCTTGCCCCAAAACCGCCGCCCCGCGACTTCGCCGCTAACGGGATCGACATAGACCTGATTGTAGCTGAGTTTATGGAGTTCGCCGGTGCTGGGATCGACCTTCGGACCCACGATCATCAGGGCGTTGTGCCCCTTTTCGAATCTCAATGGATAGAGCACCACTGTCGCGCGTTCATCGGAGGCATTTACTGCTGCGACGAGTTCTTCCGGCGACTTATTTTCTCCGGTAGCCTTGGCGTTGAACAAGTGAGGATTGAGCCATTCGTCGATCTCATGATCCCACGAGATTATCGCTCCGGATATTCCTGACACCGTAAGAAATACCGCGATAAAGAGTCCCGCCCAACGATGCAGTGCTCCGAGAGCTCTTCTCATTGTTCAACACCAGTTCGTAAACGAGGCTGACTTCACCAGCGATACGTTAGAGTCGCGAGGACGGTGCGAGACGTTCCCATGAAGCAGTTGATCGTGCCGCCGCAGCTCGCGATGTAGTATTGATTGAGAAGATTGGTGGCGTTGACGCGAAAGAGTGCCCCGTTAAGCGACGGCGAGATATTCTTCAGATCATAAGAAATCATTGCGTCGACGAGCGTGTAGCCCGGCGTAGTGAGCACGAAGGCGGGCACGAGACCAACCGGCGCTGCGTAGGTTGTTGCCGGGGTGAACGAGTCGGTTGAGCCCACGTATCGAACACCTGCGCCGACAGTCAAGCCTTCCAGTTGCCCGCCAAGCCCATATTGACCCCAGATTGAAGCTTGATGTTCTGGGGTCAAGTTCGGGCGATTGCCCGCTTCACCGGCAATATTTGACTTCGTGATCTTGGCATCAAGATAGGTGTATGCAGCAATTACGCTGAACCTGTCGAACAGCTCAGCGCGAGCTTCAAGCTCGAATCCCTTTACGTTCACCTCACCCGTTTGGACGTTGAAATTTGGATTCAACGTATCGCGGGTCAGCACATTTTGTTGCGTGATATCGAACGCTGCAGCAGTGATGAGAGTTTTTGTACCGGGCGGCTGATACTTCACTCCGATTTCATACTGATCTCCGGTTGTCGGACGAAATAGCGCACCACTTGCATTGGTCCCCACCACCGGATCAAACGATGTTCCGTATGATGCGTAGGGAACGACTCCGTTGCCGAACTCGTAGCCGACGCCAACTCGTCCGGTGAACGCAGAGTCCCTCGGGCCATACATCGGCTTTGTGTCGAGCTGAGAATCAACCTTGGAGTTCGTCCAATCCTGACGCCCTCCAATGGTGAAGATCCAGCCGCCAGCCTTGATTTGATCTTGAGCGTAGAGACCTGCCTGCTCAAGCCTATAGAGATCGTTGTTGAACGGAACGGTTGGACGCGAAATTGAAACGTTACTGTAAACCGGATCAAACAAATTGATTGTCGTTCGCGTGCCACCGGCGGTGTAAATGTAGGTGCTATCGAGTGTGCGATAATCGACCCCGAACACCGCTGTATGCTTGAACGGGCCGGTGACGAACTTGGTTTCTAGTTGACTGTCCACCGCAATCGAGTTGTTGTCCGACCCGGTGTAGATTGCGCCGCGACGCATGTTCAACATCGACGGATCGCCGACAAGCAAACCGGTGCGTGGATCGTTGTTTAGAGCCGGGTCTGTTCCTTGACGCCCCGGCGCGATACCGAAGATATCGTTCGTAGCAGCCACGTAGCGCAAGTTCTGTCTGAACTTCACGCTTTCATTAAATTCGTGTTCGAGAGCGTACCCCGCGGTGAACTGCTCTCGCCGAATGCGATCATATGTTGGTTCACCGTTATAGAAATTCTGGCTTATCTGACCATTCGGATTTGGCAGGACTGTTCCAGAGGCCGGCAAACGGTTGAAGGCATTAGCGCGATAGTCCGCATGGAAGTAGCTTGCGAGGAAGGTAATTTTTGTTGCGTCATTCTTCAGCGTTACTGAGGGCGCAATATACTCTCGTTTATCCTGTTGGAAGTTGAACTGTGTATCGGAGTCGCGGGCAAGGCCTACAACACGAAAAAGGGCATCAGAGTTGCCGTTGAATCTATCTGAGAAGTCGAAAGAGATTTGCTTCCGATTAAAGCTGCCTGTCTGGAGATTTACTTCATGGAATGGCGTGTCGAGTGGACGCTTGCTCGTCATGTTTACGAGACCACCCGGCCCGCTTGAGCCATAAAGTCCCGACGAAGGTCCCTTTAAAACCTCGATGCGCTCAACACCGTAAGGCTCAACCTCTGAATACACCGCCGCTGATGGATTATTCGGAAGTCGAAGGCCGTCCAGATAGAGGTCGGAGTTGAACCCACGCAACCGAATGAATGTGCTGCCGACGTCGGCAGCACCATTGGGCTCTGCAAATACACCGGGGGTATAACGGAGTGCTTGGCTCACGCTTTGAGCACCTTGAGCGGTAATCTGTGTCGCCGGAACAACGCTGATGGATTGCGGTACTTCGACAATGGGCGTCGCCGTCTTCGTTCCGGTCGCAGTCTGCGTCGCCACAAGACCCCTTACCGGCCCGGTCACATTACTGCGCGACCGCGCCTCATCCCGTATCGCTTCGCCTTCAACTGCAATCGTATCGAGTTGTATCGCCTGTCCGTTTGCATCCATGAGCGTCGGATCAAAGATCCGAACGGTATTTTCGCTGGTAAACTTCGCCTGAAGGCCGGTTCCATCAAGGAGCTTGTCGATGGCCGCCGAGAAGGGCATCTCTCCCTTGAGACCCAGGGTCTTTTTACCGACCGCCGCTTTGGTCGAATACAGCAGTTGAAGGCCGGATTGACGGCCAAAGGATAGAAGCCCCTTTTCTAGCGATCCAGCAGGAACGGAAATTCGGACAGCGGTCTCTTGTGCGTCTGACGGGTCAGCTACCGCCATGATAGCCAGCGCGGCGATCGCGGTTGCCGCCACGGTGTGACGCACGGCTTTTGCTTTCCCAAAACTCATTAGTGCCCCCTAATAGACCCTTTAGGCGCCAACGCGCCCCTCAGTTACTAAGAGTCAAAAACGGGGTGTTCCCTCAGTAGGAACCGGAAAAAAACTCAACGTGACCAAACCAGCACGATCCCACCCGGGAGTCGTCGCACATTGAGGGGAATGTTTTGTTCGAGAGCGTCAAGCGCTTGCTCAGTGTCTGAGATGTTGAAGACGCCCGAAACCTCGTGGCGTCCGATCTTACGATCTAACAACACAATTTTACCGGTTCTGTAGCGGCTAAGTGTTGAAAGCACTTCGGCTAGAGGGCGTCCGGAGAACACGAGCTTACCGGTGCGCCACGCCAAATCGTTTTCATCGATTTTGACGAGAGCTAGAGTACCTGTCGAAGTTAGGGTGGCCCCTTCGCCTGCCCCAATGACAAGCTGATGATCCGTAGCTGATACTCGGACCTTACCTTCCTCGACTTGAACCTCTGGGTTTTGATCGCTGGTAGCTGATCGAACTCCGTATCGCGTACCAACCGCCTCAGCAGCAAAGTCACCCTGAACCACAATAAAGGGCTTATCAGCGGCGCGCTTAACATCAAAAAACGCTTGGCCGCGCAATAGCGTCACTCGACGCTGTTTGTCGTTGAAGTTCAAGGCGATTGCAGAATCTGTGTTTAGGTAGGCACGACTGCCGTCGGCAAGTTGAATGGTACGAACCTCTCCAACCACCGTGTAATAGTCCGAGCGCAGCCGATCCAAAATCCCAAGTTGGTAGGCTGCGACCGCCACCGCAGAAGCCAAAAGGCCTACAACGGCCAGTCCGTTTATCGTACCTCGACGAGATTTTCTGAGCTGAAGCAGTTGTTCAGAGGAGACTGGTACGTCCTTTAGCTGTCTCCAGAGCTCCACCAGCTCATTGAATGCGGCGAGGTGCGCAGGGTCCGCATCCGCCCACGTTGCGAAATTCTCTCGATCTTGCTCCGACGCATCGCTGGATTGAAGGCGTGCCACCCATATTGCGGCTTCCTGAACTATCTTTTCTTCGCGGGGAGTTCGCTTTTTACCTGACATGCGTGACCTAACGTCGTGCGCTGTCCAAAAAAGCGCCCTCACTTACCATGAGTCTAAATGGTAGGGATGACCTCAGGTCCAATGCGAAAAAAATTCGCGGCGCAAATCAAGGCAACGGACTAATCCAGTCGCAATGTGTTTTTCGACACCACTCTGCGAAATGCCCAATGCGCTGGCGATTTCGCCGTTCGAAAACCCGTGAAGGCGACTGAGTACGAAAACCTCTTGGCAGCGGCGCGGCAATTGCTCAATAGCCTTCGCCAAAAGCCTTAAGCACTGGCGACCCTGTATAATTCGATCCTGACCGGGAGATTCATCCGGTTGCGAAAGTGCATCCTCGCCAAATACAAGATACTGCGCATTTGTAGCCAGTTTCAGCGACGTCGCATGGGCTACCGAGCGGGCTACCTGAAATAGGTATGCCTGCGGATTCTCAATGACGGTTCTGCCCTGCATCTCAAGGAGGCGAAGAAACGTTTCTTGCGTTGCGTCGGCAGCATCCGAAGAATTACCAAAGCGCCTCATGAAGAAGCGCTTCAGTTTTCCCTCTTCGGACTGCTGAAGCTGATCAACCAACGTCCCGATCATGCCGGGAACCCCCAAAGGCAGCGAGTTCGATTTATGCTACTCGCTAAAACAGAGCATAAATGCACGCAACAACGATCATTTAGACCCACTCTAAATCGCCCTACGAGTCGTCGAGAACGCTTGATGGAACCAGCGAATCTAGGTCAATCCCTCAATTTGCCGTCTCGAATGAAGCCCTAATTTAGCGAGTTTACCCACGAGAGCGAGCCGCCTTTCCAGAGCCTACCGGCTAAATAATGGGCTTTTTAACGGGCGAATTTCACCGGGGAAATTGGCGTCAAAATCTTCCGTTTGTCAGCACGGCGTTTCGTCTTATGTACGCGTCGATGCATCAGCCTTGCGGCAGAATATTTTTCATCGATCGCCCGGATCAACGGGCATGCCGTTATACATATTAGTGAGAGCCCAGCGCTCTCGTCGCCATAGAAGCCTCTGATTTTAGAATGGACTGCGCCCGGTCGATGGCAACTGCTCGTCGGGCTCGCTGAGAGGTTTCACACGTTCATCAAGTGTCGGCTGATCTGCTGACGCTTGATCTACTGTGTATGAACGACAGTGCATAGAAACTCAAAACGATAGCAGACGAGATTCAAAGCATTACAACGATAACAAGAAGAGTCAGTACATGAACCAATCCCAAGCATTCGCTGAAATCATTCGAGACCTCTACAGACATCCGAACCAATCAGAAGCAGACCTCAATCAAGCGATCAATGATCACGTACTTGCGGTTACAAAGAGATACGAATCAGATGACCTTGACGGTTCACATGATGATCCAGCGGCATACTTGGACGGTTACAACGATTGGTTTGTGATGCGTCTTCGAGAAGTATTTCGGAACAATCTCGGACGAAAGAAGAAGATCCAGCCACTCAGCATCGCATTTGTCGACATGCCAGGATCACGAGGACGAAAAAGCATCTCAGCATCGGAGCTCAAGGCAAGCGAACTGCTTCACGTCCACGCGGTCATTGCAATTCGTCCAGGCGATGGAATGATCTTCCGTCAGCAGTTTTTGGATGCAGGAAAGCTCAAGCGTTTCGGCGATGTGAAGGTCGCGCCATTCGATCCGTCACTCGGATCGCTTGAGAACATGATCGAGTACTTCAAAAAGGGATCAGATGCAGTCGGCACACGCTGTCGAAGTGACGCTTACGACTTATTTCCGAGGTTCAGAACGAAGAGTCCGTCGCTGTCTCTCAGTGTCTCTGAGAGTGTCTAGCGATCCACGATTTTTGTTGGGGCAGAGATTGGGGCAGATTTTTCAGCGATCGACTTTTATTAGTAAAATCAAATCCTTATAAGACTATCTGGCGGAGAGAGCGGGATTCGAACCCGCGATACGGTTTCCCGTATACACACTTTCCAGGCGTGCGCCTTCAACCACTCGGCCACCTCTCCGTGGCGCATGTCATGAAGGGCTGCGCGCCGATTTGCAAGAGAGTGCGGGCGCTGGCCGGAAATATTCCTTAAATATTTGAGATTTCGGCGTTAATTGGCCACCGGGCGAGGCACAAAATAGGCCGGATCGCGCATTCTTGCTCCGCTCGGGGCAAGTCCATTGGCCAACCGCAGCGGCCGGACAACCGATGGCGAGAGACACGGCTCCGTCGCTCCCCGCGTCGCCTCCAGCGCATCGACAAATCCGGCGAACCAGTTGTGGATGGTGCCTGCACGCAGTTTGATCATCATCGCTTCCCACCGCATCCGCCGTTCGGTGGACGGCATCGACAGCGCGGTGGCGATGGTGCGTGCCATTCCGTCGATATCGTGCGGATTGACCAGCAGTGCCGTATCCAGCTCGTTCGCCGCTCCGGCAAATTTCGACAGCACCAGAACGCCCGGATCGATCGGATTTTGCGCGGCGACATATTCCTTCGCGACCAGATTCATGCCGTCGTGCAGCGGCGTCACCACGCCGACCTGCGCGGCGCGATAGAATCCGGCCAACACCGTCTGACTGAATCCCTTGCTGAGATAACGGATCGGCGTCCAGTCCACTTCGCCATGGCGGCCGTTGACCTCGGTCACCTGTTTGGACAATTCATCCTGCAGGTTGCTGTAAGCTTCGATTCCTCCGCGGGATGGCGTCGCGATCTGCAACAGAGACACCGAACGCTTCAGCGAAGGCTGGATTTCGAATAGCCGGTCGAACGCGCTGATGCGATTGACCAGTCCCTTGGAATAATCGACGCGATCGACACCGATCGCGAGGCGCTCGCCATGCAGGCTTTTGCGCAACCGCGACACATCCGGATGCGAGGCGGCGCGCTGAGCCTGAGCCGCGAACCCATCCACATCGATGCCGATGGGAAACACGCCAATACGCGACGTGCCTAAATGCGACGAGACGATCCCGTCATCGACATCCAGGCCCAGCTCAGCCCGGAGATATGACGCAAAATTCTCGCAATCGTCATCTGTCTGGAAGCCGACCAGGTCATACGCCAGCATCGATTCGACCAGATTGCGATGATGCGGCACCCCGGATATCACGCGGCGCGACGGCCACGGCGTATGCAGGAAAAAGCCGAGCGGATTACGGAATCCAAGCTCACGCATTTCCGCGCCCAATGTCAGGAAATGATAGTCCTGAATCCAGAACGCGGCACTCGGCTTGTTGAACCGCATCAACGCACGCGCCATGAACGCGTTGACCTCGCGATAGGACTGATAATCATCCTGCGACACATTGATAAGATCATTGCGCGAATGCAGCGCCGGCCATAACGCGGAATTGGCAAAGCCTTCGTAATATCCGCCGTAATGCGCCGCCGGCAGATCGAGCAATGCAAGCGCACCGGCGCCAAGCGATTCGATTTCCGCGAAAGAATCCTTGGAGACGTTATCCCGAACACGGCCAGAAGAACCAACCCAGATCGCACCGGATTTTTCGACCACCGGCAACAAGGCCGCGGCCAGTCCGCCGGTCATCGGTTCATTTGCTTTTGCCCGAGCGACACGATTGGAAACGACGACAAGATCCACAGGGTGCCCTTCCTAGTTTCGCGAACGCAAAACTAACACCTGTTCATCAATATGGTTCCTCGCCATCCTGTCGACTGATTGATGTCAAATTCAGCGGCGCAAGCGGAACCGGGTTCCATTGAGCCGAAAGGTTGGCCGATTAAAATCGATCTGCATAGTCTTGACACATCTTCAATTGCGAAACGCGAACCTATGCAGATTACCTCTTGCGTGAGTCGTCATCACAATGAGGTTCAATGGAACCCATCGCTCGCGCGATCAACGAATGACTAGCTGCGCCAGTAACGATCTTCCCAATTTCGCGACAGCTTCATGCCGGTAAGAATCAATCCCGCCATGGAATAGGTTTGCGGGAAGTTTCCGAACAGCGCGCCAGTTTTCGGATCGACGTCTTCCGATAAAAGGCCGTAGCGATTGCGATGCGCGAGTGCATCGACAAAGGCTTCGCGCGCCTCTTCGCGGCGCCCCTGCTGCCACCAGGCATCGATCAGCCAGAACCTGCAGATCATGAATGCGGTGACCGGCAATCCGAAATCATCTTCTGCCGCATAGCGCATTACATGCTTTTCGCGGAGCAATTCCCGCTCCATCACGGCAACCGTCTTGATAAAGCGCGGGTCGTCGACCTCGCACACGCCAAGATCCGGCAACAACAAGACGCTGGCGTCAAGATCATCGGACCCGAATGCGGCGGTGAACGCTTCGCGCTTTGGATTCCACGCGCGCTCGAGCAGTTCCTTGTGAATCGGATCGGCGATCGAATTCCAGTAGGCCGCGCGATCGTGCAGCCCCAAACGGGTGGCGATGGATGCCAGCCTGTTGATTCCCGCCCAGCACATCGCCGCCGAGTGGGTGTGAACGCGCTGACGTCCGCGATATTCCCAGATCCCGGCATCGGGCTTGAGCGCCACCTGAGCAGCCTTCTCTCCGAGACCTTCAAGCAACCGGAACAGCTTTTCGCCGCCGGGTGTCGGTAAGCGGCGATCGAAGAACAGCGGCAGAGCAGCGAGGATCACGCTGCCATAGGTATCGTGCTGGCTTTGCTCGACGGCAGCATTGCCGATGCGCACAGGCCCGTCATTTCGGTAGCCCTTCAGATCTTCCGCGATCCATTCGTCGAGAGGGAGATTCGGCACCACGCTATAAACCGGCTTCAGCGGTCCGTCAGAGTTTGTTGCCAGCGAAAGCGTGAAGCCGATGAAGTCTTCCATTGTTTGAGTCGCGCCAACGCGATTCAAGGCCTTCACCACAAAGTAGGCATCGCGCAACCAGCAGAACCGATAGTCCCAGTTTCGCCCAGCGCCCGGCGCCTCCGGAATCGAGGTGGTATGCGCAGCAATGATTCCGCCGGTCTCTTCGAAGTTCGACAACTTCAGGGTAATGGCCGCGCGAATGATCTCTTCCTGATAGTCATAGGAAATATAGAGACGCCGCACCCAATGCAGCCAATATGCCTTGGTCTGCTCCGCAAATGAGTTGGCTGTCGCCGCGAGATCGCCGGGATATGGCTCATCCTGACCGAACACCATATGCACTGGCCGCGTCAGCACGAACGGCGTCTCGTGCTCGATCATGGCGATGGGCGCATCGGTGGTCACGCGGACCGTCGATTCTTCTTCGACATAACGGATATGATTGCTGCCGAGCGAGCTGCGCTTCAGCGGCTTGCCATAAGAATGGGTCGGCCGGACGCGAATGGTGATACGCGGCAGGCCGGCAATCGGCTCAATGATGCGAAACAGCTGCGGCGGCCGGAACATGCGTCCATATTGCCGGAAGCGCGGCGCGAAGTCGGTGATACGAACTGCGTTGCCCTTACCGTCGGTCAAAACTGTTTCGACCAGCGCCGTGTTGCGGACATAGTCGGACTTGTAGTCCACCATGCCGTCGAGCACGACATCGCTGAATCCTTTTTCCTCGTCACCTGCAAGCAGCCGCGAGAATACCGGATCGCCGTCGAACCGCGGGAAACACCACCATACCAGCCGCGATGTCGGGTCGACCAGCGCCGCCGTCTTGCAGTTGCCGATCACGGCAAGATCAAGGCCGTGATCAATCTTCGCGCCGGATTGTACCTTCGATACCGTGATAGCCTTGGAAATATTCATTGCGCTGCCATTGCCTCTTCATCAAGTAAATGCGCAAGCCACGCGCGAACGTCCTTCGGAGCCCTGAACTGCCCGTTGACGCCATGCGCACGACGGCCCACCGAAAATGACACGCCGCGAAAAGCCGGCATGATAGCGAACACAGATTCGTCGGTGACATCGTCACCAATGAATATGGGATTGCGCCCGGAGAAAGGCGCATGATTCATCAGCTCGCGAACGCCCGTCGCCTTGGTGAATCCGGCCGGCTTGATCTCGCAGACAAACTTACCCGGAAGCACCTCGATGGGCGCCTGGGGCAAATCGGCACGAATGGCGGACACGGCCTCGTAGATGGTTTTCTCGAATTGCGGCGCCAGCCGATAATGCAGCGCGACGGAATACCCCTTGTCTTCGTACAGAATGCCGGGACTGAGATGAGAAATGGCAATGAAGCGCCGCTTCAAATCGTTGTCCATTGGCGGGGCCCGTGACGCAACCGCTTCGCTCTCGACCGACAAGCGCATCTCCGCGCCATGACCGCCGACGGCCGGAAACTGCAGCGGCGCAAAGATCACGTCGATATCCGTCAGCGAGCGACCGCTGACCAGCGCAAGCGCGCCATCCAGGCGATCATGCAGCATTTGGAGAGTTAGTCCGAGCTTCGGCGGCACCACAACATCACGAGGCGTTGGCGCAAGCTCGAGCAATGTCCCGTCAATATCCAGCAACAACGCCGTTTGATTCAGGTCCGGCACAATCCCGGCTGGAGCGGGCAACACATCGCCCACCGACTTCGCCGGAGAATTTTCAATCACACGATGATCCATCAGCTATTCATGCGCAGCCAGCGGCCGCGCAACCTCCTCAAGTGATTTGCACTCGGCATCGATGCAGTAACGCCATGCGATGATTGCCGCAGTGACCATCAGCACAGATCCGAGCAGATAGCCGGCAAACACGCTCGCGCGTGAGCCGGTGTCGATCAGCACACCGAACAACGCCGGCCCGGCAATGCCGCCGATGCCGGTGCCAACGGCATAGAACAATGCGATGGCCAGAGCGCGAACCTCGAGCGGAAACGTTTCGCTCACGGTGAGATACGCGGCGCTCGCCGCCGGTGAAGCAAAGAAGAAGATCACCATCCAGGCGATCGTCTGGGTTTGCGCCGTCAGAACGCCGATCGAAAACAGATAGCCCGACACGGCAAGCAGAATGCCGGACACGCTATAGGTGAACGCAATCATGCTGCGCCTGCCCACCGTATCGAACAGCGATCCGAGCAAAAGCGGTCCCAGAAAATTTCCAGCCGCGAAAGGCAGGATATACCAGCCGACATTTGCGGCCGGGATAGCGAAGAAATCTGTCAAAACCAAAGCATAAGTAAAGAAAATCGCGTTGTAGAAAAATGCCTGGGCAATCATCAGCGACAGGCCGACCAGCGAACGGCTGCGATACGTGCGGAACAATGTGGTGACCACTTCACGGATCGGTGTATGCGTCCGCATGGTCAGTCGCATCTTCGGGAGCTGGCTGTCCTCGGCTTGATTATCGGACCCGACCGAGCGCTCGATGTCAGCCATGATCTTCGCCGCCCGCTCGGGCTGGCCATGAATCATCAGCCAGCGCGGGCTTTCAGGAATCCAGAACCGCATCACGAACACGATCAACCCAAGTCCCGCGCCGGTCAGGAACGCCAGCCGCCAGCCTTTCTCTGGATCGATGATCGCCGGATCGAGCAACACGATGGCGCTGATTGCGCCGATCGCCGCCCCGATCCAGAAACTGCCGTTGACGATCAGATCGGTGCGCCCGCGATAACGCGCCGGTACCAGTTCCTGAATGGTCGAATTGATCGCGGTGTATTCACCCCCGATGCCTGCACCGGTCAAAAAGCGAAACAGCGCGAAGCTTGCAAGATTCCATGAGAACGCCGTGGCGGCGGTGGCCACGAGATAGACCGCAAGCGTGACGAAGAACAGTTTCTTGCGCCCGATGCGATCGGTGAGCCATCCGAACCCGATGGCGCCCAGGACTGCGCCTGCAATATACGCGCTGGTGGCAATCCCGATATCGGTGTTGGTGAATTTGAGAACGGAGCTGTCTTTCAATGCGCCGGACAAAGCGCCCGCCAGCGTCACCTCGAGTCCATCCAGAATCCAGGTGATGCCAAGCGCGGCAATCACACGGGTATGAAATCCGCTCCATGGCAGTGAATCCAGCCGGGCGGGAATTGTTGTCTCGATAATTCTTCCGGTACGGGCCAGAGAAGCCGCACCGCTTTCCGATGACATCTTTGCCGGGGACATTTGGATGTGTGTCAAAGCTGACATCCCGCCGTCCTTCTCGGTTCCACTCTTAACCCTCGATGGACGCCATCCATGGCGAAAGGCACACATGGCGAAAGGGATGGCAGACGCTGAATTTCGAAGCATCTGAAACGACGGGGAAATATGCCTCAGAAGCCCTGAAGCACAGCGATCAACAGAAAGGCTGGAACTGGAAAGTTCCATGCCGCTCTGTCTGACAGCGGGTACATCCGCCGCCGTCGCAATATCAACGTCGAAAGGGGATTGCGGTTCCATATGGAACCCGAACGGCAATCGTCGCCCGGTTCAATTCGATCCTTTAGGCCGCCTGCGCGAGGATCATGTCCTTGTAGCCGGGTGCAAGCTGCAGCTTCGGCTCTGTCATGGTTTGAAGTTTCTCCAGCGTCATGCCCGGAATCATCTCGGCCACCAGCAGTCCCTGCGGCGTCACATCAATCACCGCATAGTTGGTGTAGATGCGTTTCACCACGCCCGCTGCAGTGAGTGGATAGCTGCATTTGAATTTGATGCGTGGCTGGCCCTTCTTGTCGGTGTGCTCCATCAGCACGCGGATTGCTTTCGCTCCGACAGCAAGATCCATCGCGCCGCCGACGCCCGGCGGAAATTCCGCATCTTCGGTGGTCCAGTTGGCGAGATCGCCTTTCTCTGACACTTCGAACGCACCAAGCAGGCTGACATCGAGATGACCGCCGCGGATCATCAGAAATGCATCGGCATGATGAACGTAGCAACCACCGGTCACGAGCGTTGTGAGATTCTTGCCGGCGTCAGTAAGCTCTTCATCTTCTTCGCCGGGCTTCGGCGGCCCGCCCATTCCGAGCACGCCATTCTCGCTGTGAAAGATCACTTCGCGAGTCTTCGGTACATAGCCTGACGTCAGAGTCGGAATGCCAATGCCGAGATTGACGTAAGCGCCTTCAGGCAAATCCTGCGCGGCGCGCCATGCCATCTGGTGACGCGTCAAAGGGGTGTAACGAGCGGATGTATCAACGGTCACGTTCAGCTCCTGATCCTGAGCGGCTCGGCAACGACGATTCTGTCGACGAAAATTCCGGGAGTGACAACAGCTTCAGGATCAAGCGTCCCGAGTTCGACCATGGTTTCGACTTCAACCACCGTCAATTCAGCCGCCATGGCGCAGACCGGGTTAAAGTTGCGGGCGGATTTGCGATAGACGAGATTGCCCCAGCGATCCGCTTTCGCAGCTTTCACAAGGGCGATGTCGCCCTTCAGCGGCTTCTCGAAGACGTGAAGGCGGCCATCGATCTCGCGCTGCTCCTTGCCTTCGGCGAGTTTGGTCCCTGCCGAGACCGGCGAGAAGAATCCGCCAAGACCTGCAGCCGCGCAGCGCATGCGCTCGCTGATGGTCCCCTGCGGCACCAATTCCAGTTCAAGGCTCTTGGCGCGATAGGCGTTGAGAAACGCACTGTAATCGCCGGAGCGTGGATAGGAGCAGATCACCTTGCGCACGCGTCCGGAATTAATCAGGCGCGCCAGTCCATGATCGCCGTTGCCTGAATTGTTGGCGACGATGGTCAATTCCTTTGCCCCCTGATCGTGCAGCGCTTCGAGAAGATTGTCGGCGATACCGACCGCGCCGAAACCCGGCACCAGCACGGTCGCACCATCCTTAACGTCGGCGACAGCCGCCGCCAGCGGCTCCACGCGCTTGTCGATCACGCCCTACTCCGTTGTTGGCGTTCTATTTTTCTCGCCTCTGATCCG
>CAZQMD010000001.1:0-65745 GCA_964594185.1 uncultured Afipia sp. | reverse complement strand
GCGTGACCTTCACTGCGTTGGCGAGGATGTCGACGCCGCGCAGCATCTTGTCGCGGGCGTCGACGCCGAATTTGACTTCTTTGGCTGACATATGAGTCTCCGTTTGAACGAAACCTCATCCTGAGGAGCCCGCCCCTTGCGGGCGTCTCGAAGGATGAGTGGATGGTCGTGGGTCTCATCCTTCGAGACGCCGGCTGCGCCGGCTCCTCAGGATGAGGCTAATGGCGTGGCTTAGGCGGCCTTCTTCTTGGCGCCGGTCTCGGTGATGACGCCCATGATGTCGCTTTCCTTCATGATCAGCACTTCCTGGCCGTCGATCTTGACCTCGGTGCCGGACCACTTGCCGAACAGGACGATGTCGCCGACCTTGAGGTCGATCGGGATCAGCTTGCCGGCCTCGTCGCGGCCGCCCGGACCCACCGAAAGGATTTCACCCTGGGAGGGCTTCTCTTTGGCGCTGTCCGGAATGATGATGCCGCCAGCAGTCTTCTCTTCGGCGTCGATACGCTTGACCACGACGCGGTCGTGAAGCGGACGGAATTTCATGCAGTCCTCCTAATAGATTGATGATGCTTGTGTTTTCGAAAATTTAGCAGTCAGGACCAGCGAGTGCTAGGCGTGACTGAAAGGGACATAGGCCCACGGCGGGCGCCGGGCAAGGGTCTGTAGCAGAAAAATTGGCAGTCTGATGTGACGGCTGCCAATTTTTGCTCCAGCGTTAACGCCGGGCAAGCGGGATATTCCGGCCGGGGGGCCCGGCGTCATCTGCCCGTCAGGGGATGGAAGAGTCGCGGCTGGCGCGGTCCGCACCGGATTAGAGGCTTTCGTGTTGAACAGCGAAATCCCGGGGGAATATTGTCAGATCCGGTCAATCGCCTCCGGATCATCCGTCGCCCGCCATGCCGTTCTATCGCCCCGACGACAACCAGCTTCCCAGCGTCGATGACGCGGGCTTCGATCCCGATGACGTGCCCCGCGCCATCGCGGCCTTTGGCGGCGCGATGGTCACGAAGGGTGTCGAGATGCCGATGCATGCGCATCGCAAGGGCCAGCTTTTTCTGACCCTGCGGGGCATCGTCAGGTGCGAAGCCGACCACGGTGTCTGGATCGTGCCGCCGCGCTGCGCGGTGTGGATTCCCGGCAATGTCCCCCACAGCATCACCGTTTCAGGACATGTCGAGGTCTATTGCCTGTTCGCCGCTCCGGATGCGGCGGCGGCGCTGCCCGGACAGTGCTGCACGCTGTCGATCTCGCCACTGTTGGAGCGGCTGGTGCTGCACGCGACCGACATGCCGGTGCTGTACAACGTCGATGGCGCGGATGGCCGGATCGCGGCGGTGCTGCTCGATCAGTTGTCCGTGGCCCCCGTCGAGAAGCTGAACTTTCCGATGCCGGCCGACGCCAAGCTGCGCAGGATCGCGGCGGCGATGATGGCCGATCCATCCGACCGCGCGACCATCGAGGACTGGGGCCGCCGCATCGCCGTCGCCCCGCGCACGCTGACCCGCGTTTTGAAACGCGAGACCGGCATGAGCTTCGGCCGCTGGCGCCAGCAGTTGCACATCCTCGTTGCCTTGCAGCGTCTCGATCAGGGCGCATCGGTCCAGACCGTGGCGCTCGATCTCGGCTATGAGGGCGCGAGTGCTTTCGTCACGATGTTTCGGAAAGCGCTCGGAAAGCCGCCCGCGCGCTATCTGGCGGAACGCCGTCTCGCGGCATGATCGCTATGCGACGGTCTGAAATCCGGTGAACAGGTCGACCACGCTTTGCGGTGAGTTCTTGTTGACGAACAGCTTGAGGTTCTTGTCCGTCTCGGCGGCAACGGTGGCGCTGCGCGGAAACATCTCCGTTTCATAGGCTGCGAGTGCAGCCTCGATATTGTCGGGGCTGGCAATAATGGCCTTGGCGAGTTCAGCGCCGTCATAAAGTGCAAGGTTGGCCCCTTCACCGGCGAATGGCGACATCAGGTGGGCGGCATCGCCGATCAGCGTCACACCGGGCACGCGATCCCAACTGTGTCCGATCGGGAGCGCATGGATCAGGCGCAGCACCGGTTCGGTCTCTCCCTCGGTGATCAGCGCCGTCAGTTGCGGCGCCCAGCCGTCGAATTCCTCGGCAATGCGCGCCAGTGCATTCAGCGGATCGGCGAAGTCGATGCGGGCGATCCAGTCCTCGGGTTTGTTGAGCGACACATAGGTGTGCAGATTGCCGTTGGCATAGCGATGCGCGAAAATGCCCTTGCCGGGCGCCACCGCCATCAGTGTGCCGCCGCCGACCGCATCCGCGCTCGGCTTGTGGCGGGTATCGCCATCGAACAGACGGGTCTCGATAAAGGACGTGCCGACATAGGCGGGCTTCACACTGGAGAGAAGCGGGCGAACCTTCGACCACGCGCCGTCCGCGCCGACCAGAAGATCGGTGGTGACAGACACACCGTTGGCGAAAGTCACTTGATGTCGTCCGCCCCCGAGCGCGGACACCGCGGTGAGTTTATGGCCCCAGACGATTGTCTCCTTGGGAAGCGACTCGAGGAGAATCCGGCGCAGCTCGCCTCGGTCGACCTCGGGGCGGCTGCCGTTGCCGTTGTCGGGCCGGTCGAACAGGATCTTGCCGTCCTTGTCGCAGATTCGTTTGGCGTCGGCGCCGTGCTGGATGAGGCCGAGGAATTTGTCGTAGAGGCCTGCATCCTTGAGGGCGAGCTGGCCGTTGTAGTCGTGAATATCGAGCAGGCCGCCCTGGCCGCGCGCATCCGGAGAGGTTTCCGCCTCGTAAATCGTGGACGGGATGCCGTGCCGGTGAAGGACGCGTGCGAGCGTCAGGCCGCCGAGCCCGGCGCCGATGATGGTGATGTGAGCAGTCATCGTGATGTCTTTCGTCGTGTCGCCGGGCCGAACCCGTGGAGGCCGCTCCGGTGATCAATGGAATGACGTTCCAATCTATTGGAATGATGTTCCATTTATGGCAGAATGGGCCATGGCGAAAAAAACACGTACCAGCCCAAAGAAACGCAGCAGCCCCCGGCGCGAGGATTCGCTCTCGCGGGACCGCATTATCGAGGCGGCGATCGATCTGCTGGACTCCAGCGGGGAGGACGGCCTGACATTCCGCGCCTTGTCGGAGCGGCTGGCCACAGGCCCCGGCGCGATTTACTGGCACGTCGCCAGCAAGAGCGATCTGCTGACAGCGGCCTGCGACGCGGTTGTTGCCCGCATCATGAGCGACTACCCGGCCGGTGCATCGCCGGACGCGACAATTCATGCCCTCGCGCTCGGTATGTTCGATGCCATCGACGCGCATCCATGGATCGGTTCGGCCCTGATGCGCGCACCGGGAGAATTGCCCGTCGTGCGCGTGGTCGAGGTGATGACGCGCGAGGTCCGCGCTCTTGGCGTGCCGGACAATGAACTGTGGGCCACTGTGTCCGCTCTGCTGAACTACATTCTCGGTGTCGGCGGACGGAACGCGGCCAACGGGCAGTTTGCCCGAACGCGCGGCCTCGTCCGATCCGATTTTCTGGAAGCGGTGGCGGCGCAATGGTCCCAGCTCGATCCGGACCGGTTTCCGTCTGTGCGCAGTCTTGCCGGGCCGATGCGAATTCACGACGACCGCGCGGATTTCGTTGCCGGGATCGATCTCATTCTTGGCGGCATTGAAGCGCGGCGGGCATCGGGTGGGCGTGACCGGAAATCGCAATAGAATGTCCCGTTCGCGGAATGCGGCCGGAGGGACGGTTCTGTATTGAAGCTCCGACGCCTGCGCTTTGCGCCGGCACATGGCAGGGAGCCCAACATGAATTCACTCAGCAGCGGTCTTGTCGCGGATGTTCTTGCACGCCTTCACCGCGAAGCCGAAGCGGCCGACTCGCCGCTGATGCAAACGGTCATGAACAAGGGCCGCGAGGAAATTCTCGGCGAATTTCTGCAAGCCGAAACCAGGGACGTGGCCGCAGTCTATCGTGAGCTTGCAGGAAATTTCCTGAGCGTCTCACCTGTCTTCGGACGATTTCTTTATATGTGCGTCCGCGCCTGCAAGCCGACATGCATTGTCGAGTTCGGTTCGTCGATGGGTGTTTCCACCATCTATCTAGCCGCAGCGCTGCGCGACATGGGCGGCGGCCGCGTGATCGGAACCGATCTGGAGCTCGGCAAGGTCGAGCGTGCGCGTGCGAATGTCGCTGCCGCCGGGCTTGCGGAGTTTGTCGAGTTTCGTGTCGGCGATGCACGCAAGACACTCGAAGGCGGCGTCGGCAGCAACATCGACATGGTGATGCTCGACGGAGCCTTCACGCTCTATCTTTCCGTTCTCAAGGTGCTGGAGCCGCATCTGAAACCCGGCGCGCTGATCGTCGGCGAGAACGCATTCGAGGAAGCGCCGGGCTACATCGACTATGTGCGCGATCCACGCAATGGCTATCTCTCGCTGCCGCTGCCGTTTGAGACTGGACGCGGCAACGAATTCACGATCCGGACGAGTTGATCCGCGACCCTATCAGCACTCGCCGGGCGATGCTGCCAGTGCCCGGATAGGCAACACTTTATTTAACATTTAGGCTTGAGATGAACCTCTGTACTGCGTGAGACTTTTCCTCAAGCGCGTTTGGTCGCGACGTGGAATCCGGTTCGCGACTGTCGCGCTCAACAGGGCCTTTTCCGGCGAAGTGGAATTCCGGTTCGCCGCCAGAAAATGCCCTCAGAGAGCAGGTGCGAGAGCGTTCGACAAAAGCCGGTTTGCCACTGTTTGCCGATCGCCTCCGCTTAAGGAGGTTCTGATGGTCTCGAATACGACCGTTCCTCGGGGCAACGTCTCCGAGGACTTCAAACGGCAACTTGCCGGTTACGGCCTGACGACGGCCGAAATTCTCTACCGGCGCCCCGACCACCGCTGGCTGCTGCAGTCCTACGTCTGGCAGAACTACGATCTGTTCCCGAACTTTCCCGCGCTGAAGGACTTTCTCGCCTTCTGGCAGGACAAGCTGGAAGGACCGCTGGTGTCCGTCACCGTGGCGCATTCCAAGCTGATCAAGCCGGCGGAGATCAAGGCCATCGACGGCGTGTTCCGGCTGCATTGAGGCTTTTGGGACAGCGCTGCCGGATTGTCCGGCGGGCTGTCAGTGGCTAACCTTCGCTGGCCGCGCCGTCCTTGAGACGGCGGGCAAGGGGAGGCGTTCATGGCTCAAAGGAAGTCGGCTAAAACAAAATCGGCCAAATCGAAAGCGGCCAAATCGAAACCGGCAAAGGCCCGATCGGCGGCGCATACTGCCGCTGTGAAAAAATCCACGCCGCGCAAGAGGCCCGCTGCATCCGCATCCAAGGCAGCGGCTCGCAAGCCGCGTGTAGCGCCGGCGCGAAGCGCAGCGAAGGCCGCGCGTCCGAAGCAGCGTTTCGTGGTCAGCCATCATCGCGAGGAAGATTTCAAGGCCGACGGCCTGCGCGCTTATGCCGAGTATCGCGATCTTGGCATCGCGAAAGGAACGCACGGCCTTGCGCGTGCCCATGTCATTCGCCTGATCGGTCCATGCAATCCGCAGGAAGTCTCCAAGCTGCATCTGCACGATGTCGAATTCCAGATGGTCTACGTCCTTAAGGGATGGGTGAAGACCTATCTGGAAGGCCAGGGCGAAATCCTGATGCGCGAGGGTAGCTGCTGGACGCAGCCGCCGCGCATCAGGCACTTGATCCGCGATTACTCCGATGAGTGCGAACTGCTGGAAGTGATTCTGCCGGCGGATTTCGAGACAATGGAGTTGACGGCGTAGAGCGCGGTATGTCCGATTGCCGCAGGGTGGTGCGAGCCGGCATCCTGTGTCGTAAGTATCAGCGATGTTCGATGAATACCTTCAGGCCTGGGATCTGATCCCCGACGGCCCTGCCATCATAACTCATGCGTCGCATCTGCTGCCGGTCCGGCAGCGTGGCACGCCTGCGATGCTGAAAGTTGCCGATCACGAAGACGAGCGGATCGGTGGGTCAGTAATGCAGTGGTGGAACGGCGAGGGCGCGGCTCATGTGCTGGCGCGGGACGATATTGCGGTCTTGCTGGAGCGCGCCGAAGGCTCTGCATCGCTCGCCTTGATGGCGCGCAGCGGTCGCGACGATGAAGCCAGCAAAATTCTTTGCGACGTCGCGGCACGGCTTCACGCATCCCGCTCAAGCCCGCCGCCCGGCCTGCTGCCGTTGCAGCAATGGTTTCGCGATCTCGAACCCGCCGCCGCGAGATACGGCGGCATTCTTGTTCAAAGCGCCGAAGCGGCGAGGGCATTGCTGGCGGAGCCGCGCGATGTCTGCGTTCTGCATGGCGACCTGCACCACAATAACGTGCTGGACTTCGGCGCACGAGGATGGCTTGCGATCGATCCCAAGCATCTGGTTGGAGAGCGCGGTTTCGATTACGCGAACATCTTCACCAATCCGGACCTCGATCATCCGCAATGGCCGGTGGCGACAAATCCGGAGCGGTTTTTGAGGCGGCTGGAAATCGTGACGGATACTGCGAAAATCGAGCGCAGGCGGATGCTGCGCTGGATTCTCGCGTGGACCGGATTGTCCGCGGCCTGGTATCTGGACGACGGCGATCCCGCCGAAGTGGATCTGCGGGTCGCGGAACTCGCGTCAGCGGAATTGAACCGCTGACGCGCATGGACACAGGCTGTCAGCCCCGTCCGACGAACGGCATCTTGGTCGCCATGATGTTGAGGAACAGCGCGTTGGCGTCGAGCGAGCGCGTGGCCATGAACACGATGGCATCGGCGACGTTCTGCACATCCATGCGCGGCTCGACCATGCTGTCGCCGCGCGGCTGAAGCACGCCGCCGGTCATGCGCTCGGTCATCTCGGTCGCGGCATTGCCGATGTCAATCTGGCCGCAGGCGATGTCATAGGCGCGGCCGTCGAGCGCAGTGGCGCGGGTGAGGCCCGAGATCGCGTGCTTGGTCGAGGTGTAGGGCGAGGAGAACGGCCGCGGTGCATAGGCCGAGATCGATCCGTTGTTGATGATGCGTCCGCCGCGCGGCGTCTGGTTCTTCATGATGCGGAACGCATGCTGCGTGCAGAGGAACGGCGCGGTGAGGTTGGTCGCCACCGTGGTCTGCCACTGCTGCAGGGTGAGATCTTCCAGCGGCACCGGCGGCGTGCCGACGCCTGCATTGTTGAAGAGAACGTCGAGGCGGCCGAATGCTTCCATGGTCTTTGCAAACAGCGCGGCGATCGAGGCCGGGTCGGTCATGTCGCTCGGCACCGCAAGGCTCTTGCCGAAATCCTTGCCGAGCTTTGCGGTTTCCTCGAGTGCGTCCTTGCGGCGTCCGGCCAGCACCACCGCGAATCCGGTCTTCATCAGCGCCAGCGATGCGGCGCGGCCGATTCCGGAACCTGCGCCGGTGACAATCGCGACTTTCAGTTCAGACATGTGTTTCTCCCTTTGTTGTTTATCGTTTTGAGGAATTATTACGGTGTCGTCCCCGCGAAGGCGGGGACCCATACTCCCTGTCGAAGTGATTATGAGCGGGCTTCGGCCATGTGAACATCAACAGACCGGCCGGTGATTATGGGTCCCCGCCTTCGCGGGGACGACATTGATAAGTGTCGCAGCTCCGCCTCTCATTTCACATTGCCATAAGGCGGGCGAGGAATGTTCTGATGCGCGGCGCGCAGCGCCGCAGACCAGCGCGAGCGCAGGTCATGAAAATACGGCTCGCCGGCTTCGATGCGATAGTCGAGATCGGCGTCGAGGGCGTCGGGCCGCACCAGCAGAATGTCGATCGGCATGCCGACGCCGAGATTGGAGCGCATGGTCGAATCCATCGAGACGAGGCCGACCTTGAGCGCGTCATAGAGATCGACGTCGTAGGAAATCGCGCGGTCGAGCACCGGCTTGCCGTATTTGTGTTCGCCGATCTGCAGGTAGGGTGTGTCGGTGGTGCACTCGATAAAATTGCCCGCGGTGTAGATCATGAACAGGCGCATCCGCGCGCCCTTGATCTGGCCGCCGAACAGGAACGACACGTCGAACGAAATGTCTTCGGCGCGCAGTGCATTGCCTTCCAGTGCATGAACGCTGCGAATGGCGCGGCCGATGCGCTGCGCGGCCTGAAACATGGTCGGCGCATTCATCAAGGTTTCAACTTCGCCGGTCTCCGGGTTCTCGATGCCCTCGGTCAGGGTCGAGATCACGGACTGGGTGATGGCGAGGTTGCCCGCGGTCGCAATCGCCATGATGCGTTCGCCGGGGTCCTTGAAGATGTGCAGCTTGCGGAAGGTCGAGATGTTGTCGAGTCCCGCATTGGTGCGGGTATCGGCCATCATCACAAGACCGTCACGAACCAGGATTCCGCAGCAATAGGTCATTCCATTCTCCCGAGCGCGCATTTCTACGCGGTGGGGAGGAGCGGGGCAACTCGCGAAATCAGCTCTGGCTCTGCCGTCCGGCCTGATCGACCCGCACCGCGACTTCCAGCGTCTCGGTGCCGCCGCCATAACGGGTGCCGCGGGCGGGGGCGGCGCTCAGATAATCGAGGCCGACGGCAACGCGGACATGAGCCTCGGTGGTGCAGATGGCATTGGCCGCGTCGAAGCCGACCCAACCAAGTTTCTCGACATAGGCTTCCGCCCAGGCATGACCCGCATCCTGCGCCACCATGCCGTCGGAGCGCAGCAGATGTCCGGACACGTAGCGGGCAGAGACACCCACGCTGCGCGCGCAGGCAATGAAAATGTGCGCGTAATCCTGACAGACGCCGCGCCGCAGCGCGAAAGCCTCCGCCGCCGATGTGCCGGCGTGGGTCGGATCGGTGTCGAACGTCATGTGATCGTTGATCTGCAGCATCAGCGCATGCAGGAAGCCAAGGGTGTCACCAGAGGCCTCCGTATGCAGGTCGCTGGCGAATTTCGCCATCGCCGCGTTGACCTCGGTCAGCGGCGTCGCGCGCAGGAACAGGCTCGGTGGAAACCGCTCATCGGTGCCGCGCAACACGCCGCCGGTGTCGTGGGTTTCGATCAGCCCTTCGACGGAAATCGTCAGATCGGAGATCGCGCCATGGGTCAGGACATGCGTGACATTGCCGAAAGCGTCTTCATGCACATCGAGGCGTGAATCGGTGGAGACGTCGATCTGCCAGTCGGCGACATATTGACCGTCGTGGCTGCCGGGCGTCATGCGCAGAATCTGGATCACGCCGGTGGCCGGCGGCTCGTAGCGGTATGTGGTGGTGTGGGCGATTTTCAGGCGCATGGCGTTATCAGGCAACTTTGAGTTTCGTCATGCCCGGCCTTGTGCCGGGCATCCACGTCTTTTTATTGCGCAGTTCTAAAGCAAAACGTGGATGGCCGGGTCAAGCCCGGCCATGACGGCATTAATGGAGCTTGGATCGCATCAGATCAGATATTGCTTCGAGATGGTATCGCCCAGCCGGGCATTGTCCGCAATGAACTCCTGGATGAATTCATGCATGCCGCGCTGGAACAGGTCGTCCATGTTGCTGTGTTCGAGCCGGTTGCGGACGCCGCGCGCATGACGCTGCGCGGCACCCTGACGGCCGTAAGCGACGCCGATCTGGTCGAGATTGCGCACGAGGTTGCCGTAGCAGCTCGCCAGCGAGCGCGGCAGCGATTCATTCAGGATCAGAAGATCGGCGATCAGCCATGGTTTGAGCGTTTCGCGATAGACCCAGTGATAGGCGGTGAGCGCGGAGACCGAGCGCAGGATCGAGGTCCACTGATAGTAATCGAGCGGGCCGCCGACATGCTCTTCTTCCGGCAGCAGCACATGATACTTCACGTCAAGAATGCGCGCGGTGTTGTCGGCGCGTTCCAGATGCAGGCCGAGCCGCGAAAACCAGTAGGCGTCGTTGCGCAGCATGGTCCGGTAGGCGGAGCCGTCGAAGCGCAATGACGTCTCCTGCACGAAGCGCAGAAACTTGGTCAGTTCGTCGCGGGTGGTCGCGCCGCGCGGCCATGATGCGTGCAGTTCGATCCATGCGCTGTTGATGGTGTCCCACATCTCGCTGGTGAGTGCGGTGCGGACCGATCGCGAATTCAGCCGCGCGTTCTCGATGCAATTGCGGATCGAGGAGGGATTGTTGGGCGAGAAGGCGAGGAAGTCGACGACAGTGCGTTCATTGGCCTCTTCGTGGAACTGATGGAAGATTTCGTCGATGCCCGCGGTGAGCAGCGCGGATTCCCATTCGTTGCTCTTGCCGACATAGGCATCCGGCAGCGCGGTGGCGCGCAGCGTCGCCTCGATGGTGCGCGCGAGATATTCCGCGCGTTCGACATAGCGGGCCAGCCAGTAGAGACTTTCAGCAGTGCGCGAGAGCATGTGTTACTCGAGAATCCATGTGTCTTTGGTACCGCCGCCCTGGCTGGAGTTGACCACGAGCGAACCTTCTTTCAACGCGACGCGGGTCAGGCCGCCGGGCACCACGGTGACGTGGTCCTTGCCGGTCAGCACGAACGGACGCAGATCGACATGACGCGGTGCGAGGCCCGACGCCGTGCAGGTCGGGCAGGTGGAGAGCGCCAGCGTCGGCTGGGCGATGAAGCCTTCAGGCTCTTTCAGCAGCTTGGCGCGGAAGGATTCGATCTGCTCCGTCGTTGCGGCGGGGCCGATCAGCATGCCGTAACCGCCGGAGCCATGGACTTCCTTGACCACGAGGTCTTTCAGATTGTCGAGCACGTATTTGAGATCGTCCGCCTCGCGGCAGCGATAGGTCGGGACGTTCTTCAGGATCGGCTCCTCGCCGAGATAGAACTTCACGATGTCCGGCATGTAGCTGTAGACCGCCTTGTCGTCGGCGATGCCGGTGCCGACCGCATTGGCCAGTGTGATGTTGCCGGCCATGTAGGCCGACATCAGGCCCGGTACGCCAAGCACGGAATCGGGGCGGAAGGTGAGGGGATCGAGGAAGTCGTCGTCGACGCGGCGATAGATCACGTCGACCCGTTTCAGGCCTTCGGTGGTGCGCATGAAGACTTCATCGTTCTTGACGATGAGGTCGCGGCCTTCCACCAGCTCGACGCCGAGCTTGTCGGCCAGGAACGAGTGTTCGTAATAGGCCGAGTTGTAGATGCCCGGCGTCAGCAGTGCGATGGTCGGTTCGGTCTTTGAGGTGAGCGGCGCGACCGAGCGCAGCGCGGCCAGAAGTTCGTCCGGATAATTCTCGACCGGCGCCACGCGATGCCGCGCAAACAGATCCGGAAACAGCCGCATCATGATTTCGCGGTTTTCCAGCATGTAGGATACGCCGGACGGCGTGCGCGCATTGTCTTCCAGCACGTAGAAGTTTTCGGCATCGACACGGACGATGTCGATCCCGGCGATATGGACATAAACGTCATGCGGGACGTCCTGGCCGTTCATCTCCGGCCGGAACACCGGGTTCTGGAAGATCAGGTCGTCCGGGACGATCTTGGCGCGGAGAATGTCGCGGCTGTGATAGATGTCGCTCAGGAACATGTTGAGCGCCTTGACGCGCTGCTTCAGTCCCTTTTCCAGCGTCGTCCATTCCTTGCCGGAGAGAATCCGGGGGATCACGTCGAAGGGGATCAGCCGTTCGGTGGATTCGGCCTCGCCATAGACCGCGAAGGTGATCCCGATCCGCCGGAACAGCAGCTCCGCTTCCTGACGGCGATACTCCAGCGCGTCCGGAGGGGTCTCCTTCAGCCAGAGGGAGAGTTCGTGGTAGGCGGAGCGCAAAGCGCCGCCCGGTCCGTTCATTTCGTCGAACGCAATTGCCATAAACCGGAACGCTTCCTTCTTGTAACGGGGACGACGATCCCCGCTCAAACTGATGGTAGCAAGGGTTGGGCCAGCGCGATATGCATTGCTGGCGGGCAATTAGCGGCATCTTGCGCCGCCCTGCCCGAAAAACGGGCGGAACGCTGCCCAGTCATGCGGCAAAAGTGCGTGACTTCAATGCGTTGCGTGCGCCAAGGAACATGGCATAGCAGTGGTGACCCGGAGCGTCCGGGACAGGAGGAGAGTTGAGATGACTGAGATCGTCACCGCCGGCATTCTCGTGATCGGCGATGAAATCCTGTCCGGGCGTACCAAGGACAAGAATATCGGCTTCATCGCCGAGTACCTCACCAATATCGGCATCGACCTGAAGGAAGTCCGGGTTGTGGCCGACGATGAGGACGCCATTATCTATGCGCTCGACGCGCTGCGTCAGCGTTATACCTACGTCTTCACCACGGGCGGTATCGGGCCGACCCACGACGATATTACCGCCGACAGCGTGGCCAAGGCGTTCGGGGTCAAGATCGACCACCACCCGGAGGTTGTGGCCCGTTTCCAGGAGCGGTTCGGCGCGGACCTGAACGAGGCGCGGCTGCGGATGGCCCGCATTCCCGACGGGGCGGAACTCATTTCCAGCGCCACCATTCTCGCGCCCGGTTTCAAGATCGGCAATGTCATCGTCATGGCGGGCGTTCCGTCGATCATGCAGGCGATGATGGACATCGTCTCGCCGAAGCTGAAGTCCGGCGTGCGCATGCTGTCGGACTCGGTGCGCGCCAATGCGCGGGAAGGCGACATCGGCACCCCGCTGCGCGCCATTCAGGAAGCCAATCCCGACACCAGCATCGGCAGCTATCCGTTCATGGAGGAGAACGGCAAGCCGAACACCAATGTCGTGGTGGGTTCGCGTGACGAGGCCAAGCTCAAGGCCGCCATGGTCGAGGTCGAGGCCATGCTGGCGAACCTCAAGGTTGTGAAATAATGGCCGAGCGTTTTTTCGAGGCCATCGCGGCAGGGCGGTTACCGCCGCCGGAATGCGCCAAGACGCTGGGCCTCGACATCATCGCTTACGATCTCGACGCGCATACCGTCGAACTGTCGTTCGACGGCAAGCCGGAATTCGCCAATCCGATCGGGATCGTGCAGGGCGGTTTCCTCTCCGCGATGCTGGACGACACAATGGGGCTGGCGTCGGCGACCGCGATGCATGTCGGCGAGTTTGCACCGACGCTGGGCCTCAATGTCCAGTTTCATCGTCCGGCCAAGATCGGCAAGCTGATGGGCAAGGGCCGCATCACCATGCGCGGCAGGGAAATCTTTCATCTCGCAGCGGAACTGTTTCAGGACGGCAAGCTGGTCGCCAGCGCCACGGCGACGGCGATGTTCCGGAAGATCGCGTCATAACGGAGAGCGCAGCGATGAGTGACGAGGCGCGAAAACCATTTCCTGTGTCGTGGGACCAGTTTCATCGCGACGCGCGTGCGCTGGCGTGGCGGCTGAGCGGTGCCGGTCCATTCGAGGCCATGGTTGCGGTGACGCGCGGCGGTCTGGTGCCTGCGGCTGTCATTGCGCGCGAACTCGGCATCCGCGTGATCGATACGCTGTGTGTGTCGAGCTACAGCCACACCTCGCAGGTCAGCGAGCCGACGGTGCTGAAAGGCATCTCCGATGCGGTGGCGCGGCTTGGCGGCGGTACCGGCAAGGGGCTGCTGGTGGTGGAAGACCTTGTCGATACCGGAAAGACTGCGCGTATCGTGCGCGATCTGGTGCCGCAGGCGCATATTGCGGCCGTCTACGCCAAGCCGATGGGCAAGCCGCTGGTCGATACGTTCATCACGGAAGTGTCGCAGGACACCTGGATCTTCTTTCGGTGGGCCACGGGGCTGTCTTACCTGCCGCCGATCAGGGTGGGGGGGGCGTAAAGATTTGGGGTCGCCCCGGCGAAGGCCGGGACAACTCAATTACTGAAACTTCTCCCGTGCCAGCTTCGCTCCTGCGCCGAGCGCGCGCAGTTTCGCTTCGGCAATGTCGCGCCGCATCGGGGCCATGCCGCAATTGGTGGTGGCCATGATGTTTTCCTTCGGGACAAACTTCATCACAGCCTCGATGGTCTTCACCACGTCGTCGGGCGTTTCCACCACATCGCTGGCGACATCGATCACGCCGGCCTGCACGACCTTGTTCTTGAGCAGGCTCAGCAGTTCCAGCGGCACATGCGAGTTGCGGCATTCGATGGCAACCTGCTGGATCGGACTCTTGTCGATCGCCGGGAAGATCTGTTCGTATTGCCGCCATTCGGCGCCGAGCGATTCTTTCCAGTCGGTGTTGGCCTTGATGCCGTAGCCGTAGCAGATGTGGACGGCGGTCTTGCAGGTAAGGCCCGCGGCGGCACGGGTCAGCGCCTCAATGCCCCAGTCGTTCACTTCATCCATGAACACGTTGAATGCCGGTTCGTCGAACTGGATCATGTCGACGCCATCGGCCTGCAGCGCCTTGGCTTCCTGATTGAGCAGATCGGCGAAGGCGAACGCCATCTTCACCCGGTCGCCGTAATAGCTGTCGGCCAGCGTATCGATGATGGTCATCGGGCCGGGAAGGGTGAACTTCAACTTGTGCTTGGTATGCGCCCGCGCCGCGCGCGCTTCATCGGCGTGAACGCGGCCCTTGAGCTGCAGCGGCGCGACCACCTGCGGCACCATCGCCTTGTAGCGGTCCTTGCGGATTCCCATTTCGACCTTGTGGGCGAAATCGATGCCTTCGACGCGCTCGAGAAAGCCGTGGACGAAATGCTGGCGCGCCTGTTCGCCTTCGGTGACCAGATCGATCCCGGCGTCTTCCTGAATTTTCACCCACAGCAGCGTTGCATCGCGCTTGGCGCTGACCAGTTCGGCGCCCTTGAGCTTCCAGGGCGCCCACAGCGTGTTGGGCTCGGCAAGCCATTCGGGTTTCGGCAATGAGCCTGCAATCGTCGTTTGAAACAGCATGGGGCGCGTCCGTTCTTATTGTTGCACGCCTATCTGCCATGTCCGGGGCGTGGCATACAAGCCGTTCGCGCTTGCGGGATGGAATGTCACCGTGAGCGTGGTTAGGATCGCGCCGCGCCACTCCGGCGGTTCTTCATTTGCGGATGCCTCATGATCGACCTTTATTATGCGCCGACGCCCAACGGGTGGAAAATCTCGATCATGCTGGAGGAACTGGGGCTGCCTTACAACGTGATCCCGGTGAACATCCGTACCGGCGACCAGTTCAAGCCCGAGTTCCTCGAGATCAGCCCGAACAACCGCATCCCTGCGATCATCGATCAGGCGCCTGCTGACGGCGGTGAGCCGATCCCGATGTTCGAAACCGGCGCGATCCTGATCTATCTCGCCGAAAAGACCGGGCGGTTTCTGCCAAAGGATGTGCGCGGCCGCTTCAAGGTGATCCAGTGGGTGATGTGGCAGATGGGCGGCCTCGGCCCGATGCTCGGCCAGCACGGCCATTTCGCGCTCTATGCGGCCGATAAAATTCCTTACGCCATCCAGCGCTATCGCGACGAGGCTGAGCGGCTCTATGCCGTGCTGGATCGGCAACTCGGCAAGACCGGCGCCTATGTCGCGGGCGATGACTATTCCATCGCGGACATCGCGATCTTTCCGTGGACCATGACGCACAAGGCGCAGGGTTTCACGCTCGACAATTTTCCGAACATCAAGCGCTGGTACGCGGCTGTACGTGCGCGGCCGGAGGTGCAGAAGGGGCTGGCGGTCGGCAAGTTCGACAAGACGCCGTTCACCGACGAGCAGCGCAAGAACATGTTCGGCAAGGCTGCGCAGCAGGCGCAGTGAATAATCAGCAGCCATTCGTCATTGCGAGCGAAGCGAAGCAATCCATATCGGTTTCAACTCAAGGGGAGAATGGATTGCTTCGTCGCTACGCTCCTCGCAATGACGCCAAGTAACCACAATAAGGAAACGCACTCATGATCGAGTTCTTCTTCGACTGCTCCAGCCCGTGGACCTATCTGGCGTTCACCAACATCCAGCCGATGGCGAAGGAGCTTGGTGCGCCGATCACATGGCGGCCGATCCTGGTCGGCGGCATTTTCAACACCGTCAACAAGGCGATGTATGAGACCCGCGCCAATCCCGTGCCGGCGAAGCAGGCCTACACCGCCAAGGACATGCAGGACTGGGCGCGGCTGGCGGGCATCAAGATCACCATGCCGCCGACGGTGTTTCCGGTGAACGCGGTGAAATCGATGCGCGGCTGCATCTGGGTTCAGCAGACTGCGCCGGACAAACTGATTCCTTTCGCGACGGCGGTATTCGAGGCCTATTGGGGCGACGATCAGGATATTTCCAAGGATGAAGTGCTGACGAAAATCTGCGAACGCGTCGGAATCGATCCGCAAAAGTTTTTCGCGGGCATCGGCGAGCAATCGGTCAAGGATCAGCTCAAGGTCAATACCGACGAGGCAATTGCGCGCGGCGCGTTCGGTTCGCCGACGATCTATCTCGACAAGACCGATATGTACTTCGGTAACGACCGCCTGCCGCTGATCCATGCCAAGTTGCTGGAGAAGAAGGCGATGGCGTAAGCGTCATTGCGAGGAGCGATAGCGACGAAGCAGTCCATTCTTGTGTCAAGAAAGCTGGATTGCTTCGCTTCGCTCGCAATGACGGCAATCGCCGTCACGACTGCTGGAATTCTAAGGATCATCTAAATGCCGCGCGCCGTCGTCTGCCGCGAACTCGGGCCGCCTGAAAAGCTCAAGCTTGAAGATGTCCCGCGCGCCGCGCTGGCGCCAGAGAACGGGCAAGGTCAGGTGCGGGTTGCGATCCATGCCGCCGGGTTGAACTTTCCCGACATCCTGATGGCGGCGGGCGAGTATCAGCTCAAGCCGCCGCTGCCCTTCACGCCGGGTATGGAAGCCGCAGGCGAGGTGATCGATGTCGCTGGTAGCGACGGCTTTCATGCGGGCGACAGGGTGATCGTGAAGGCACGGTTCGGCTGCTACGCCGATGAAATCATCGTTGCGCCCGATCAACTAATGCCGCTGCCGCTGACATTCGATTACGCGCAGGGCGCGGCGTTCCTCGCGGCGCATGGCACGGCCTGGCACGCGCTGCATGACCGCGCGCAGATCAAACCGGGCGAGGTGCTGCTGGTGCATGGCGCGGGCGGCGGAGTCGGGCTTGCCGCTGTCGAACTCGGCAAGGTCTCTGGCGCAACCGTCATTGCCTGCGCATCGAGCGAAGAGAAGCTTGACGTCGCGCGGCAACGCGGCGCGGATCATGGCGTGCTCTATGGCCGCGAACCGTTCAAGGATGCGGTGAAACGCATCACCGACGGACGCGGCGTGGATGTGGTGTTCGATCCGGTGGGCGGCCAAATTTTCGAGGACAGCCTGCGCTGCATCGCATGGGGCGCGCGGCTGCTGGTAGTCGGCTTTACCGGCGGGGTCGGTGTGGCGAAGACCAACCTCGTTCTGATCAAGGGCGCAAGCGTGCTTGGGGTACGCGCGGGCGAAGCCGTCCGAAAAGACCCATCGCTCAATATCGCGCGCATGGCGGACCTGACGCGGCTTGCCGACGAGCGCCGGATCAGTCCGAACATCTCGCACCGCCTGCCGCTTGAAGATTATGCGAAGGCGATGCGTTTGCTGATGGACCGCAAAGCGATCGGGCGTGTGGTGCTGGTGATGAGGTAGCCGCGCAACTTGCGTGATCTCTCCCCACGTCGTCCCCGCGGAGGCGGGGACCCATAACCCCTCTACTTCACTGTGAGAGCAAAAAGATTGCTCCAACATCTCCCTCAAATCGACGATATAAGGAGTATGGGTCCCGCCTGCGCGGGGACGACATCGTATGTTTTGTGCGGTGAGTGCACCTCGCGATGATCGTTCCTTACTTATACTCCCGCTCGGTCCACCACGGAAAATAGGACGGCATGTCCTTCGATACCGTCTGCGTAAATTTCGCCGGGCGCTTTTCCAGAAACGACATCACGCCTTCGCGCACGTCGGCGGACTGTCCGCGCGAATAGATGCCGCGGCTGTCGACCTTGTGGGCTTCCATCGGGTCGTCCGCGCCCAGCATGCGCCACATCTGCTGACGGATCAGCGCAATCGACACCGGTGCTGCGTTCTCGACAATCTCGCGTGCGATGGCACGGGCGGTCGGGATCAGTTCGTCCGCAGGCACCACCTTGCTGACAAGACGTCCGGCGAGCGCTTCCTGCGCCGGGAACACACGGCCGGAATAACACCATTCCAGCGCCTGCTGAATGCCGACAAGGCGCGGCAGAAACCAGCTCGAGGCCGCTTCCGGCACAATGCCACGCCGCGCGAACACGAATCCGAAACGCGCATCTTCTGAGGCGATGCGGATATCCATCGGCAACTGCATGGTGACGCCGATGCCGACGGCTGCGCCATTGATCGCGCCGATCACCGGCTTGAGCGATTTGAAAATGCGCAGCGTCACGCGGCCGCCGCCGTCGCGCACGGCGTCATCGCTCCATTCCACTTCACCGTTCGCCCGCAATGGCGCGCTCTTGCGATCGGAACGGGCGGCACGGTCGAAGGTCTTGCCGCCTTCGGAGAGATCCGCGCCCGCGCAGAACGCGCGGCCCGCGCCGGTCACGATGATGGCCCGCACGTCATCGTCAGCGTCGGCGGCATCGAATGCCGCGATCAGTTCGTCCATCATGACATGGGTGAACGCGTTCATCTTGTCGGGACGGTTGAGCGTGATGGTCAGGATATGATCCTGCACCTCGTACTTGATCTGTTCATAATTTGCCTGAGCCATCGCGGCGCATCCTCTTGAGCTTGTTTGTTCTTATGTCCGCGCGAAGGCGAACCGGACGCGGACCATACCGCGCCCGCCGAAGTGCTGGCAATTTGCGCAAACGGGACGCCACTATGCGATGGACGTTTTAAACAGCGCAGCCTAGCCTTGCTGTGTCAGGACGGAGATCGCCATGCGTGCAGTTCTCGAACATTGTGTGGGCCGGAAGGAAACCTATGTCGCGGCGGATTCGCTGCTGCTGCGGGAAGGGGAAACCACCGGCGAACTGTTCGTGCTGCTGGAAGGCGAGCTTGAGGTCCTCAAGGGCGAGACCGTCGTCGCCGTCGTGACAGAGCCCGGCGCTGTGCTGGGCGAGATGTCGGTGCTGCTCGGCCTGCCGCATACCGCAACGGTGCGGGCCTCCACCGGCTCGACGGTCTACCGGATCGACGATGGCGACGGTTTCCTGCGCGAGAAATCCGAAGTTGCGCTGCTGGTCGGGAAGGTTCTTGCCCAGCGGCTGAATGCTGCGACGACGTATCTCGCCGACATCAAGCGGCAATATGCCGGACACGGCACGCATCTGGAAATGGTGGGCGAGGTGCTGGAGACCCTGGTCAACCTGCCAGGCTCGAAGACATCGCCGGGCTCGGACCGCCAGCCTGACCCGCGGCTATAAGCCAGCCGGGAAATTCGTCGATGGCGTTCGCGGGACGCTGCAACGGCGCTCCGAGATCGATGCATTGTTCGCCGGCCGCCGAAAGCCAGAACGCGCGGCCTGCGTCGAGATCAAGCGCGATAAACGAGGGCGGACTTCCGAACTGGTGGCCCGCGTTGAACACCCAGGTGTCGCCGATCCTGTCGAACCATGAGCCGTCCTTGGTGAACGGCGACTGGTGCACATGACCTGACAGAACGATGTCAGGCCGATAGGCCTCGATCCATTGCACGAGTTCGATGTCGCCCTGAAAGCGCGAGCCTGCCCAGCTTGTCGGCGAATTGGCGGGCGGCGCATGGTGGACCCAGATCCAGCGGCCGCGATGTTCGGCGGCGGCTTCCTCGAGTTGCACGCCGATCTGTGCTTTCACGCGAGGGCCATCCCACCACGGGCAGATGGTGAAGAACGTATCGCCGATGGTCAGGCTGTCGCCGTCATGGGCGATGCCGAGATTGCCGACATCGCCGATCCAGCGCGAGATCTTCTCGCCTGAGCCGTCGCGCTCATCGAGATCGTGGTTGCCCGAACACAGGATCACCCGCGTCTTCGCGGCGAGCATCTTCAGATATTTCTGCACCACGACGATCTGCGCGCGGAAATCGACCACCGATCCGATGTCGAGCGCGTCGCCGGCAATGATCACCACATCGAAATGCGAGGCAGCGCCCAGCACCCAGTCGAACTGCGGCAGAGAGTAGTGCAGGTCGGCGACCACCAGGCAGCGCATGACGAATCACATCCGATTTCAATTCGCGAATGCTCCTCAAAAAAGGCATTGGCGACGATCCGTCCGGCCCGCCAGTTGTAGCGTCAAACGCGGAACGTGCAATTGCCGATGCGCGGGACGTGAGGGCTTTTCGACGCAGCATGTGCGAATTAGGCCTGCATTGCCGATGTTTTTTGCATTCGGCATGAGGCTCGATCAAAGAGCTGCCGCTGCGGGCCGGTACGGGAATGGCAGGATTCATCCGTGCGGCGAGACATTTATGGCCCAGACCGGGCTTTCAGCGGCACCCTGCGCGATGCTACAACCCGCCCGCGCGGACGTGGCGGAATTGGTAGACGCAAGGGACTTAAAAGCACACAAGCATAACATTTTTATTAGACAATTTTTCTAATAAAATCATATAGATAACTAAACAATTTGACATCCAAAAAAGACCAAAATACCCTTACACATACGTTACACAAAATGCGCTTTTTCGGGCGCACACAACGCGAAGTCTGATCCGCTTCAACTTGTGCAAACTGTGTAAGCGAATGTGGAAGAGGCCAGCATGGCACATCACGAATTGATGGGAGGAAAACTCCATCTCTACAAACGCGAGAACAGCCGTCACTGGCAGTGCTCGACATTTCTCGCGGGCCGTAACCGGCGCGTGACCACGAAAGAAGAAAGCCTCGAACATGCGAAGGACTTCGCCGAGGATTGGTATCTTGAGTTGAAGGGCAAACACCGCGCCGGTGAAGTCATTGGCGGCAAGAGCTTCAAGATAGCCGCCGACCAATTTCGCCGCGAATACGAAATCATCACCGAAGGACAGCGCAACCCTCAGTATGTCGAAGGGCACATGCGAAGGCTCGACATTCACCTTCTCCCCTTCTTTGGCAAAAAGACGCTATTGCAAGTCACCCCCGGCCTCTTGCAGGAATACCGCATTCATCGGCGGGAGGAGACGGTTGCTGCGCGTGGCAAACCGCCCGCGCGCAACACGATGCACCAAGAGATCGTGACGCTACGTCAGGTGCTAAAAACAGCAGCGCGCCACGGCTGGATTCAATACATTCCTGACCTTTCTGAGCCGTACAAGACGAACGGAAAAGTCTCTCATCGTGCGTGGTTCTCGCCGGAAGAATACAAGAAGCTCTACACGGCCACACGGCATCGGGCACAGAATCCAAAACGCAAACGCTACGCGTGGCAAGGTGAACAGCTTCACGACTATGTGCTGTTCATGGTGAACACCGGCTTGCGTCCCGATGAAGTCGCACGACTGGAATATCGGGACGTGACTGTCGTCGATGACGAGTCCACAGAAGAGACGATCTTGGAAATTGAAGTACGCGGCAAGCGCGGCGTCGGATATTGCAAGAGCACGAATGGGGCCGTGCTTCCGTTTGAGCGATTGAAGAAACGCAACAACCCGAAGCCGACCGACCGGATTTTTCCGAAGGGTCATCGAGAGCTTTTCAACGCTATCCTCGATGAGGAAGAACTCAAGTTCGATCGCGAAGGCAATCGCCGCACCGCGTACAGCTTACGGCATACCTACATCTGCCTACGCTTGATGGAAGGTGCGGACATCTACCAGATCGCCAAGAACTGTCGCACCAGCGTGGAGATGATCGAGAAATATTACGCCTCACACATCAAAACCAGTCTTGATGCGGCGGCCATCAATATTCGCAGGCCGAAGCCAAGTGCAAAAAACGTGAAGAAAACCCAAAAGAAGGCTGCAAAAGACTAACTCCTTGGACCTGCATAAAAATTCCTTGGCTTGTCATGGGGGTCACGCCTATAAATGTGGCGGTATGCGGACGTGGCGGAACTGGTAGACGCAACGGACTTAAACGGAAATTGAGTGCTCTCAGGGAAACCCGAGATGCAGAACTGCTCAAAATCGGGGAAACCTGTCAGATGGCAATCCCGAGCCAAGCCCTCGAAGCACAAACGTGCCCGAGGGAAGGTGTAGAGACTAGACGGGCAGCACCTAACGCTATCGCTTCACGGCGAACGCCACGGTGAAGGGATAGTCCAGACCACGAACTCGCCTAAGCACAAACGTGCAACGGCGAGGCGGCGAAAGCCGAAGCTGGTAAGAAAATCCGTTGGGGGTAACCCCGTGCCGGTTCGATTCCGGCCGCCCGCACCAATTTGAGTTTCTCAATCCGAGAAATTCGTCGGGATTACGTCTCCCGCAATACCGATGAAGAGATTGACAAGGCGATCAAGGTTCGTCCGCCCGGCGGGCTAAATCGTCGCTAACATGAGGCGCGCGTGCAGGAGACCATTGCATCATCGACTGATTATCACGCCAAGCTGTTCGCATATGAATTAACAAGGCGGCGCGCGTCTGACAGCTCTGAGAAGCTGGCAGTCGCTGTCGCAGGCGCTCAAGTCGATATGAATCCACATCAGGTGGACGCAGCCCTATTTGCCTTCGCTTCGCCCCTTTCAAAGGGCGCATTACTGGCCGATGAAGTTGGGCTTGGTAAAACCATCGAAGCTGGACTCGTGATTTCGCAGCGATGGGCCGAGATGAAGCGGCGGATTCTCATTATCGCGCCCTCCAACCTGCGTAAGCAGTGGCATCAGGAATTGAATGAGAAGTTTTTCATTCCATGCACCATCATGGAATCAAAACCTTACAATGCTGAAGTCAAAGCGGGAAATTTTCGTCCTTTTGATCGAACTGACAGCATCGTAATTTGCTCCTACCAATTTGCGAGGAACAAGGCAGTCGATGTTCACGCCATCCCTTGGGATTTGGTGGTTATCGACGAAGCACACCGCCTGCGCAATGTTTACAAGCCGTCCAATGTCATCGCCAACACGCTGAAAGGCGCACTTGCCGAGCGGAATAAACTGCTGTTGACAGCCACACCGCTACAGAACTCGCTCTTGGAGCTTTACGGCTTAGTGAGCTTCATTGACGAACACACATTCGGTGATTTGAAGAGCTTTCGTGATCAATTTGGCGGTGGCACTCAAGAACGCACGTTCCAGATTTTGAAAGAGCGTTTGAAGCCAATTTGCCACCGCACATTGCGGCGTCAGGTAACTGCTTACGTTCCCTACACCAAGCGCCACGCGATCCTTGAAAAATTCAACCCCGACGAAGCCGAAGACAAGTTGTATAATCTGGTTACCGCTTACTTGCAGCGTGACAATCTTCAGGCATTACCTGCCAGCCAGCGTTCGCTGATGACGCTCGTCCTGCGAAAACTACTCGCGTCTTCGACATTCGCCATTGCGGGTGCACTAACATCCATTTCCAACCGCCTTCAAAAGCGGCTAGATCAAAGCAGGCCAACATCGCTCGTCGATGAACTCGATGAAGACTACGAAGCACTTAATGAAACGGCGGATGAGTGGCCGGACGATGACGCTGAATTGTTGACCGAGGCCGACCAGCGAGCATTAGAGCTTGAAATTATCGAGCTTCGTGAGTTTGCCACTTTGGCAACGTCTATCGAACAGAATGCCAAAGGACGCGCACTTCTAAAAGCGTTAGAAGTGGGTTTTGCTAAGGCACGCGAGCATGGTGCGGACGAAAAGGCGATTATTTTTACTGAATCTAGGCGTACGCAATCCTATCTGCTTCGTGTCCTCGCCGAGAGTCCGTTTGCCGACCACATCGTTCTGTTCAACGGAACGAATACCGACGAACAGTCCAAAGCCATCTTTAAAGAATGGCTGGCGCGTCACGCCGGGTCGGATCGTGTCACGGGTTCCAAGACCGCTGACATGCGCTCGGCTTTGGTCGATTATTTTCGGGAACGCGGAAAAATAATGATTGCCACAGAAGCCGGAGCAGAAGGCATCAATCTGCAATTCTGCGCGATGGTGGTGAACTACGATCTTCCGTGGAACCCTCAGCGGATCGAGCAGCGTATCGGTCGCTGCCATCGCTACGGCCAAAAGCACGATGTCGTCGTCGTAAATTTCCTCAATCAGAAAAATGAAGCCGATCAGCGCGTCTATGAGCTTTTATCGGAGAAGTTCCAACTATTCGAGGGCGTGTTTGGTGCAAGTGACGAGGTGTTGGGCGTCATTGAATCAGGAGTTGATTTTGAAAAGCGCATTGCAGGCATCTACCAGCAATGCCGTCAGACTGGCGAAATCAAAGCGGCCTTCGACCAGCTCCAGCAGGAGCTGACGCTAGAGATCAATCAGGCAATGACTCATGCGCGTCAGAAGTTACTCGAAAATTTCGACGACGAGGTTCGCGAAAAGCTGAAAGTCCGTAATGCCGACACCAATCTGCACCTCAATCAGTTTGAGCAGCAGTTGATGCGTCTCGCCAAGCATGAACTGGACGGTGTGGCAAACTTCATCGATTCATCATCGTTCAGGTTAAATGCCTTGCCGAGCTGGATTTCGGGAGCGAGTATTCCAACTGGACTTTATGAACTTCCGCGCCGTTCAGGCGAGGCGCACTTTTTCCGCATCAATCATCCTCTAGGAGAGGCCATCGTTTCCCGTGCGCGTTCACGGAAATTGCCGACCGCAGAACTTATTTTGGACTACTCGCGTCATGCAGGGCGCATTTCGCAGGTAGAGCCACTTGTAGGCAAGTCAGGTTGGCTGATGGCATCACTCTTGTCAGTTGATGCGCTCGGTCAGAGCGAAGATCATCTATTGCTTTCGGGTATGAGCGATGATGGTGCTGCACTGGGGAACGAAGCTACTTCTCGCCTGATGACCATTGGTGGATCGGTTGGGTCAGAGGTTAGCGCGCCACAAGATATTTCGTCAGGTTTGGCCGATGACTTGCTCACGCAGCAGTCAAAGATTCGCCGCGACATTTCTGAGCGCAACGCACGTTTCTTCGAAGCCGAAGCAGATAAGTTGGACGGCTGGGCTGATGACTTGAAGGTTGGTCTTGAACGAGAATTGAAAGAACTGGATCGCCAGATCAAGGAAGCGCGGCGCGCGGCCACCGTTGCGCTGACGTTAGAAGATAAACTCGCAGGACAGAAGGCGGTGAAGGCCCTTGAAGCGGAACGCTCGACAAAACGGCGTTCGCTGTTCGACGCACAGGACAAAATTGACGAGCAGCGCACGGAGCTTATCGCCCAGATCGAAGGAAAACTGGAGCAGAAGATCGACGTGCAACCGCTCTTCACGATTAGGTGGAGGGTGCAATGAGCGATGAAGCGGTGCCGTCGGCAAAGTTAGCCGCATTGACAGTTGATCGGTTGATCGCGTCCGGTCTTTTGCGGCCCGATAAGCGTGACGGATTGATCGCGAAGATCGCATCGGGGACGATGAAGGGTGAGGATTGGAAAAGCGAAATTGATCTCGCGTCGATGAAGGCGGGCAAATCATGACCCCGACCGCAGCATTGAAATCTCTTACTCTTACCGCCTTTCGTGGCTCTAGCGCCACGTTCAAGCTCGACTTCGAAAAAGGCAAGAAACTTACGCTCATCTACGGTGAGAACGGCACCGGCAAGACAACAATCTGCGACGCCTTCGAATTCCTCGCCTTTGAAAGGGTCGGCTCGATTGAGGACCGTGGCATGGGCAAGGGGCTGGAACGATTTTGGCCGACTGCCGGAAAACCAGCATCGGCACTTCGAATTGATCTGGAAACGAGCGCCGCTAAATGCACGGGTACGGTCGTTAGCAAGAAGGCCTCGGTTTCTCCGGTGTCGGCGCGTCCGCGAATTGAACTTCTAAGACAGCGCCAAATACTCGAATTAATTCAGGCTCAACCGGCAGAGCGTTACGGAAAGATCAAACGCTTCATCGACATCGACGCCTTCGAGCGTTCGGAGGAGACACTTCGACAGCTTGGCAAGACGCTTGCCGCCGAAAAGCAGCAGGCCCAGGTCGCCGAAAATGAAAACCTTGCCACGTTGCAGGGCTTTTACGATGCCGCCGGAAAGCCCGCCGGGCTGAATCCCGTCACATGGGCAAAGAAGAAATTGGCCGAGCCGGTGACTGAGCTTGGCGCAGACATCACCGCGATTGGAAAATTGCGAACGGCGTTCGACGCCCTCAAGGGGTTTCCCGAAAGGTTTGAATCCCACCGGGTCGCTGTCGCCGCAGCAAGGGATGCCTTAGCGACGGCTGAGAAAGCTCTGACCGATGCAATCGCATCAGCCACCGAAGGTGCAGGTGAAGCGCTGGCCGTGCTTCAAACAGGCCACGACTACCTGCACGCCCACCCTGACGTCGCCGAGTGTCCGTTGTGCGGGAGCGACGACAAGATCAGTGGACTTGCTGCGTCGATTGAAGAACGGCTCAAAAACCTTGCCTCGCTGAAAGCCGCCGACGCAGCTAAGAAGAAACAACAGATTGCACTTAACAGCGCGGAGGCGGCCCTCACGCTGGCTGAAACTGATTACCAGAAGGCAATTTCGGCATTCGATGCGGCACAGAAAAGCCATAGCTGGAAAACGGAAGTAAAATTGCCTTCCAATGCTGCGCCGACGGAGCCGTCTAAGCTGGCAGCATGGTTGGCGGACAACGCCGCCGTGGCGGGTTCATGGCCTGCGGTAGAAGCCTCGTGGCATGAAGAAAAGAAATTTGTCGCGGCACTGAAGACCGCATCCGAACGCTACGAATCCAATGTCACGCGCCGTAAAGAATTAGAAAGTTTGACGCCAAAGGTTGACCGGGCGCTGACGCAGTGCGTGGAAGAACGTCAGAAATTTACCGACGGCATAATTTCTGAAATCGCGCAGGAGGTAGGCAAACTCTATGAGGCCGTTCACCCCGGCGAGGGATTAGACGCTATTGCGCTGCCTCTTGATCCGGCCAAACGCGCATCGATGGAACTAATGGCCAAATTCGCGGGGCTCGATGCGCCACCTCAGGCTTACTTCAGCCAATCCCACTTAGACACATTAGGTCTTTGTGTGTTCTTGGCGCTGGCCGCACGCGATCGATCTGCGGAAACCGTCTTAATTTTGGACGACGTATTAGGTAGCGTAGATGAGCCGCACGTTGAGCGCGTCATCGGTATGATCTACGAGCTGAGCACGAAATTTCAGCACACCATTGTTACTACCCATTATCGCCCGTGGCGTGAAAAATTCCGGTGGGGTTGGCTCAAGCCTGGACAGGCGTGCCAGTTCGTTGAACTGACGGGATGGGCGATTGACGACGGAATTCGTGTTGTCAGTTCGCTGCCTGAAATTGACCGCCTAAAAGCGTTGCTCAACGAGTCACCAATTGACCCTCAAGCAATTTGTAGCAAAGCGGGGGTCGTCCTTGAGGCAGTGCTGGACTACCTTACTCAGAAATACGAATGCGCCGTTCCGCGACGGCATGGGGCGGCATACACGCTAGGCGACTTGTTGCCCGCTATCAGCGGAAAGCTACGGGAAGCCTTGAGGGTTGAACTGCGCGACGGTCTGACGAGTGCGACCGCACCGTCAAACAGCACAGTCGAATTGAAGCCGATCCTTGATGAACTGACGCGCATCGCACAGGCCCGAAATGCCTTTGGCGCTCATTTCAAAGCCATTTCCTTCGAGCTTTTAGACGCAGATGCAGTGGGCTTCGCGAAACACGTCGTTCTGCTAGTCGATGCGCTCACGCACCCCGATCACGGTTGGCCGAGTAACGATAAGTCCGGCAGCTATTGGCGCAACAGCGCCGATTCCCGTCGTCTGCACCCTCTAAAAAAACCAAGCTAGGTCGCTCATGAGCAAAAAACAAAAACTTGAACTGACATGGGTGGGAAAAGAAAATCGACCTCGTCTGGAGCCGCGCATCCTAATTGAAGATACTGAAAAGTCTCATCATGCCGCTACACGGGTGAGCGAGAATGATATTTTCGACAATATTCTAATCCACGGCGACAATCTGCTCGCGCTGAAAGCGCTGGAAGCTGATTTTGCAGGCAAAGTGAAGTGCGTTTATATCGATCCGCCCTACAACACGGGCAGCGCGTTCAAACACTATGACGATGGAGTGGAGCACTCCATTTGGCTGGGCCTCATGCGTGACAGGCTCGAAATACTGCGAAGCCTTTTAGCGATGGATGGCGCTTTGTTTGTTCAGGCAGATGATAACGAGGGACACTATCTGAAGGTGCTTTGCGACGAGATTTTTGGTCGCACGAATTTTATCTCCACGTTCTTGTGGCGGAAAGTTGATAGCCCAAACGATAATAAGGTTCCTGTCACGCCCGATCATGAATTTATTTACGGATATGCGAAGGACATCAGTAAAGTCAGGTTGAGGCCCAAAGCTGATCCTGAATTGCTTAGGGCATATCGCGGGCCAGACGATGATGGACGGTACTATCGTGACCGACTGTTAAAGAAGAACGGAAAAAGCAGTCTTAGAGCCGATAGACCTACGATGTGGTTTCCCGTCATCGACCCGGACGGTCGAGAGGTATTTCCGATCCACGATGATGGCCGAGAAGCCCGATGGGCGCTTGGCAAGGACTCGGTCGACGAGCTTGTTAAAAATTCAGAGCTGGTCTGGAAAAATCGCGGAGAACCGGGAAAGCCAAATTGGGTACCCTATACCCGAGAGTACGCTAAAGATGCCCCGACCCGCCCATATAACAGCCTTTGGACGGACCTGCCGACTACCCGGCAGACTAAAGCCCACCAAAAAGAAATCTTTGGTACAAGCAACGAGTTCGACACCCCAAAGCCTGAACCACTCATCGAGAGAATCCTTTCGATGTGCACCATCGCTGGCGATCTTGTCTTAGACTCATTTGCTGGTTCAGGGACGACAGGCGCTGCCGCGCATAAAATGGGCCGTCGCTGGATCATGGTGGAGTTAGAAGCCACTTGCGATACTCATATCGTGCCGCGCTTGCAAAAAGTGATTGATGATGAAGACCCCGGCGGCATTAGCAGTGTATTCGACTGGAAAGGTGGCGGCGGGTTTCGCTACTATGAACTCGCTCCATCGTTGCTAGAGAAAGACAAATGGGGCCGTGAGGTCATTTCAAAAGATTATAACCCCGCCATGCTGGCGCAAGCGTTGTGCAAACTCGAAGGCTTTACCTATGCACCTAGCCCCGACGTGTATTGGCAGCAAGGCCACTCATCGGAAAGCGATTTCCTCTATGTCACCACCCAGACATTGGGGCCGCAGGAGCTGGCCGCATTAAGCGAGGAGGTTGGCGAAGGCCGTTCGCTGTTGATCCTTTGTGCTGCGTTTCGTGGTAATGTCCAACTTTGGCCGAATCTAACTATCCGTAAGATACCAAACCACATCCGCAGCCGTTGCGAGTGGGGGCATGACGACTACAGCCTCAACGTCGCCAATCTTCCGCAGGCTGAGACGAAGGCAAAGAACGCTCCTCCAGCAAAACAACCTGGCTTGTTTGACGAAGGAGATGACGCATGAGCAACCTTCGTCATGTGAATGCTATCGCTGGTCGTCTTAGCTTACGGCACCCCCAGCGGCGCAGTCTCGAAATCCTTGACCGCGTTACTGAGATCGTGTCGCCGACTAAAACGGCTGATCTCGCCGCTGCGCTTGAGATTATCAAGAGCGAGTTTCCCGGCGTAGTGGATTTTGAACGCGAATTTCCGTCGCTGTGTTTCGCACTCGCAACGGGTGTCGGCAAGACGCGCCTGATGGGCGCGTTCATCGCTTACTTGAAGCTGGCGCATGGCATAAATAATTTCTTCGTGCTCGCGCCGAACTTGACTATCTATAACAAGCTCATTGCCGATTTTACGCCGAACACGCCAAAGTATGTGTTCAAGGGCATCTCAGAGTTTGCCATTTCGCCACCCGTGTTGACGACAGGCGAAACCTATGAGCGGCAGATTGCATCAGGCGGTCAGCTTTTCCCAACCACCATCAATATCTTCAACATCGCCAAGATTTCTTCTGAAGTGCGCGGCGGGCGCAGCCCGCGTATCCGTTCCTTCCGTGAAGAGATCGGCGAGAGCTATTTCGATTATCTGGCCAGTCTGCCTGACCTCGTGTTGCTGATGGATGAATCGCATCGTTACCGTGCGACAGCGGGAATGCGCGCAATCAATGAGTTGAAGCCGGTGCTTGGCCTTGAACTGACGGCAACGCCCTTTGTTGAAAGCACAAAGGGGCCAGTTGCGTTTAGCAACGTCATCTTCGATTATCCACTCGCTCGCGCGATGGAAGACGGCTTCGTAAAAGAGCCCGCCGTGGTTACTCGTAAGGATTTCAACCCGGTTGGCAAATCGCCCGAAGCCATCCAAACCATGAAGCTGGAGGATGGCGTTCGACTTCATGAAAGTGTGAAGGTTGATCTTGAGACCTACGCCCGCGAAAATGGTGAGAGGATTGTCAAGCCGTTTGTCCTCGTCATTGCGCGGGATACCACCCACGCTGCCGAATTGATGAGCCTGATCCAGTCGGATGCCTTTTTCCAAGGGCGCTATGCCGACAAGGTAATTCAGGTCGATTCAAGCGTGAAGGAAGAAGAGACCGTCGAGAAGCTATTGACGGTCGAGCAGAACGACAACCCTGTCGAAATCGTCATTCATGTAAACATGCTGAAGGAAGGTTGGGACGTAACCAACCTTTACACGATTATTCCATTGCGGGCGGCTAACGCTCGCACCTTGATTGAGCAAAGCATCGGGCGCGGACTTCGCCTGCCATATGGCAAACGCACGGGCGTAATCGCAGTGGATCGCCTCAACATCGTCGCGCACGACCGCTTTCAGGAGATCGTGGACGAAGCGAACAATCCGAATTCGCCAATCCGCTTGAAGCAACTGGTGCTGGATGAGTCAGACTTTGCGCGCAAGACAGTAACGGTATTATCTGCGCCGACTATTTTGGGCAGCCTCGGATTGCAGACAGCACAGACGGCAGACGGGGCAGCATCGGCTGGCCCAGCACCCACTCCGGCATTCGCCGATCCAGATGAGATGCGTGTGGCGCGGCTCGCCTATGACGCTTTCCGCAAGTTGGCGCGTGAACCAGACAAAGTGCCAAGTGTCTCTTACCTGTCGCGCCCCGAAGTGCAGGAACAGATCGTGCGCGAAGTGCAAAGCCAGTACCAGCCAGCACAGATGGAATTGGAGGGTGTCGCCAAACCCGCGCCCGATATGGCGGCAGTCATCGCCGCGACGGCGAAACTGATGGCTGATCGCACTATCGACATTCCCCGTATTACCGTGATGCCAAAGGGAGAAGTGAAGGCAGGCTTTAAGCCATTCACGCTGGACTTGTCGGGAATGCGCTACCCCGCACCCAGCGAAGAATTTTGGGCAAAACATTTGCGGACGGATCAAGTCGATGTGATTGGTTTGTCGCAAGGCAATCTGCTGGAGCGACGGCTAGAGGATTATGTTGTCAGTGGCCTAATCGATTTCCCCGATATTGCCTATGATGAACATGCCGACATGCTTTATGATCTGGCTGGACAGGTGGTGCGCCACTTGCTGACCTACCTTTCGGAGAAAGATGCAGGACAGGTTTTAGCACTGCATCAGCGCGAGATCGCTCGCGCCGTTCACGCGCAAATGCAAGATCATTTCTGGAAGGACGATACGGTCGAATACCATCATGAAGTGCGGCAGGGCTTCACTGAGTTGAGAGAAAGCGCCTACACGGCGTTGCGAGAGCCGCCGCTCGATTATCGAGTGGCTCCCGCCGACAAGAGCAACATGGCCCGTTATTTGTTCGGCGGGTTTAGCAAATGCCTCTCCACGATTACGAAGTTTCATTCCGATTCAGAACGCAAGCTGGCCGTCATCCTTGAACGGGAATCCTTGAAATGGCTACGACCAGCTAAGGGGCAGTTTCAGATGTTCTATCGCAACGGCAATGACCATCTCGAATATCAGCCTGATTTTGTAGCGGAGATGGCGGATCGCATCCTGATGCTAGAGCCGAAAATGGCAACGCAAATGCAGGACAAAGATGTGTTGGCGAAAAGGGATGTAGCGATCCAATGGTGTGGCTGGGCGAGCCAACATGCGCAATCCTATAAAGGTAAACCGTGGCAATATGTCCTTATTCCGCATGATGCTATCGCCGAAAACATGACGTTGGACTTTTTATTGAAACAGTATTCCTGATCGAGGTCAGGGATTTTTGCATCGCTTGAACCCCTACGGCCCCCGCGACAGTTGTGCGCGGTTGTACAGAGCGCGGCGGATATTGCGCAGATTGATGTGCGCATTGTGTTGCGCTTCGGAGCCTTCGGGATAGTCGGGCCACGCATTGGTGATGTGGGCGGCAAGATCGCAAAGCTCGATCCGGGTTAGACGCATTAGTTCGGTTATTGTCAGCACTCTCATAATTTCCTCCTTCGTTTTTGACCGCACGCATCGCGGCCTTCTGGAGCGGCGTTTGCGCCGAAGGAGGCGGCTGCATCGGTCACGACCGGAACGCAGAGGAGGAGTGCTTCGAAGGAGCACTTGCAGCTATCAAGCCGGTAGAAGGTGCTTTTTGGCCGAAAGAAGGACGTAGGTGGGTGTGGTAACGCTGGAAGAAAATGTGCTGACAGTAAACGTGGCGCGTCCTTACGGAACGGGCTCTAGGCTTCGCCCCGAGCCGCCGCAGATCCCGCAGGCGGGAAGCGGCATCTCAGCCATTCGGTAACGATCCCGCGCGCAAGTGAATAGTGAGAGCGACGTTGCCGCTCATCTTGTCTCGCTTTTTGAAGTGCTATGGGGCGCCGCCCCTCGCGCCCGCAAGGCATCCAAACGGTTCTGCCGCATCCACACGTATCCCCTTGAGTGGGGGAACCCTCGTGCGGAGCCTCGTCAGTCCGCGTTCGGAGCCTCCTTGCAGTTGCTACCCCCGGTCTCGCCGACGGGCAACGGTTCATGCGCGTTCCTTGCGCTGAACCTAACCCTTGAAGGAGAGTAACCATGACTTACGCAATCCAAGAAATTCCGTTGTCCAAACTTATCGCATCCTCTGCAAACGTGCGGCGCACGGGGCGCAGTACCAACATCGGTGAATTAGCCGCGAGTATCGAAGCCCACGGCCTATTGCAGAACTTGACCGTTCGTCCGGTGTTGAACGGCAAAAAGAAGCCCGAAGCGTTTGAAGTTATCGCAGGTGGCAGACGGCTCGCCGCGTTGAAGGTGCTTGCCAAGCGCAAGGCTTTGCCAGCGAACGCAGTCATTCCTTGCAACATAATTGTTGAAGGCATTGCCGAAGAAATCAGTCTTGCCGAGAATGCGTTGCAATGCCCCATGCACCCCGCCGACCAGTACGAAGCGTTTGCCAAGCTGCATGATGAACACGGCATGACTGCCGAGGATATTGCGGCGCGTTTTGGCGTAACGTCCGCAGTGGTGAAGCAGCGTCTAAAACTTGGCGCGGTCAGCCCCAAGCTGATGAAGCTGTATCGTAGCGCTGAATTGAATCTCGACCAACTCACGGCCTTTGCCATTACCGATGACCACAAGAAGCAGGAGCGCGTGTGGTCTGAACTTCCACCATTCAACTGCGACCGCGAAGCCATCCTCCATGCGCTTAGCGAAGGTCAGGTTCGTTCGGACGACCGCCGTGCCGTGTTCGTTGGCACAAAAGCCTATGAAGCAGCGGGAGGCGTGATTATGCGTGACCTGTTTGATTCCGAGGGCGGCGGGTTCTTTGCCGATGCGGAACTTCTGGGTCGTCTTGCGCGGGAGAAGCTGCAAGGCTTTGCTGATACGATTTCCACCGAGGGATGGAAGTGGATTGCCATCGAACCGGAGTTTGACCACGGCATGATGGCGGACATGCGCCGCATCTATCCCGTAGCAGTGAAATTGTCGAAGAACGAGCGCAAGCAAGTTCGCAAGCTGCAAACCCGATATGACGCGCTATGTGAAAAATATGCTGATGCAGATATGCCTGAGAAAGTCGGAGCGCAGTGTGAACGTCTTGAACGCGCCATCGAAGCTCTCGACAAGCGCGAATTCTCAGGTGCGGATTTTGCCATCGCGGGAGCGATTGTCACGCTCAGCCATGATGGCGAGGTTCGCGTTGAGCGCGGTTTGGTGCGCAGCGAGGATGAGCCGATTAAGAAATCCGGCAAGACGGATAAGAAAAGTGCCAACGATGAGCCATCCGATGGGAAAGCACCTTTATCGGAAAAGCTAGTCGCTGACCTCACTGCACATCGCACAGCAGGATTGCGCAATGAACTTGCGCAGAATTCCAGTATGGCGGTCATCGCAACCGTTCATGCGCTTGCGGCGGCGACATTCTTTTCCGGCAAGGGCGATACTTCGTGTCTGCAACTTGCACCGCGCAGTGTGTCTCTTGCCGCCTATGCGTCCGGTATTGAAGAAAGGTCGGCTTCGCGGCAAATTGCGGAGCGGCATGAGGCATGGGCTAAGCGATTGCCACGCGACCCCGCAACGCTCTGGAATTTCGTTCACGGACTTTCGGATTCCGAACGATTGGGCTTGCTGGCGCATTGCGTGTCGCTGACGGTCAATGCGGTTCAGGCTTCCGGCAATCGCCACGCTGTTGCGATTGACCATGCGGACATACTGGCGCGAGAACTTGCACTCGACATGACCGTGTACTGGCAACCAACCGCAGAAAGCTACTTAGGCCGCGTTGCCAAAGAGCGCATCATCGAGGCGGTGCATGAAGGCGTAACGGAGGCTGCGGCCACGAATATCGCTGCCATGAAGAAGCAGCCGATGGCAGAAACCGCCTCGAAGTTGCTGGCGGGTAAAGGCTGGCTTCCGGTTCTGCTGCGGGGCGGCGTGGCGCAATAGCTAATCTCCATTCCGTTCGCTGGCGTGTTTAGCCGGAGGCGCGGCAGTGCTTCCGGCTAATGCGTTGCCTTGCAGATTTTTTATCTGCCGTTTTGTTCGGTGCGCAAATGCGCACCGAATTGTTCTCGTTTTTATTGTGTCTGAAAATGCGGTTGGCGGGGGCGGATGGTTCTGTCGCCACTGTCCTTTTTAAAATTGAATCCCGCTACAAACGCGACCTCTCATATTGCCCTGTTCTGCCGAGGCGCGCGTGGCTGTCAAAGCCGCTCGCTTCCTCCGCGATGCTCCGTGCAGCTCCGCGCCCTTCGGGGAGCGCCCATAAAAAATGGACGCTCGCTTGTGACAGCCCCGCTTGTCCGCCTCGGCCTTTGAACGGGCATCGAGGTCGCCATTGAGGCGGTCTCATAAACGAAAGGACAAAACCATGACAACCGAAACCAAAAAGGCCGCCCCGACGCATCGCGTCTTCAATGTCACCAAGCAAGAAACCGAGAAGACTTCGTGGGACGAAATCGGCGCAGCCTGGCCCCACAAAGACGGCAAAGGCTTCAATCTGAAATTCTCTGCCGCAGTGCCCGAGGGAGCCGTTCTGGTTCTCCGCACCGCGCAAGCGAAGAAGGCAGGTGCAGCATGAGCGGCATCGGCACATCCGCCAAACAGGCAGGCGCGAAAGCGCCTGCCAAGGCGAAACTCCTCTTCACCTCAGCCCAGCGTCAGCGACTGCTGTCCAATGGACAACGCCAAAATCAGGTGCGCGGCACAGACGAAGAAATTGACTTCCAACCAGTCGTCAAACTCTTCACTCCCGATGCCAATTGCACATGGCTTCTAAGCGAGATTGACCCCGCTGACCCAGACACCGCCTTTGGTCTTTGTGACCTTGGCGTTGGCTGTCCAGAGCTTGGCTATGTCAGCCTGTCGGAACTTGCCGCAGTGCGCGGCAGGCTCGGCCTGCCGGTTGAACGCGATCGGTATTTCAAAGCCGATAAGCCGCTTGGAGCCTATGCTCAGATCGCCAGCGAGCACGAACATATTGTCGCTTGAACTGGAGCAACCAGCCGGAGGGGTTATCCCGTCCGTCTGATTTGCGTTGCAGTTCGTCCCACGCTGAACCCAGCCCTTGCTCACCTGTTGGCAGGCTCTTTTCTTGCCCGTGAGGGCATCTTTTTTTGGGTGCCTTTTCGTCGTCCGCGCCGAAGGCGCGACCGATTTTTGGGCCTTACCCAAATGCGGCGGTCAGGCTGACCGCCGCCGAAAATGCACCGTCCCCGGCCCGGCATGGAAAGGGTGCCTTGGCCGAATTTTGGTCAGCGCCGACTAGTCTAGCGTCGTTGGAGGCCAGAATGAGGTCACCTGCCGGTGCGGTTTCGGGAGGGGTAAGGGACGCGGGATTCCGGATCGCCGGAGGGAACTAGAACCGCCCGTTAGACCACCCGCGCAGCAGCAGGACGCCCGACCCGGGGTAGAGCCTGACGGCGGACGGGTCGGAGGTGAAGGCAAGGCAATCCGGGGGAGTGTTTGGTTAACCCGGGGCCGGTTTCGAGCGGCGGTATTGGGGTGCATTTGTTAATTCGTAAATAAGAAAGTAAGAATAGTTAAGATTGTGAGGGCGCACTTATGGGTTTGTCCCAAACCCGTGCAGCCAGAGCCGCCAATGGGCGGTAACGGAGCCGGAACGTAGCCCGGCACCCTCGCAGCAAAGGAGACGCCGTGGCGATCTTCAGTCTCAATCATAGCACCGTGGGGCGGACGACTCACGCCCCTCGCACCGCCAGCGCCAATGCCCGCTACATCACCCGTGACGAGGCCTGCACGCAGGTGCTCGGGCGCCGGATGCCGACCGAACGGGATGAGCTGTATGCGTGGCTTGACGGCCAGGAAGACAAGGACCGGAAAAACGCCCGCGTCATCGACAAGGTGATGGTGGCTCTACCCCGCGAACTGACCCATGCCCAGAACGCGGAATTGGTCACGGAGTTCGCGGAAGGCCTGACCAAGGGGCGGGCTTCGTGGGTGGCAGGGATCCATGACGGGATCGGGGATGCCGACAATCCCCATGCCCATATCATCCTCCGGGACCGCGATTTTGAGACCGGAAAACGGGTCATGGAACTGTCCGAAAAGGGCAGCACCGAGCGCATCCGTATCGCGTGGGAAGAACGGGTCAATACCGCCCTCGAACGGGCTGGTCTTGAGGTCCGCGTGGACCGCCGAACGCTGGAAGCGCAAGGCCTCAAACGGGAGGCTGAAATCCATGTCGGACAGGCTGCCCGCCAGCTCACCGAACGCGGCGAACGGCCCGATAGCACCCCGCGCGAAGTGGGACGGATTGTCGATGGCGGGCTGAAGCCGATTGTCATCGACTATCCCTCCATCGATGGCGGCAAAACCCGCCATGAAGCGAATGACGAAATCAAAGAACGCAATCGGTATCGCGCACTCAGTAGCGAACGACCTGAACTGGATTGGACCGACCGCGCCGGATTGGTCGCGCAGGAACGCGCCGCGAATGAGTGGGTACGAAAAGCGCAGGAGCAACAAGCCAGCACGTCGATGCGCGATCGTCAGATAGGCGGTGCGCCGAACCGATGGAGAAGAGAAATGTCGGAAGACGCGAGCAAGTTGCGCGGTGAAATGGACCGCGAACAAAAAAGCGGACCCGAACTGGACCGATAAGCGGGCACCGTCAGCGGCCCGCACGGCCGCCCGCATCGGATGGGGCCAAGTCCCGCCGGTTCTCTACCTACGGAGCAGAGCGCTCCGCCATCATCACTCTTTTCGCCGCGAAGTTCGCGGCTATCGATATGTTACCGGCGCATCTTCAGCGTGGAATGCGCGATACCGTGAAGGCGGAAGAAGCCGCCGCATTGCGAACCTTGGAGGAGCGCGAGGCACACGCCCGTTCGGCTTACGGTGAAGAGGCACGAAAGCTGACTGCGGCCTATCGAGCCGCCGCCATTGCCCTCACCACACGCAAAACACCGGAGCCAACCCGTTCACGCAATCGTGGACGTGGCAGCAACCACACGCTCACACCAAAACGGTGATTCCATAAGAGGCCGAAATATCGTAGAATGACCTCATTGCTAATGGAGGCCGTATGTTCAATGACAAACGAATTGAAGCGCTCGAAGAAGAAGTAAAAGAGCAGAAGCAGGAATTGGAGCGCACACTCAGCATGTTCAATTCGCTGTTGAAGCGATGCAATCAATTATCTGAGCAGAATGCTCAGCTCAAAAAGATAACCACGGAAGATCGCAACTATTGCGAGCGACAGTTTGCATCCATCGACCGCGTTCTTGAGAAGCACGGCAATCGAATTTATCCAGCGTACTATGCCGTCTTTCCCAAGCAGGCCGAATTCGACATCGAGCTTGATCGCGTCTTCGATAAGCATAAAAACCTTCAACAGAAATCCTGATCCTCTATCCTTTATCCTCGCTCTAGGGCATCTTCAGCCCCGTGACCTTCGGACAAGGTACGGCGATGAGCGATCCTCGTTACGAGCCATTGGACCTGACGCACCAGCAGATCGTTGAAGAACAGCGATTGCGCGAGGTGGAACAGGCGCGCGAGCAGAAACTCGCGGAAGGTGACCGGGACAAAGGCATCGATGACAGGGGCATCAATCCCTACCAGCCCCTCAATGACCACCATGCGCGTATCGCCGCCGAGGAACGGCAAGCCAACGGGCCGGAACAAGAAGACACGCGACAGCCTGAGATCGATCAAGATACCAAGCGCCGTGACGCCGAACTGGAGAAAACACAGGACCAAGCCAGACAGGACGTCGAGCTGGAAAGATACAAGCGCTTCGAGTGGCAGAAGACTGAATTCGAACGCCGCGAACGCGAAGACCAAGCCCGAGAAGAACGATCCGAAGAACGGGCGGGTGTCATGCAGATCGCTGATCCGCAGGAATATGCGCGGGAGGAACAACGCAAGCAAGTTGCCGCCGAACGTAACGAGCAAGAACAGCAAGTGAGAGACGATTGGATCGAACGGGCGAAAGAACAGCAACTTGTGACGCGCGATGAAAAGACTGACCGCTCTTCCGAACGGCAGGAGCGCGAAGAGGCGCGCGAACGAACTGACGCGCAGCAGGAAAAAGATTCCAGCCGGTGGCAAAAAGAAATGACGGACGAGGCGCGTGCTCTGCGAGCGGATATGGAGCGCAGTGAAGATCGTGATCATGATCGGGGGCGGTAGGCTTGACTACATTTGGCAGTGCGCGTGTTGCCGCTCATCAAGAGCTGTTGCTCGCAGGGTTAATCCGCCGCGATAATCTTTCGGATCACGAGACCGAAGGATTGATGATCGGCTCCGTTTTCAACGGCGTTGAGGAGCATTTTCTTCGCTACAAAGGGCAGCTTCACCAGCTCATCATCGGCGGTACGGGAGGCGGCAAATTCGTATCAGCTCTCGGCCCGCTGCTTCTTGTGCCACAATCCATCCAGAATTGCGCCCTTATCATCGACCCCAAGGGTGAAATTGCCCGCGCATTGGGTCCGACTTACCAACGCGCTTTCGATGGCACGCAGCAAGTCTTACTGCTTGATCCGTGGGATGACACGGGCGCTGCGAAAGAGTTTGGTTCGACACTCAATTTTTTTGACGGGCTAACGGAAGACAACCCGCGCCTCGTTGACGACGCGCGGGTTCTGGCCGATGCGATGATTGTCCCAACAGGCGCGGATAGCGCCCATTGGGATACAACGGGTCGCAATTTTTTGATGGCGCTTATTCTTTTTGTTGCGCTTGACCGCGAAGAGAAAAAGACCCGCACCATCTTTCGCTTGCGTGAACTCATCACGCAGCGGCAGGACAAGTGGAAAGACTTCCTTGCATTCCTTTCTGACAGTCCGCTGGCAGATGGCACGGTGCGGCGAGGTGTCAACGGACTGATAGGCCGCAGCGATAACGAGCGCGCAGGCATTATCAGCACCATCGAACGTGATACGGCGTGGCTGGAAAGCCCGCAGATGCGCGATGTCACATCGAGTCGCCGCAGCCTTGACTTGCCGTCACTTGCGGTGGGGACGGCGCGTATTCATGTGGTGATACCGCCAGAATACTTTATGACGCAAAAATCGTGGCTCCGGCTTATCGTTGCCACGTTCTCCAATGCGTTCAAGCGCTATCGCGTAAAGGACAAAAACGGAGAATATCAGCACCGCCGCCACATCATCATCGATGAATTTACAAACCTGGGTGAGATGTCGTTTGTCTATAATGACATTACCGTGGCGCGTGGATACGACATTCAGTATCACCTTGCGACACAGGATTTTACGCAGCTTCGCGGTGTCTATGGCGAGAAGTGGGAAACCTTTATCAACGCCACCTTCATTCGCGCCTTCGCACTGAATGATAATTTCACCACCAAATATCTTTCGGAAATGAGCGGCACGGCGACCGTGCAAAACAAATCGTTCAGCGCCAGCAGTGCTAAAAGTGAGAGCAAGGCGTTCAACGAAAGCACCGCGCATAATTCTGGCAGTTCATCGAACCAGCAGGGATCGTCATCCAACTACGGCACCACGCACACTTCGGGCATTACCGACACCTTTGGCGTGACCCAGACGGAAGGCGAGACGACCGCCTACATTGGCCGCCCCGTGATGTTCGCCGATGAAATTCGCCGCCTTCGAGATAATGAGCAAATCATCTTTTTTCGCGGACTGCCGCTTGTGTACGCGCAGCGTCGGCATTTTTCCACATACGCGAAATCGCTGCCACACTTCAGCCTGCCCGATATTCTCGGCACCATTGGGCGCGAACCCCGCGATGAAAGCGAACGCGAAACTTTTGAGTGGCGATATGAAGGAATACCGCTTGCGCTGGCTCCGCCACCGCCGCAGCCACGGGCACTTCCTCCCCCCGAGCCGGTCGTTGTAGCGAAGCCTTCCTATAGACTTCACAAAATCGTCGCCGCTTGCGTTGCCGTATTGCTTCTCGGTTTCTGGCTTTGGCCGTCATCGCCGCCGCCCAAAGTGGCTGAAGTCGTGCGACCACCCGTCGCACCAGTTTATGTGCCGCCGCCAGTACCCGTTGGCCCGCCAAAGATACCGCGCCCTGAATTTGTCAGAGGCCCGAACCGGATTGGTGAAGGCGAGCACATGCAGAAGCGGAATCCAGAATGGTGTGATCGCTACAAATCCTACATTCGCACGCACATGAATTATTGCACGGATACCAAGGCAGAGCTGGAAGTGCCGCAGATGAATCACCTCATCTATTTTGCGGAGCGATACTGTGCAATTCCTGTCAATGCCTTCAATGAGGATCGTACCCCGACGCTCCCACTGGTCACGAAATGGCGCTCAGAGGATGATGTACTGATGACGAGGCTGAGGGAGCTTGGTCTGACCATCACGAGTGACCGTTGGATTGATAAGGATGGGAACAGGCAGTCTATGCGAAGGAAGAAAGACGAACCCATAAAACAGTATGCACCCGAATTGTTCGATTTGATTTTCAAGATTATCGACAATCCTTATCTCAACGACTTGCAGTTTCAAACGAACGCCGCCATCAACATTGGAAATATGTATGCGAAGGGCTGCCCCTTCGATTCAATCCCACCCGAACAGTATGTGCCACCGACTGAACGCTTTTGATAATTTTGAAGCGAAATGATGCGCTATACGAAGAACGGTAGCCTCAATCCATCCTGATCAACTTGGATGCTTACTTGTTTGCTTTGGTAGAAGCGTGATGAGGGCAACAATTAGTGCCGCAAGCACGGCGGAAGCGGTGTACCGACTGAGCGCCAATCCGCCGTGATCAAGCGGCTTGTCCAGAAAATCGCCGACGGTCGCGCCGAGGGGGCGAGTGAGCACAAAGGCGGCCCAGAAAAGGACTGTGCGTGAGATTGATGTCCAGTAGTAAGCAGCGGCCACGATTGCAAGACCAAACGCGAATACCAGCGCGCCGCCGCGATAACCGAGTCCGGTTGAATCTGCCACCCAGTCTCCGAGTGCTGTTCCAAGCGTTTGCGAAAACATGATGGTGGCCCAATAGAACACTTCTGCCTTGGGGGAGGTAATGGAGCTAACTGAGACCGAACCCAACGTGCGATACCAAAGAAAGAGGGACAGAATGAGCATTGCCGCAAGCAACGAGGAGCCGCCGAGATAGCCGATGCCGAGAGACCGATCGACGTAATCGGCAAGCGTGGTGCCCGCCGTAGTGGTCGCGATAATCACGAACCAATAAAGCGAGGGATGAAACCGCTTGACTGCAATCTGAGCCGCTACTGCCGCGAAAACGATTGCGGCAAAAATGGCGGTTCCTACCAAGTACCCAAGATTCATCGACATGGTTACGGCGTCGCCGCCGGTCTCACCGAGGGTCGTGGCCAAGATTTTTATAATCCAGAAAGCGAGAGTGACGGCGGGCACTTTGGCCGCATGATTATTCAGAAGGTTTTGCAAATCGTATTCCTTTAGCAAAGTCATTTGAGCGGTAAGCAGTTAGCTACCGCTACGCCCCAATGCATGTCATCGGGCGATTATCGATTGTTTAGGGATTCCCAGTGGCATTCAAGGTCGCAAGTAAATCGTCCAATGATTGCTTGCAACTGCCCGCATCCGGGGTGCTGGCACGCAGCGCCGAAAGTGCGCGGTCGATCGCTTTGTCGATGACGTGCCAAGTGGCGGCGTCACGCGGCTTCAATCCCGCTTCCGCTTCATCCCACGCCATTTCCAAATCCTTGATGCGCGTCTTTGCCCCCGCAAGATCGCCTTTGCCAACAAGGCCGGCGCTGTCGGCAGCGATAGTACGAAACTTCGAGAGATCGCCAAGCTTGGAAGCCGCTACCGCTTGGGTCGGCACGAATAACGACACCGCAATCATTGACCCGAACGATGCGGGTCCAGCAAGCGCAGCCAAGATGCCCGCTGACAAAAATAGCCTTCGATTTTTCACGGAGTGTCTCCTGTTGTTAAAGGGTGCGCATCATCGCGAGACCCTTGGTTGGAAATGGAAGCGATAAAACATACGAGCATCAGGCTATGCCTGCGATGCGTCGGCGGCGAGCATGTCTGTCGTTTACGCTAAGGTAGATTAGGAGTGCGACGATGACGGCAAGAAACCCGAGGCTGGTATAGAGCGTGCCGAGACCCAAACCGCCATATTCGTGCGCCTGCGACATCAGATCGCCGAGTGAAGCGCCTAGCGGCCGGGTGAGGATATAGGCAAGCCAGAAGGTCAGGACAGAATTTGCCCCAAGCGCGTTGGCAGCACCAATGACGGCAATCAATGCGCCGAACACCACGGTGCCGAGTGTAAATCCGAGCCCGAGCGCTTCGGTGGCGAGATCGCCCGAGGCTGTGCCCAGTGCGAAGGTGAACAAAATTGCCAGCCAATAGAACAGCTCGCGTCGCCTCGTAACGATGGAGTGGATCGAGAGCGTGCGTTCGCTCCAATACCAAGCTGCGAACGTCGCTGACAGGGCTGCGGCGAATGCCGCCGTGCTCACATAAAGACTAACCCCTAAGCCATCGGTCAGGGCATCGGTAATCTGGGTGCCGACGATGCTCACCAGCACCACTGTCAGCCAATAAATCCAAGGCACATAGCGTCGTGCCCGCACTTGTAGAAACAGTATAGCAGCGAGCAGCGCAATCATGATTGCGCCGGTGGCGGCGGTGCCCAATCCGACATGGACCGCCAGATAGTCTGCGCCGGTTTCACCGACAGTGGTCGACATGATCTTGATGACCCAGAAGGCCAGCGTAACTTCCGGGACTTTATTGAGCATGGCCTGAAGTTTTTCGCTTGGTCGTGCGCTCATGGGTTCAATTCCTTTTTTGATGTGTGCTCCCGAAGCGTTGGCCGCACGATTGTCAGGACATCACCATGCGAGTGCTCACTTAGCGGCGACTTAGGAACGGTCGCTCAGGAATCGTTACGCAATGTCCTATTGTTGGCACATGCGTCGCCGTAATCGCTAAGGCCCTGCTAAGTCTGAGTCGCAATCAATCGTGCGTTCCAACCAACCAAAGGAGAATACAACATGTCCCGATTCCTAATTCCCGCTTGTGCTGCTGCCCTTTTGTTCTCGACCGCCGCGTTCGCTGAAACCGCGACGGTTTCGACCAATGACGCAGGGCCGATTGCATCTGCAAAGGTATCCATGAACACCGCAGTTGCAGTCGCCGAAAAGCACGTTCGAGGCAAAGCGGTCCGCGCCGAATACGAAGCTCAAAAGGGCGGCGGCTGGGTCTACGATGTCGAAGTAAAAACCGCCTCCAAGGTTTTCGACGTGAAAGTCGATGCCGTGAATGGTATCGTCCTAGCCTCGACGGAGGACACCGCCGATAACGACGATGACGGCGATAAGACCGATTGAGTTACATAAGCCTATGCGAAAGTCGGCGGCGGACAGGAATACGCCGCCGGTTACGCTGACAGGGGAACGAATGCGTGTGCTGTTAATCGAAGATGACCGCATGGTGGGCGCGGCGCTAGTGCAGGCGTTGAAAGATGCCGCCTACGCGGTCGATTGGGTCACCGAGGGTGAGAGCGCGATTGAAGCCGCAGAGGTAGAAACCTACGACGCAGCATTGCTCGACTTAGGCCTTCCCAACGTCGATGGGCGCGAGGTGTTGCGGCGTTTGCGGAAGAGTGGCCGAACGCTTCCCGTGATCATCGTCACCGCGCGCGACGGTATCGACGACCGGATCGATGGGCTTGACCTCGGTGCTGATGACTATCTGGTCAAACCTTTCGAAATCCGCGAATTGTTGGCGCGGCTGCGCGCCATCCTTCGGCGTCCGGGCAGCGGCGCGGCTCCGGTATTGAGTAACGGCGTCATTAGTCTTGACCCTGCGACGCACGAAGTCGTCCTTGGCAAAACAACCTGCCACCTCACCGCGCGTGAGTTCGCGTTGCTGCAAGCGCTCCTGACAAGGCCGGGCGTGATCCTGTCGCGCAGCGATCTGGAACGGCAAATTTACGGCTGGAACGAGGAAGTCGAAAGCAACGCTATCGAGTTTTTGATTCACGCGATCCGTAAGAAAATCGGAGTATCTTCTATCCGCAACGTCAGGGGGGTCGGATGGATGGTCGACCGAGCGTCATGACGCGATCCCTGCGTGGCCGACTTTTCGTCAGCCTGACAATTACGATTATCGTCGCCGGTCTGTGCGCAGGTGTACTCGCCTATAAATGGGCGTTCGATGAGGCGATCGAGTTGCAGGATTCAATCCTCGTTCAGATTGGCGCGGTGGCAGGTGCGATCCATATCCTGGACACCGCGCCTGCGGGCGGTGGCGTCGATGCCGAAGCGCAAGTCGTGATCGAACCGCTCGATGGTCCGGGTGGTGATCTGAATGAGAGAGGTAAACTACAGGCCCTGCCCGATGGGCTGCATACCGTCACACGAAGCGGTGGCCCTTGGCGCGTACTTATTAGGACGCGCGCGGATGCCAGCCGTATAGCGATTGGCCAGCCCACCGCGATCCGCGACGAAATTGCGAGCGACAGCGCGCTTCGTAGTGTGGTGCCGTTGCTCGCCCTTATTCCCTTCCTGATGCTGATTGTTGGTCTGGTTATCCACCAAACGCTGCGGCCAGTGCGTTCTCTAGCGGAGCGCGTTGATGCGCGTCAGGCCGACGATCTTCAACATCTTCCGCTTGAAGGCACGCCCGATGAATTGCATCCGTTTATCGCCTCTATCAACCGTCTGCTGGAACGTGTCCAAGGCCTCATCGACCAGCAACGGCGCTTCATTGCCGATGCGGCCCATGAGCTTCGCACCCCCGTCACCGCCATCAGCCTTCAGGCGGATAATCTTGCCCATGGGGAGTTGATGCCGGAAAGCCGCGAGCGGCTGGCGGCGTTGCGCGAGGGCACCCGTCGCACGGCTCACCTACTGGAACAGTTGCTCGCGCTCGCGCGCTACGACATGACGGGTAAGATTGATGTTCCGGCTACGTCCCTTGACCAATGCACGAAGGAAGTTGTCGCGGACGTATTGACGAGCATGGCGGATCGGGACGTCGATCTCGGATTTGAAATCGTCGAAGCGGTGTTCGTGCGGGGCGGGCCTACGATGTTGAAAGTCATGATCCGCAATCTGATCGATAATGCCATCCGCCATATCCCGCTTGATGGCAGGATTGACATAGGGGTCTACCGTGAGGGAACGCGAGCGATATTTCAGGTTGAGGATAATGGGCCGGGAATACCGGAAGCCGAGCTTGCTCGAATTTTTGAACCGTTTATACGCGGAAGCGCCGCTGTCAAGGAAGGGTCAGGGCTTGGGCTTTCCATTGTGAAGCGCATCGTCGAACGGTTGGAAGGTTCAGTGACCTTAGAAAATATAGGGGGTGCCGCGCGATCAGGTCTGCGTGTAACTGTTAGTATCCCTTCGGTCGTTAGCCCCACACCGGAACACAGTTCGTTACCTTTGGCGTGACTCTATGCGGTGAGGTGGCCCACCAATTGGTTTATAAATGTCAATAATTGCTAAGAAAACCTTAGCGTTGGAGGCATATTTCAAACTAGAAATCGGTTTGAGAATGTGCTAGGATGCGTAGCATGACTACGCAAAAACAAAATAAGCTAAACTGGCTTGAGCAGCACCTTCCCGAGGGGCTTGTGGTGGATTCCGCGTGGCTCACCAAGCACGGCTATTCAACGTCGCTGCGAAGCCAGTACGTGAAGTCCGGCAGACTTGAGCAGCCAACACGTCAGCTCTATTGGCGCAACCCGCGCGGCCCCCTGACGTGGCAGCAAGTGGTTATCTCGTTGCAGACCATTCTGAGTTGCCCAGTTGTCGTGGGAGGCCGCACCGCTCTCGAACTCCAAGGCTATGCTCACTACCTGCCGCAAAAAACCAAGGAGGTGCATCTCTATGGTGGCGAAAAATTGCCCGCATGGTTGCGGCGCCTTTCGCTCGGCGTGGCGTTTGTTGTTCACAACGATCAACGCCTTTTTGCCAATGAGCCGATAACACGAGCACTCACCAGCCTGTCATGGAACGTTGAGAAAAATTCAGGACGTGATGTGACCTCATTCAGAGGCGGTGTCATCGAGCAACCTTACGGTCAATGGGATTGGCCGCTTACGCTTGCAACGCCCGAGCGCGCTGTTCTCCAATTGCTAGATGAGTTGCCGCATCACGAGAGCTTCCATCAAGTGGATATGCTTTTTTCTGGGCTTACGAGCCTAAGTCCAGAACGGCTGAAAAAATTGCTTCAAGATTGCCGCAGCGTGAAGGTCAAGCGCCTGTTCTTTTTCTTTGCCGAGCGTCATCACCATGCTTGGTACAAGCGGCTTGATCGGAATCAGGTGAACTTTGGAACCGGCAAGCGCATGTTAGTCAAAGGTGGGCGACTTGATCCCGCTACTCAGATCACCGTGCCGGAGGACTTGGATGGCGTTCAGTGACATTTACCGCAAGCAGGTCAGCCTGCTTGTTCGCACACTGCCGCACGTCGCAGAAGAGCCGTGCTTTGCCCTGAAAGGCGGCACAGCGATCAATCTTTTTATCCGCGATATGCCGCGCCTGTCAGTTGATATTGATCTGACCTATCTACCCGTTGAGCCGCGTCCGAAATCGCTGGCTGCCATCAGCGCAGCGATGACGCGAATCAAGGCTCGCATCCATGCGGGTATCAAACCGACTGAACTCACCGAGGCGGGTGTGGAAGGCGCGGTGACGAAACTCTTCATTCGGGCGGACGGCGTTCAAATCAAAATCGAAGTGACACCTGTGCTACGCGGTTGCGTGTTTGAACCCGAAATGCGCACGGTCTCACCGCAGGTCGAAGAAGCCTTCGGCTTTGCGGAAATGCGCGTCGTCTCATTTGCCGATTTGTATGCTGGAAAAATTGTTGCTGCCCTTGACCGTCAGCATCCGCGTGACCTATTCGACGTTCGGGACTTGCTGGCGCAAGAAGGCCTCAGTGACGAGTTGCGAAATGCCTTCATTGTTTATCTGCTCAGTCATGGCAGACCCATGTTTGAAGTTCTCGCACCCACACGCAAAGAGCTTGCCGAGGAATTCGCGCGGGGTTTTGCGGGCATGACGGATGAACCGGTTTCGCTCGAAGAGCTTTCAGCAGCACGCGAAGCCCTTATCGCGGGTATTGTCGGCAAGATGCCTGACGCGCATCGCCGTTTTCTTGTTTCTTTTGAAAAGGGTCAGCCAGAGTGGGAACTTCTTGGCGTGCCTGCGGCGGTGGACTTACCGGCAGTGAAGTGGCGTCAGCAAAACCTTGATACGCTCAGTGCAGTTCAGCGGGCCACATTGGTTAAAAACCTTGAGCGGGTGCTTTCCTCTGGCACGTCAGGATAACGGCGGCGTTCACAATCAACACTAAATGAAATCCGAAACCCGAATGTCAATTCCGCCCACCCAAACAAATGTCCTGAAACAAATTCCGCGCGGGGTTTGGGCACTCGGCTTCGTCAGCATGTTCATGGACATCTCGTCGGAGATGATCCATGCGCTGTTTCCGATCTATCTCGTCAGCGTACTTGGTGCTTCGATGGTGACAGTGGGCTTCATCGAAGGCATTGCCGAGGCGACGGCAATGATTACCAAAGTATTTTCAGGCGCAATTTCCGATTGGCTCGGCAAACGTAAATTGCTTGCCGTCATCGGCTACGGCTTGGCGGCTTTCACGAAGCCGGTATTTCCATTGGCAAGCAGCATTGGATGGTTCGTGGGCGCGCGTTTCGTTGACCGGATTGGCAAGGGCATTCGGGGTGCGCCGCGTGATGCGCTAGTTGCCGATATTGCGCCGGATCATTTGCGCGGCGCGAGCTTTGGCCTGCGGCAATCGCTCGATACCATTGGCGCATTTGTCGGGCCGCTTTTCGCTATCGGCCTCATGCTGCTGACAGCCGATAATTTTAAGTTGGTGTTCTGGATTGCAGTCATTCCGGCGTTCATCGCGTTCGGTCTCATGGTCTATGGTGTTGAAGAACCAGCCAAGAAAGCGACGAGTGAAGCCAGCGAGCCTCGTTTGCATTGGCGTGATGCGAAGTTGTTTTCAGGCGCGTTTTGGGTTGTCGTGGGCATTGCAGCCATCTTCACATTGGCGCGGTTCAGTGAAGCATTCCTCATCTTGAAAGCACAGAACGTGGGCTTGCCGATTGCGTTCGTCCCAGTGGTGATGGTGGTGATGAACGTCATCTATGCGCTCTCTTCCTATCCAGCCGGAAGCCTGTCTGATCGCATTGGACGCAACGGCATTCTTCTTGTGGGCATTTCTATGCTTATTGTGGCCGACCTCACACTTGCCTTCGCGGCCACGATACCCGCCGTCCTTTTGGGTGTTGTGTTCTGGGGACTTCACATGGGCCTTACCCAAGGATTGCTGGCAACACTTGTAGCCGACACCGCGCCCGAGAGATTGCGCGGAACCGCGTTTGGCATTTTCAATCTTGCGAGCGGGGTAGCCATGCTCATCGCCAGTGTCATCGCGGGCGGGCTGTGGGATGCCTATGGGCCGCGCTTCACATTTTTGGCGGGAGCGGGATTCACAGCCATCGCCCTGATAGGTCTCATCATCACGCAGCGGTATCGGCAGCAGGGAGCGTAAATGAAAGGACTAATCGGTGCTGCAAACCGTTTGGTAAGGAAAAGCGGGCGAGACTAGCTTCGCAAAAGGCAAGCAGGCCACACTGTTTTGCAGTTTCGTAGTGCTATTGAAGCCGCATCCGATTTCTTCTGGAAAAAAGTCCTAAATATCGCTAGAAGCCCAGATGGGCGAATGGTTCGTCCAATAGGGCAAAAACGGGGAATTTTTACACAGTCTTTTACACATACACTTTTTTGAAGCGAAAATATCAAACGATTTCAATAAGATGTATATAGGCTGAGTACACTTAAAATCCCTCGATGGCAACGTCGTGCGGGTTCGATTCCCGCCGTCCGCACCAAAACGTTGTCCGCATCAGGACAATGGATGCCGTTTTCGACCAGGTGATGTTGCAGGATACGAACGTGTTTTTCAGAACTGCCGGCTTCGCTGCCTTTCTCACCTCCGGTGCATTGAGCCCAACCGTTTCCCTTGCTCAGGGTAGCGACACGTCCTGGACGAACGCGCTGATCTGTCAGGCGAGCGTGCAGTCGTACTTCAACCTGCCGCAGCCTCCGCACCAGATCGACGAAAGTTTCGGCTGGATTATTTTTCGGAGTTCGCTGGGCGGCGTTTATGACTGCAAGGTGTGGGGCAGTTCCGTTTCGCTGAAATGGAAAAGCCATAACGGCACCATGAGCAACAGCAGGACGCAGGTCGAGACAGATGGTCCCGTGCTGACAGTGCATCCCGGCGGCACAGGTCAATGGCGATTTCGCCGTGTCGCGGATGGATATGGTTTGTTAAACGGGAGCAAGGCCCGCTAAATACGCGCGGGAATTTTCCGGGACATAGCCGAAGGACCGACCATGGTGGACAAGCAGGCCCTGCGCGAGGAAACCGAGCGGCTGGTGCGTGAGGCGATGGAACGCAAGGCGCTTGTCGTCAAGCAGGGCAATACGCGCTTCGATGCGACATGCGGCAAGTGCGGCAAGCCTAATCGCGTTTTGGCCGAGAAGGGCACAAAGCGGGCGTCGTTCACCTGCAAGGAATGCGGCCACAAGCAGGAAACGCTTTGACGCCAATCGCGTCGTGCGCTGACGCAGTTGTGCCGGTCTAGAACGGCGCGCGCCTGCTGGCGCTGAAATCCTGCAACGGATGTTCTTCATGCAACGGTGAAGGCGGCAGGGCCGGCTGACCGGCATGCGGCGGCACCATCAGCGCCACGACCCGCGCTTCCACCCCGGGTACGCCCCAGAGCCGGCTCTGAACCGTGAATTCGATGCGCTGACCGTTCGGCGCTGTGTCGTGGACCTGCTGCATCCAGTTCAGGCAGGGAGCTTCGTCCGAGAAGCACATGGCGGCCCAACCCGCCCGCAGGGCGCGTTTCGGAATCGGCCATTGATCCTGAAGACGGAAGGGGCGGCTGTAGGCGGGATGCTGCGGGCTGTAGAAGGCCATCGCGAAGGCGAGGGTATCGCTTCCGCTGATGCGCTTGAGCGGCATGTCGTAGGTGTCGTTCCAGCGTGTGGTCAGTTCGTCCGCTGCCAGTTTGAGAAAATTCCGGCGCATTTCGAACGGGTGGGTGTTGCGGTAGGACGCGTAGAACGGCGCAGCGATCACCGCGCCAAGGCACAGCGTTATCACGCCGACCGTCAGATTGACCGTATCGAACCGGTCGATGGTGAAACGGGTGCAGCACACCGCGATGACTGCGACAAAGAACAGGCCCTGCAGATTCCACAGCGGCGGCAGATCGGTCACCAGAATGATCGCGACGATGGCGGGCAAGATGATCGTTGCCGCGAAAATGATGGCGAGCAACAACAATCCGGAATCGAGCTGGCGCAGATTGGCCGCGAAGGCCCGCAGGTTCGCCCGCGTCATCAGCAAAAGGGCGATTGCCGGAATGGCGAGGTAGCCGCCGATGCCGGCGACGAACATGGCGACTTCCCAGAGCATGCCTGAGAATGTCCAGCCGGAATGGGCGTCCATCGCATACTGGAACGGCATCGCGCCCGTGGTTGCGAGCCAGTGCAGATGAGGGGCCAGCGCGATCAGGCCCGCGATGGCGGAGATCCACGGCGCTTTTGAAGTGAGATAGGCCCGCCGCTGCGGATGGGCGATGGCGGCGATGGCAAAGGCTGCGATCAGGAAGATCGAGTAATACTTGCCGAGCATCGCGACGGCGCACATCACACCGGCGGCTGCCGACCAGAGCACTGTCCGCGTTTCGAACGAGCGCAGGAAGCAGTAGGTCGCCAGCGGCCAGACCGCGAGCAAGACCGTGTTGGCGTTGAACCGCTGGGCATGAAACTGATAGGCGGGCAACAGCATCAGCAGAAGAATGACGATGACCCGCTTGTCGCCGCGCACATAGCGCCGCGTGATCAGGTCGACCGCCCAGAGCGCGAGGGCGGCGTTGACCATCGCGAGCAATTCCATCGACCAGTCGGTGGTCGGGAAAATCAGGGTCCAAACATGGGTGAACCAGCCCATCAGCGGCGGATGCTTGCCGCTGCCCCAGGACAGGGTGCGGCCGACCGACCAGGCTTCGAGGACATCCGGATGCAGGTCGCCCGCGACATAGGCGATGCTGAAATACAGCATCCAGACCGCGACAAAGGCGGCGAGCAGGGCCGGGATGGCCCATCCGCGCTCGATCCCGTCCAGCCATGCCTCGAACGGCCTGCGCCATGGGGCGACAGCCGGTCGGGTCGGCGGTGGAGGAAACGAGGGAATAGCCACGTCAGGACCAATGAATGAATTATCAAGGCGTAGCTGATAGTTATGAATAACCGGTGCTACAAGCGCCTTGATTCATCGCGGCATGGAATTCATCCAGACAGCCTTACCGCAGCCGCACCCTATCCGTGCGGCCCGCGCCAAATACACCACCACAAATTCAACATGAAGACCGGCAACACGACCCACATCAGAAACACGCGCGGATGACGGAAGTTATGAGAAGCAATTTGGTGCTGCGCCAGTCGCGCGGCGGTCTGCAGGCCGCCATCCTTGGCGCAATGGCGATCGGTCTCGGCGCCTGCGCCAGCGGTGGCGACTCGGGCTTCGGGTCGAGCGTGTTTGTCGATCCGTCCAAATACGATCTTTACAACTGCCAGCAGCTCGCCACGGCGCGCACGGCCTCCAACAACCGCGTTGTCGAGCTTGAAGGGTTGATGGCCAAGGCCGAAAGCGGCGCGGGCGGGACGCTGGTTTCGGGCCTTGCCTATCAGACCGACTATCGCGCCGAGCGCGCGCAGCGCGACGCCATCGATCAAAAGATGGCCCGCAACAATTGCAGTGCAGAGGTTGCCGCGCCGTCCGCTCCCGCCGCGCCCACCAGCAAGCGACGCCGCTAGACCTTCCAGTCGTAGATCCAGTCCTGCCGCGACAGCAGGCGCGAGCCGCCCAGCACGCGGATCACCTGATCGCGGGCGAAGCCGACCGGCCCGCCGAGGTGATAGGTCTGGCCGTTCTTGCGCGCGGTGCGTTGAACGCGCCCGACACGCGCGGCGCGCTGGCTGGCATATTGCGCGAAAGCTGCCGTCGGATTGGCGCGCGAGGCGTCGAGACATTTGGCGATCACCGCGGCATCTTCGATCGCCATGCCCGCACCCTGCGCGGCGAACGGCAGCATGGCGTGAGACGCGTCACCGAGCAGCGCAATCGGTCCCTTGTTCCAGACGCCGCCATCGCGCATGGCAAACAGCGCCCACTTCCGCCAGCTATCGACCGCGCCGATCATCATGCGCGCGGCAATCGGCCAGTGCGGATCGGCGAAATGATTGGCGATCTCGACCACATCGCCGGGCTCGCTCCAGCCCGGCCTGTTCCATTTGCCGGAGACGATGGCGACCATGTTGATGCGCTTGCCGCCGGACATCGGGTAGGCGACCAGATGCGCGTTGGTGCCCATCCACAATTGCACGCGCTGTGTCACGAAGCCGCGCGGCAATTGCGAGGCATCGACAGTGCCGCGCCAGGCGATGCTGCCGGTGAACTGCGGCTGCGCGTCGGGAAAAATCTGGTGACGGACGCTGGACCAGACACCGTCGGCGCCGATCAGCGCCAGCGCAGGCTCCTGTTGCCGCGCGCTGCCGCTGCGCTGAACCACCGTGACGCCCTTCGGATAGACGGCGACGTCTTCGAACTGCGCACCGAGTCGCAGGTCAATGTCGGGATGGCTGGTGACGCGCGCCAGCAATGCGGATTGCAGGTCGGCGCGGCGAACGATCCAGTAGGGCGCGCCGTAGCGCAGCGCCGCGGCTTCGCCGAGCGGCACGCGGCCGATCTCCTTGCCGGTGCGGGCGGTCATGATGCTGATCGAGTCGGGCGCGATGACATGCGGCGCGAGCGGCGGCTGGAGCCCAAGCTCGATCAGGACGCGGCTGGCGTTGGGCGATAGCTGTAGCCCTGCGCCGGCTTCCTCGAGTTTGGCGGTGCGCTCAAGCACGATGACGCGAAAACCGCGCGCGGCGAGCGCAAGCGCGGTTGTCAGTCCGCCAATACCCGCACCAGCGACAACGATGGTGCGTGAATCGGCCACAGGTTTGTTAGGCGACTTTGTCTTTCACGACGCATTCGGGAGGGCGCGCCTGTCCGGCGGCAAGGTCCTTGGCGTAGCGGTACAGCGTCGAGCAATACGGGCAGATGATTTCGTTGTCGTCGCCGAGATCGAGAAACACATGCGGATGATCGAACGGGGGATTCGCTCCCACGCACATGAACTCGCGCGATCCGATTTCGATGATGGCCACGCCCGCATCGTTATGAAAGTGAGGGACGACGTGATCCGCCATAGCAATACAACCCCAATCCTGGTCTTCCGCGTCTTTTGCCCACAACCCAGCCTATAGCGGCGACGCAGCCGCTGCTTTGCAGCATACCGGGAGATACCATTTATTCCTAGATTGCGGCGCCGGATTCGTCCATTCGCCCCAGAAGTCAGCGTGTGAATTCGACACAATCCTGCCGTCTTGGGAAAGCCCTTCTTTCGGCGGAGAGGTTGTGTCCGAAAAACGGCACACCATGTCATCGCCAAGTCATGTCAGGTCACGAAATCGGGACCTCGTGGCTGGCGAAAGGGTTGTCCCTGGTATGAAACAGGCTCGGCGCATCGGTTTGACGCTTGCGGGGGCCGTCGCATCGGCGGCGGTATTTGCCTTGCTGTTGCCGCATGCCCGCGAGGCTGGGTCGCTTCTGCTGGCGCAGGACGATCCGGTGGCCTTGTCTGACAGCCAGATCAATTCCGCCTTGCGAACGAACGCTGCGACGATTGGCCTTGGCATCGAACAGGCGCTCGACGCCAGGGATGCCGATCTGGCGAACAGTTTTGCCGATCTGGCGCGGGACAAGGGTGTGGCGCTGCCCGATGGGATAGCCGCGCGCGTCCATGCCGCCGTCGCTGACGAGAATTCCACAGCCAGCATGGCGAAGCGTTTTGCGACCGGTCTTGTGACCGGCGAAGCGGACGACGTCGCCAGTCTCTCCGGCACCGTTGCAGGCGACCTGTTCGTGTTCGGCGACATTCGCGACGTGTTGCGCGAAGGCAAACGGCTGGCGATGGGCGAAGACGCGGACCAACTGGTGCTTGGGCTTGCCAGCGCCGGTCTTGTGGTGACGGCTGCAACGTATGCCTCCGCCGGCGGTGCAACGCCGGTTCGGGCGGGGCTGTCGATGGTGAAGGATGCACGCAAGGTCGGACGGCTCGGTGCGGGCCTCACCGAATGGGCCGGACGCTCGGCGCGCGGCATGGTCGATGCGCCGATGCTGCAGCAGGCTGTCGCGACCGCCTCGATCGCACGTCCCGGTCAGACCATCAGTGCGATGAAGGCCGCCTTCAAGGCAGAGAAAGCGGGCGCGCTGGTGCGTCTTGCAAAGGATGTCGGCCGCGTCGGTGAAAAGGCCGGCACCAAAGGCGCGCTCGATGTGCTGCGCATTGCCGACGGACCCAAGGACGTTGCGCGTGCCGCGCGGCTTGCAGAGTCCAAGGGCAGCCAGACCCGCGCTATTGTCAAGATTCTCGGGCGCGGTGCACTGCTGCTGACCGCCGGCGTATTCAATCTGGCGTGGTGGGTGTTCGCCGCATTGCTGGCGCTGTTCGGTTTTATCACCTCGATCAAGGCAACGACCGAACGGCTGACGCTGGCGTGGATTCAACGTTCGAAACTGAAACGCGCACGGCGTGAACTTGCTGTTGCGCAGGCGTCCACTCAAGCGGCCTGACTGCGCTGGTCATGTGCGCCGCATCCGGATAAACTCCAGATATCGCATCGTGGCCGCTTCGGCCGCATCACTTCCCACGAACATTGGACGACAAGATGCCGAGTTTTCACAACGGCTCCGTTGAGCTTTCATATCTCGATGAAGGCGCGGGCGATCCGATCGTTCTGGTGCATGGATTTGCATCGAGCAAGAATGTGAACTGGGCGTATCCGGGCTGGACATCGACGCTGACAAAAGCCGGCCGACGCGTCATCGCGCTCGATCTTCGCGGACATGGAGAGTCCACCAAGCTGTACGATTCCGAGGACTATCACATCGGCACCATGGCCGGTGATGTGCGCTCGCTGATGGATCATCTGAAGATCGAACGCGCGGACATGATGGGTTACTCGATGGGCGGACGCATCACCGCCTATCTCGGCCAGCGCAGTCCGGAGCGCCTGCGCAACATCATTCTTGGCGGTATTGGCATGGGCCTGATCGAAGGCGGCGGGCCGGGCGAGAATGTCGCGAGCGCACTGGAAGCGGCATCGCTTGATGACGTGACCGATCCTGTCGGCCGCACGTTCCGGGCGTTTGCAGATCAGACCCGCTCGGATCGCAGGGCACTTGCGGCGTGCCTGCGCGGTTCGCGGCGGCTGATGACACGCGAGGAAGCTGCCGCAATTGCCGTCCCGACGCTGGTCGCGGTGGGGACCACCGATGACATTGCTGGCTCGGCGCAACGCCTTTCCGACGTCATTTCGGGGTCGCAAGTGCTTGATATTCCAAACCGCGATCACATGCGCGCGGTCGGCGACAAGGTTTACAAGGAAGGCGTTCTGGAGTTCCTTGGGCAGCACGGTTGATTCCGTGCGCCGTAGATAAATATTCTACGGCGGAAGGAGAACATTATTCCGGCGTCAACCTTGCCGGACGTTGTGGCCTTCCAACAACCCATTATGTGGTAAGATATCCTCAACGCTATCAGCCGGACTGTTCCCATGGTGAAGCATCATCTCGATACGAAGGCGGCTCTTTCGACCGTCGATCCTGTCTGGACCCGTATTCGCGACGAGGCTGAGGCCATCGTGCAGCGCGAGCCTGAACTTGCGACCTTCATCTATTCCACCGTGCTGCATCACGACCGTCTCGAAGACGCGGTGGTGCATCGCATTGCCGAGCGTCTCGATCATTCGGCATTGTCCGGCGATCTGATCCGTCAGGCTTACAACGACGCGCTTGAAGCCGATCCCGATCTTGGCAACGCGTTTCGCGCCGATCTCGTCGCGGTCTACGATCGCGATCCTGCGGTGTCGCGCTTTATCGACGCGCTGCTCTACTTCAAGGGCTTTCATGCCATTCAGGCGCACCGGCTCGCGCACTGGCTTTACAAGAACGGGCGCAAGGATTTCGCCTTCTACATCCAGAGCCGTTCGTCGGCGGAATTCCAGACCGACATCAATCCAGCCGCGCGCATCGGCCGCGGCATCTTCCTCGATCATGCGACGGGCTTCGTTGTCGGCGAGACGGCTGTGATCGAGGACGACGTTTCGATCCTGCACGGCGTGACGCTCGGCGGCACCGGCAAGGAAAACGAGGATCGTCATCCGAAGATCCGTCATGGCGTCATGCTCGGCGCAGGCGCGAAGATCCTCGGCAACATCGAAGTGGGCCACTGCGCCCGCGTCGCGTCCGGCTCGGTTGTGCTCAAGGATGTGCCGCACAATGTGACGGTGGCGGGTGTACCGGCGAAAATCGTCGGCGAGGCCGGCTGCTCCGAGCCATCGCGCACCATGAACCAGATGCTCAACGCTCTCGGCACCTGAAAAACGGATTACGATTTATCGCGGCGCAGGGACCTGGTGTCCTGAATCCGAAGTTCGCCTGTGGTTTGGGTCCGCAAGGCCGCAAATGGCCGCGCTGAGAAAATGTGCGGACTTGCGAACCACCACACTAGCGGTCTGCGCCATATCGTTTTAAAGCTGTCGCCAACAATCATTGTTCAGTTGGAGAAACGCCCGTGGACGTTACGGAAGTCAGAAAGCTCGACGCTTATCTCAAGCGCCTGTTCGGTAATCCAAAAATCCGCGTCGTGCCGCGTCCGAAGAAGGATGACTCGGCCGAGGTCTATATCGGCGAGGAATTCATCGGCGTGCTGTTCGTCGATGACGAGGACGATGACCGTTCCTTCCAGTTCCAGATGGCGATCCTCGAGACCGACATCGAGGAAGAGGTTTAAGTATACGTCATTGCGAGCGAAGCGAAGCAATCCACCTTTAGAAGAGTGGGTTGCTTCGTCGCTTCGCCCCTCGCAATGACAGGTTTACCCGTGCGGCCTGCGCATCCGGCCGATGATCTGATCCATCGCAGCCGAGACATCCCGCCACTTCGACAACCAGTCGCGCGGAAAGCGGAAGGTCAGATCCGCTCCCTCGATCCGCCGTTCGCTGAGACACATCCCCGGCGTTTTCGCATCGCGCGTGCAGCGCGCGATGATCAGCGGCGATGAGGCATAGACCAGATCCTCATTTGCATAAGGCGTATTGTCGCGGAACGGGCGGATGCTCAATCCGTCTTCGATGCGTCCCGCATTCTGGTCGAGATAGCGCGGATAGATTGTCCGTGTCCGCTCGTCCGGCGACACCGCATCGTGATGCGCCGCGATCGACAGGAAGATCCGGTCAATCTCCGGCAGATTGTCCTCCACCGTTTCGGCGCTGACCGGACGCCGCGCTTCGGGGGCTTCCAGCGAGGGATAGACGAAGTTGATATCGACGCGCTCCTGCGGACCGGTGCGCTTTTGCAGTTTTACCCGGATCGCGTTGGTCGGCACATTGAACAGCGTGCCGCCGATGCTGATCGGCAGCCGGTCCGGATCGCCGGCTTTTTCGACATTCCAGGTGGGCCACAACAGATACGCCACTGCCGCGACCGCGCATGCGCCGATTGCGCCCATGGCCAGGAGCGGCACGAGGTGGCTGCGCTGGGCAGACCGCGCGGGAGCGGGGCGGGGCGATGTGGACGAAAACAGAGCCATGAGCGGGAAACAGACATTTCGTGGTGACAGCCGCCAGATGCGGGCCGAATCGCTGCGGATTATGCCATGCGCGGACGCGTTTCCGGCGGTTCCCCGTGATGGACGTCCCGCCGGAGCCATGCGCACAGGGCCGAGCGGCGCGGGCGTGTTAACCTTCCTTTAAGGATAAACTGGCGGGCGCGGCGGCATTTTGCGAAGTCTGACGCCGGGTTGCCGTGCGCGGCGGCTCCAGGTGGTCGCGTGCGTTGGATGTGTCAGATGTCGCCCGAAGCGTTGAATTCCTTCTTTGCCCTTTTCATTGGATTTGCCTTCGCGGGCGCGCTCAACAGCGGCTTTCAGGCTTTCATGGAAAAGCCTCCCGGTTTCGGATTGCTGATGCAGAAGGCCGCGCCGAAGGCATTCGCCGCCGTGCCGTTTCTGGTTTTCGCCGCGCCCTTCATCATCATGCGCAACACCGTGCGCGGCCGCATGATCGAAGGCCGCCGGGTTCAGTTCGTTGCGATCGCCACCGTCATTGCCGGGTTCTGGAGCATGATGTCAGGGACGTTCGTTCTGATGCTGCTGGAGCGCGCGGGCGTCCTCGCTTAATCCAAACTCTCGCCAGACCCGCTTTTTTCGTGGCATGGTCTTCCGAAAGGAGACGATGAATGGCGATCTACGAACTCGACGGAAAATCCCCTCAATTGCCTGCCGACGGGCAGTACTTCATCGCCGAGACCGCGACGGTGATCGGCAATGTGCGCCTGAAGGCCAATGCCAGCGTCTGGTTCGGCTCGGTGCTGCGCGGCGACAATGAGCTGATCGATATCGGCGAAGGCTCCAATGTGCAGGACAACTGCACCTTTCACACCGATCCCGGATTTCCGCTGACCATCGGCACGAACTGCACCATCGGCCACAACGTCATCCTGCATGGCTGCACCATCGAGGATGGCGCGCTGATCGGCATGGGCGCGATCATCATGAACGGCGCGCGCATCGGCAAGGGCTGCATCGTCGGCGCGGGGTCCGTGATTACCGAAGGCAAGACATTCGAGGATCGCGCGCTGGTGATCGGTGCGCCCGCCCGTGCGATCAAGACGCTGACCGAAGAGCAGGTCAAGGCCATGACCTATGGCGCCGCGCATTACGTTCACAACGGCAAGCGCTTCAAGGCGGGCCTGAAAAAGATCGGGTGAGCGCATCCGCGCGTCTTCGATCCGAAATCGTGGCGCTTGCGGCGGGAGCCTTCCGGTTCAAGCCCCGCCGCAAGTTTTTTAGTTGCAGAATTGAAGGCAATTTCACATTGACGCGGCGGCGTGCGCTGGCCATGACCTGCGCAGCCCGTAGCTGGATATTTGCAGGCGGACGTTTTTCGTCTGTCATCGCGCGGACGTTTCAAAAATCATTGTGACCAAAGGAGATATTATGGCGCAGAAGACCGCAGCCAACTGGATTGGCGATGTCATGAGTGCCCTCGTGGTGCTGGCGTTGCTCGCTGACGCTGGGGTTCAATTGTTCGCGCCGCACCTGCTGAAAGAGCCGATGGAAGCGACCGGATTTCCGATGGGCCTCGCCGTGCCGCTCGGCATCGTCATGCTCGTCTGCGGCGTTCTTTATGCAATTCCGCGAACCGCATTTCTCGGTGCGATCCTCACCACAGCCTTTCTCGGCGGTGCGATCTGCACCCACTTCCGGCTCGGCGAACTGGGATCGCCGCCGCAGCTCATCTGTCTGCTGCTCGGCGTCATGACATGGGGCGGGCTTTATCTGCGCGACGCGCGGTTGCGCGAACTGCTGCCGCTGACTCAAACGTCATCGTGATGCAAAAGGTTCGATGACGTCTCTCACGCGATCCGGTTGCGCGCATCCTTGCAGCGGATCGAGTGGTACAATGTGCAAATGTATCAGTCGAAATCGTGCTTTCCTGCCGTTTGATAATGGTGTTGAAGAACTTTGCTCAATTCGTTTGAGCCAACATCAAAGATATCCGGAGAGAAGGTCATGGTTGGAATCACGCGGCGGCATCTCGTCGCGACCGGCGTTGGGGCTTTGGCAGCCGTAAACGGCGTGTCGAAGAGCGCAGCGCAAACGACGACGCCGAAAACATTCGTGCTTGTTCATGGCGCATGGCATGGCGGCTGGTGCTGGCGTCAGGTGTCGGATGTGCTTGTGAAGCAGGGGCATCGGGTCTTCACTCCGACAATGACCGGATTGGGCGAGCGGTCCCATCTTCTCAACAAAAGCATCAATCTCACGACTCACATCACCGACATTGCCAATGTGATCCGGTACGAAGATCTTTCAGACGTCGTGCTGGTCGGTCATTCCTACGGCGGCATTATCATCAGCGGCGTGGCCGAGCAGCTTGCTGACCGGATTTCGTCGATCGTTTTCCTCGATGCGTTCCTGCCCGAAGACGGCGAAACGCTTTTGCAGAAATCGTCTCCGGCTTTCGTCACCGCCATCAATGCGGCGATCGAGAAGGGCGAAAGCGGCATCAAGCCGCCGCCGGCCGCGGCCTTCGGTGTTGCGGAAAAGGATCGTCCCTGGGTCGATGGCAAAACCACGGCGCAGCCAGTCGGCACATATACCGAAGCTGCGGTGTTCAAGGGCGCGCGGGACAAGATCGCGAAGAAGCTCTACGTCCGCGCCAAAGGCTACAAGAGCGCCACGTTCGATGCGAACCTCGCGAAGGTGAAAGAGTCGGGCAAGTGGAAGACACTTGAACTCGACATCGGTCACGACGTGATGGTGATCGATCCTGCGCAGGTCACGTCGATCATTCTTGGATCGGCTTGACGGCAGCTTGCTGGCAGCGCTGTTGCCGGAGCATGTCTGTGAAAATTGCGGTCAGCTCTCGAGGGCTGGCCGCACATCAATTGACGAGATCGCGCGCGATCAGCGTCCCATCGAACTCTGAACGTTTGGCGCAATCGATCGTGCCAGCATTTGATAGCCTTCTGGCGTCAGATGAATTCCGTCCGGCTGCTTCGGTAGCCCGGAGAGCATGCTGTTGCTGAGCATCACAACCGGAATCCCGCGCGCGCTCAGCCGGCTTTGAATGTCCGAGGTGCGATCCGCGCTGCCTTTGCGCCGGTCATTGCCTCCCGGTTGCAGGATGACAAGGCTGGTGCCGTTTGGCACGGCGCGATCGAGCCGGTTCAGCATTCCTTCTGTCGTATCGCCATTGATGCCTGCGTTGATGACGCGAACGGATTTGCCGCTGGCCTTCAGAATAGCCTGAAGCTGGGCCGGATAGGCCTCGTTGCGGGCGACACCCTTGCCGTAGGTGTTGCTTGCGCCGAGGGCCACGATGGTTGCTGCTTCCGCCAGCGCGAGCCCGAAGCTCAGTGCGATGCCTGTGAACAAGGCTGTTACAAGTGTTTGTGACCAACGGTTCTTGAAAATCATTTTCACCCCTAAATTTCGTCATCAAAAGTGCGAGAGACACCCGCACCACATGATGTCGCAGAAGCCAGGCATTGTCAGCGATTTTCAAAAAAGTTGCGGCCGAGCTTGGGGGAAGCTCGGCCGCGCACGAACCGGTCTGGGACGGGGAGGGGTGGGGATACGACCGGGTCGTGGGTTCCTATCTCTTCAAGTATTCCTTGGTGAGCATGACCTTTCGATCATGCTCGAAATCTCAGCGTGAACTTGCGGTGGCGACGGCGGGACGCGAGTCTCCCAGCGACACCCATGTGTTCGGATCGTTCTGCGACTGCCGCTTCACAAAGCGGTAGCCGGTGTCGGTCCAGGCAACTACTTCCTCGTTCTGATTGTCGAGGATGAACTCGCCCTTGTCGGACTTCACGGTCAGCACCGCGTGGCCTTCGCCCTTCTTGTCGCGCACCACCGTGATCAGCAGCGCCTCGCGCGGCCATCCGGCGTCGATCAGCATCTTGCGCTTGAGCAGGACATAATCCTCGCAGTCGCCGTATCCGTCGCTTGGATACGACCACTTCTCGATGACGCCCCAGTGATCCATGTCGGTCATCGGCTTGATGGTCTCGTTGACCCAGCGATTGACCCGCAGGAGATCTTTCCACGCCGCCTGCGTCATCACGATGTCGCGGGCCTGCGTCGCGCCGTTGCGGCAATCGCGCGGATTGTCGTTGCAGAATTCAACCCAGCCGATCGGCGCGCGTGTGGTGTCACCCAGGCTGGCGTAAAGCACGCGTTCGTTCGCGGCCTGCGCCGCAACGGTCATTCCAAAAAGGCTGGCAGCAATGGCCAGACCGACTCCCCGTCCACGAATTGAAAACATTGTGGCCCCCGTTTTTCTTGTTGGGACCACTTTTCACACAAAGGATTTGCACCGCCGCTAAGTCGTCGAAGTACAATTGAGACGAATACAAGTAAAAGACGCGGCTAAATCGATCTATACTTGAATAAAATACGCTTAAAATTTGAGATAATCGAATTTGATTCAAATTTTATCTATTTCCGGGCAAGGCTCTGCTCCTGCTGACGAATTTCAGATCGGTTGATAGGGGCTGAAAGGGGTCGAACAGGCCGCAAAAAGCATCAGGACGACACCCGGATGCGGGTATCGCCCTGATTGGCCTGAAAAATCAGAAACTGGTAACCGCCGCTCTTTACTGCGCGCTTACGTTATCTTCGACTGTCTCGGGAAGCTGCGCGTGAACGAACTCGATCGCGAAGCCTTCTTCGAGGTGACGGACAACGCGCGCCTGCACGCGGCCGAGGGTAACCGGCTCGCCGACCAGCGGCTTGATTTCGGCTGCAAGCGCCGCACCGGACAGCGACAGGTCCATGATCCGGCAGGCCATCGCGCGGCCGTCGTCGAATTTCATGATGGACATCGAATTGCGCGGCACGATGCGGTCGTGGCGGCGGTCTTCCGGCAGGTTGAGGATCTGGCGGTTGGCGAGCCAGGTGAGCTGGGCTGCGAGCTTGTCGCGCTTGCGCGGCGTCGCTCCGACCGTCATGGCAAAGCCGTTGTCGAGCAGGCGGGTGATCTTGCCCTCGACGCGGCCGATATGGTCGAGATAGGCGACGACGCGGTCGCCGACATTGCCGATGCCGGGCGCCAGCATGGCGAGGCCGCCGGGAGACATGTTGATGACCTGGCACGGAAACTCACGCCGGTCCGACAGCATGTAGCGGCCGAGCAGGTGAACCTTCACGCGCTGAAAGCGTCGCCGCTCCTGAGCGGACGGACGGATCGATTGTCTTTGCACCAACGCCATCATCAACACCGGCCGACCGGTTTTTCGGTATGATGAACCTTACGGCGCTCACGGTTAACGATGTGTTAGCCCTAACGAATTGCGTCCTCTTAGCGCAGGCCTTCGTAGACGGTGAAGCCGCGGATCAGCGACCATTTCCGCAACGCGCGCGGACGTCCGCGGTCCTGTTCGAGATGACGCCATGAGGTCAGGCTGAAGTCTTTCAGGCTGCCATAGGTGTGCATTGCCCCGATGGGCGTGAGCGGTGCGAGCAATCCGGTCAGGCTGATCGGGCTGTGGGAGCGGGCGCTGAACGGCAACAGCAAGAGTTCGAGGTGGAATCGTCCGCCGTCCGGAGCCAGCGCGGAAAGGCCGGCCACGGTGGGCTGGTTTTCCTCGGTCACGACCCCAAGAATGTCCGTGATGTCTTCGCGGTCGGCGTCACGGAACAGGCTGGTGAAGCGTTGGCCCTTCAGGTCGGCGCCGAGCAGGGCGCACATCCGGGTTCCCGCCACCCGGAACGGGTAACCGGCCGCCAGATCGCAGGACAGGACAAAGATGTCGCCGAGCAGATGCCGGACCTGTTCAGGCTCCAGGTCGCTTCGCTCCGGGGCGAGCGCGCCTGCGCGCTTCTCGTCCCAGTAGGCGTAGAATTCCTGGTTCGATGGATGCTTCATAAACCGATCCCGCCCCACGGATGACGACGGCGGGACAGATTTGTCCCGCTTTCAGGCACCGTGAGGCCCCTTTCTGTTGTGCGGGACTTGAGGTGCAGCGTCCATGCCGAAGCGGGGATTGGGCGTTCCTGAACCCAGGTTTGCGTTGTTAAGATTAATTTAACTATGAGCTTCGTGGATCTGCGTAGGGCGGGTAGTGTCCCGTCACTCCAAGTCGCCGGTCTTCTCCAGGGACCGGCGGTGGCTCAGAACTCAGGTTGAATACAGGCGGCGGAAAACGATCTGGTCATTGCGCGGGAGGGGTGGGGATACCCGGACGGCGCGGAAAGACCGGCAAAGACCAAGGGAGGGCCTTCAAGCCCTCCCTTTTCTTTTGCGTCGGGAGCGGTCCTTCCGCTTGCACCGCACCGCGAAAGCCGCCTATCTCAGAAGAACACTCGTTTCTCCCGGATATTGTGTGACCTTGGACGCTCCTGAATCTCCCCGCGAACCGATCCTGACCATTCCGTTCGCCATGACCGCGGTCATCGTCGTCATGGCCGGCATCCATGGGCTGCGTGCCCTGCTGCCGCTCGCCACCGACCAGGAAGTGATCTGGACCTTCGGCTTCGTACCCGCGCGTTACGATGCCTCGGTGCTGGCGGGAAAATTTCCCGGCGGTGTCGGCGCGGAAATCTGGACCTTCCTGACCTACGCCTTCCTGCATGCGGATATCACCCACATCCTCTTCAACATGCTGTGGATGTTGCCGTTCGGCAGTGCGGTCGCGCGTCGCTTTGGAACGTTGCGGTTCTTTGCGTTCTTCGCCGTCACCGCGATTGCGGGCGCGGTCGCGCATCTGGTGACGCATCAGCATGAGGTTGCGCCGATGATTGGCGCGTCCGCTGCGGTCTCGGGCATGATGGCGGCGGCGATCCGCTTCGCCTTCCAGCACGGAAGCTTTCTGTCCTTCCGCCGCGGCGATGCGGAAGTCGCGGCGAGGGTGCCTGCGCTGTCGCTGATCAGGTCATTGCAGAATTCGCGGGTGCTCGGCTTCCTCGCGGTGTGGTTCGGTCTCAACATCATCACCGGGCTTGGCGCGATCGCCATCGGCGCCTCGGCGCAAAGCATCGCGTGGCAGGCACATATCGGCGGCTTTGTCGCAGGTCTGGTGCTGTTTTCGCTGTTCGATCCGGTGCCGCGCGCCATCGTGCAGGACAATAATGCGGGCGCCTTGCCGCCTGCGGCCGACTGACCCGGCATACATTCTCCAAGACGTCAGCAGCCATGCATCGCATGCACCGTCTTGCGAGGCGGTAGTATTTGCTTCATCATCGCTGGACATTGCCGATGCAAAGCCACGGCATTTTCGGAGGCGCACACGAAACCAAACAGGCCACACGTTGTTTGACTCGACGGCAGACTGCGCTCGCTGAATGGCGCGGTGAATTTTCGGGAGGCTACAATGGCGGTTCGAGCAGTTCTGGGTTCAAAAGGCCATCAGGTGATCAGTGTATCCCCCGA